>JBEHYH010000214.1:0-10343 GCA_048498275.1 Myxococcota bacterium | reverse complement strand
AAGCCGGTGGTGTCGTTCATCGCCGGTGCGTCGGCTCCTCCGGGCAAGCGCATGGGCCACGCCGGCGCGATCATCTCCGGCGGCAAGGGCACCGCGGCCGAGAAGATCAAGGCGATGTCGGCGGCGGGCATGCTGATGGCGGCGTCTCCCGCCGAGCTCGGCACGACGCTCGTCGAAGCGGCGAAGAAGGCCGGCGTCAAGCTGGTCTGAAGGCATAGAAGGAGCGCGACTCCCCCTCTCCCGTTCTCGGGAGAGGGTCGGGGTGAGGGCCTCACACGTTGAGGCCTTTCTTTTGTAGTGGCGAAAAAGAGTTCATAGGACTTATTCTGTGTTCATGGACCTCGAACGCTGGCGTGCGCTGTCGTCATCGATGCGAACAGAGCGCTTCAGCGCGCGCACGTTCGACGCGGGTGGGGCGCTCAACTGCGCTGACGCGCTCGCCGCACTTCGGTTGCATGGCGCGCTGTTCGTTCAGAACACCGGCATCCACTCGCTGGAAGGCATTCAATCGGTGATGCCCGCGCTCGGGTTCTCGGAGGACACGAACTTCACGCTCGGCGGCCGCACCAGCGCGGCGACGCAGGAGAAGTGGATCGCGCCCGGCTTGCGACGAATGGATTTCTACCCGCCGGAGCTCTACCTGTTGCCGAACAACGAGGTGCAGTACCGGCGCGGCTCACCGCGTTGGGTGCTCTTCGGGTGTCTGAAACCCGCGAGCGATGGTGGCCGCGTGTTTCTGCATGACGCACGTGAGGTCGAACGTGCGCTACCGAGGGAGCTCGTCGCGAAGTTCGAGCGACATGGGCTGTCGATCGAGACCGGGTTTCTCGATGAGGCGCACCCCGAGAAGTCGTCGAACTACTTTCAGTCATGGCAGGAGCGCTTCGGCACGAAGTCGCGTGATGCGGCGTTCGCGCGCGCTCGTGAAGCGCGTGATGAATACGACGAGGTCTGGTGGCGCGACGACGGCACGTTGATGACGCGCATCACGTTGCCTGCTCGCTGGACGCCTGGCGGTCCGCTTCGTTTCCCGCGTGTGGCGCTGGGCGCGCCGTCAGCGCGCAACGGCTTCCGGCGTTTCAATGAGCTGAGTGAGGAAGAAGAAGATCAGCTTCGCTCCGCATTCCTCGCGACGCGTCAGGGCGTTCAACTGCACGCAGGCGACCTCGTGCTCTTCGACAATCATCGCTTCGGGCATTCGCGTGAATCGTTCACCGGTGAGCGTGAGTTCGTCGTCGGCATGGCGACGGAGCGTGTTGAGCCCGAGCCTGCGCGCACTCGCTTCGCTCCTGCTGCTCCGAATCGGTACGAGTTGAAGCTGGAGACGTCGAACACATTCTCGGCGAACTCGGTGGCGGGGCTCGACTTCGAGCTCATTCACCGCGAGTTCGAACGTCACGGCGCGCTGCATGTCAAACGTACCGGGCTCAAATCACTCGAGGCTGACACGCTCGACGAACTCGGCTTCGGCGAACGCGACGCCTTCGCCTGGGGAGGCAGGAACTGCGGCCGCACCACGCGCCGCGCGCTCACCAGAGAACTGCGCGCGACCGATGCGTACCCGGCGCATCTCTGGCTGCTGCCGCACAACGAAGTGCTGTACCAACGCGAACTCCCCGCGCGGTTGTTGTTCTTCGCGTCGAGCGCGTGTGTCGGTCGCACGTTCGTTCATTCGGCGGAGCGCTTTCGCGAACGAATCGAAAAACGCGCTCCCGCGCTCGTCGAGTCACTCCGCGAACATGGCATGCGCATCGAGATGGGCTTCATCGACGAGCGCCACCCGGAGCGTGCGAAGAATTACTTCCGCTCGTGGCAGGATCGGTTCGAGACGAACGACCGCGACGAAGCCGAAGTTCGTTGCCGTGAAGCGACGCACCAATTCGACGAATGTTGGTGGCGTGATGATGGAACGTTGATGACGCGCATCCGCGTGCCCGCGTTTCACGGCGAGACGATGTTGTTTCCGCGCATTCCGCTTGATCCGCCGTCGATTCAGAACGGCTTCCGGCGCTACCCGAAGGGCAACGGCGAAGAGTTCACCGACGACGAAGTGAACGCGCTGTTGCACGCGTTCCTCGAGACGCGTGAAGGCGTGCACTGGGAAGCCGGTGATCTGTTGCTCGTCGACAACCTCCGCTTTGGTCACTCGCGTGAACCGTGCGGCTCCGAGCGCAACATCGGCGTCGCGATGGCGGGGAGGGTGACGCTGTGACCTTCGCTCCCAATCAGTTTCGTGAAGTGCGGGAGCCCGGCGAGTACCGCGAAGGGCGCTGGCGGAGTTTCGAACCGCGCGCTCCGGTCGAGTGGACGTTGCGTGGACATCGCGTGCTGTTGCGGCCGGGGCTCACGTTTACGCCGTATGCGAACCCCACCGCGTGCAACGCGCATTGTTCGTTCTGTAGCGAAGAGTTGCTGCGCGTCGATGCGGCACGACTCACCGCAAAAACGCTCATCGGCGATTTCGATCGCTACTTCGCCGGGCTCGACCGCGCGTGGAGCGAACTGCGCGGCTTTGAGATGGGTCTGAGCTTGAGTGGACTCGAAGCCACGTCAAAGCCGCGCTGGCTGTTGCGCCTGCTCGCGCTGGTGAAGCAGCACGACCAATTGTTCCCCTCGCGAGTTCTGTACACGAATGGTTCCGGCCTCGCGAAAGACGCGCGGCTCATCGAGGCGCTCGCGGAAGCGTCGTTCACGGGAGTCGAACTTTCTCGCGCTCACTTCGACGAGAAATTGAACCACCTCGTGATGCGGTTCGCTCGCGAGGAGCCGATTCGCGAAGCGCTCGTTTTCCGCGAGACAGTCACGAACATTCTGAAGGCGCGCGTGCCGCTCAAGCTGGTGTGCATCGCGAACGCGCAGGGTGTTTCAACGTTGAAAGCCGTCGAGCGCTACGTCGACGAAGCGCGCGAGCTCGGTGTGAAGCGCGTCGTCTTCCGCAGCTTGAGCGAGCTCGGCGGCATCTACGTCGACAACAAGACGTCGCGATGGATCTCGAGGAATCACATCTCGGTGCGCGCTCTCGCTGAGCAGATCTTCCCGACGCACGGAGTGATTCGCGACGGCTGGGAGTTCGTCGGCGTGACCTCGGGCTATTACTACTCGAACGAGCTCTACCGTCGCGGCGGCGTGGAGGTCGTCTTCGAAGCCGCGAGCTATGTCGCTCACGACGACGGCGTGAAGAGCGGAGTGCTGCAGAAACTCGTCTTTCACTCCACCGGAGACCTCTGCGGCGACTGGGTTCCCAACGCGCAGGTGATCGGGAACTACTTTGAGTAACGCGCCGTACCTCGCGCTCCTGCGTGAACTCGCGACGAGCGTTCGCTTCGTCACCATCGGCAGCGCCGGGCTCGTGTTGCTCGGTGAAACGCACGCGCTCCACGACGTCGACATCGTGCTCGCGCCGGGTGAACTCGAGGCGTTCGCGACCTGGGCGAAGGCTCGCGGTTCGATCACCGTCTGGGGTGAGCCATGGAGCGGCGAATGGAACGAACGCGCGCTCGCGGGGAAGTTCTACGCGCGCGCGATGATCGACGGGCTGCAGGTCGATGCGACGTTCGAGTTCCCGTACGACGTGCCGATGCTGATTCGCGACGCGCGCATCATCGACGGCATTCCCGTGTGTCCCGAGCGCGTGCTCCGCGAGAGCCGCGCCGCACGAAAGTGATCGCGCCGCGTGCCGGCAGCAGACGTTGTGGGTCGCGCATTTTCGCGAGTTGTCGAACATGCGACGCCGTAGGTGCCCCGCGCGTAGGTCGTTCTCGCGCTGCGAATCGCTTCTGGCTGGCCGCGCACGAAGGCCCGTGGCGCGTCAGCTGACTCCGCGCTCCTTAGGCGCTGCCCGATGAACTCGAGGCATCGTGCTGAGCTCATCGCGCTTCGCCTGGGTGAATCGTGTCTCGCGGGCGTGACGCGGCGTTGTGGCGCCAGTAGCTCGTGACGTGCAGGCGGTGTTTCACGCAGCCCGTGAAGAACGCGCTGCCGCTCATCCTCGTGCTCGCCGCCTGTGGAGCTCCGCAGATCATCGACGTTCCCGATGCAGACACGCCTGACGCGTCGTACGTCGACCCCGTGGAATCGCAGTTCGACGGAGGTGAGACGCCTGTCGATCTCCCAGATGATGCGGGTGAACCTGACGCGTCCGTGCCCGAAGAAATCGACGCCGGGATCATCGACGCCGGAACTCCCGACGCAGGCCCGGCGTGCATCGAGTACTCGACGCGTCATCTCCAGGCGTCGATGCAGAAGACCGACACCGCCGCGCAGATGAATCAGGCCATCGATAAGGCCTTCGTGAACCCCGACGGCGTGAGCCCCGACACCATCAGTTGGACGGAGATCGAAAACCAATCGCAGGTCGATCACATCGACGCGCGCGCGGGGTGGAAGACGTTCTGGGGTCACAACCCGACGAACCCCGATGCGCACCCGGCGAACTACGCGCCGATCTCGTGGAAGACGAGCGTCTACGAGTTCGTGAGCGGCACCTCGACGAAGTCCTCCGATGGCAAAGCGGGAGTGACTCCGGACCTCTACGTCACGCGCGTTCGCCTCAAGCACCTGGCGAGCGGAACCTTCGTGGTGCGCGTCGCGATTCACTGCGTCGCCGGCATCGATACGTTGAACGACAACGTCGACTACCGAATCGCGACCCACGCCGCGAACATCACTTCGTTCAACGAGAAGATGGAGACCGCCGCGTATCCGGCCGTCGGCTCCGGTGACTTCAACACCACGCGGCTGCCGACGATGTTGAAGGACGAAAACGGCGGCACGCAGCCGTACCTCTTCGACGTGCCCGCGAACGGCGGCTCACTCGGCAATCGGCTCATCGATTGGGTCGTGCATCGCAAGGTCGACGCGACCGTCTACCAACTGCAGGCGGCGAGCTTCGTCGACCTCACGCCGGCAGATCACAAAGGCGTGCGCGTTCGGTATCTCTACCGCCCGCCGCCGTGTCAGTGACCCTTCTGGGTACGCAACGTCCAGCCGATCATCTTGTAGAGCAGCCGCGCGCCGACGTTGCCGTCCCACTCGGAGTTCTCTTCGCCGGGTGACACTTCATTCAAGTCGAAGCCGACGATGACTTTCCCCGCGCGCGCGATGCCTTCCATCAACGACACGGCCTGCTGAAACGAGAGCCCGCCGGGCACCGGGGTCCCCGTGTTCGGGCAGAGCACCGGGTCGAGACCGTCGATGTCCCACGAGAGGTACACGTGCTTCGGCAGCTCCGCGACGATGGAGTCGACGAGCTCGCGCCAGGGCACTCCATCGAGCCGCGCGTGCGTCAGCTTCGCGTCGAAGAACGTGTGCACGCGGCCGTTCGAGTTCTGAATGATGTCGAACTCGCCTTCGCCGAAATCGCGAATGCCGACCTGCACCAGCTTCTTCACGTGCGGCACGTGCTTGAGCACGTTGAACATGATCGACGCGTGGCTCCATTCGAAGCCCTCGTATGCGTCGCGCAGGTCAGCGTGCGCGTCGAGGTGGAGAATGCCGAGGTCGGGATACTTCTCGGCGTACGCCTTGATCGCGCCGAATGGCGTCGAGTGATCGCCGCCGACCACCGCCGCGATCTTGCCCTTCGCGAGCCAGGCCTTCGTCGTCTCGTAGACCCAGTCGTTCATCTTCACGGAGAACGCGTTGATCTTCGCGAGCGACGCTTCATCGGCGTCGACGCCACCGGCCTCGATGATCGGCTTCGCGAGCGCTTTGGCTTCGTCGTTCCACGCGCGCACCTGCGCGGGCTCTTCCAACATCGCGATGCCGGCTTCGTACGGGCGGCCGGTGTCGAGATCGAAGAGGTCGACCTGATGGCTGCCTTCGAGGATCGCGGCCGGGCCGTTCGACGTGCCACCGCGGTAGCTCGTCGTCGCTTCGTAGGGCACGGGGATCAGCACGACCTTCGCTTCATCAGGCGTGAAGGGAAGACCGAAGACTCCGGAGTCGGGCAGGGCGGCGGCGTTGGGATCGAAGGCGGGCATGTCAGTCACCAGGTGAGAACGAGTTTTCCGAACGAGTCGTTGGTCGCGATGCGCTTGAGCGCGTCGACGATGTCGGTCATCGGCAGCGTCGCGTCGATCACCGGCTTGAGCGCGCCCGACGCGAAGTGCGGCAGCAATTTCATTTCCACAGCGCGCGCTACGCCAATCTTCTCTTCGAGCGGCCGCGCGCGAAGCACGGTGCCGATGACGCGGAGCCGTTTGTGGAGCACCTGCGCGAGCGGAACCTTCGCCGACGCGCCCGCCGACAAGCCGACGAGCATCATCGTGCCCTTGAGGTTCATCGCGCCGACGGTCTCGCCGACGTACGCGCCACCGACGAGATCGAGCGCGATGTCGGCGCCTCCGAGTTCGCGAACCTGATCAGCGAACACGCCGTCTTGAACGAGCACGGAATGACGCAGGCCGAGCTCGCGTGCACGCGTCAATTTTGCGTCATTTCTCCCGGTGCCGATCGCCGACCCACCGTAGAGATTCACCAATTGGAGCGCGGCGGTGCCGACCCCGCTCGCCACCGCGTGGATCAGGACGCGCGAGCCATTCGTCATCTCCGCCTGCGTCACGAGTGCGTCAAAGGCCGTGCAGAACGCTTCAGGCAACGCCGCGGCCTGCGTCAACGTGAGCGACTCGGGGACGGGGAGCGCTTCGCGTTCGTGCGTCACCAGCAAGGTCGCCCACGCGCCACCCGCGACCAGCCCCATGACGCGATCGCCGACCGTCCAACGCGTCACGCGCGCGCCGATCTCGACGACCTCACCGGCGTATTCGAGCCCGGGGATGTTGGGCACCACTCCCGGAGGCGCCGGGTAGAAACCCTGCGTCTGCATCAGGTCGGCGCGGTTCAACGCGGTCGCCGCCACGCGCACCAGAATCTCGTCGGGCCCCGGAGCGGGCGCGTCGACGTCTTCGAGCTTCACGTGCTCGGGCCCTTCGAAATCGGTGACGGCGGCCTTCATGGGTTTTCGAGTACCACAGCGAGCGGTAAGACCGGTTCATGAACTACGCAAGTCGGCGCGCGCGCTTCCTCTCCGGGCTCGAGGGCCCTGTGCTCTTGATGGCGGGCGGCGTGCTGGCGCGCAACTACCCGGCGAACGGGTTTCCGTTTCGTGCCGATTCGAACTTTCTCTACTTCTTCGAGCGGCCTGAAGCCGGGAGCGCGGCGTTCTTTGACCCCGCGAATGGAAACGTGACGTTGTTTCTGCCGGAGCGCTCGATGGCCGATGCGATCTGGCACGGCGCGCTCGAATCGTTCGCTGAGGTGAAGGCGCGGCAGGGCGTGAACGACGTGCTCGCGGTGGAAAAACTCGAGAACGAAGTCGCGCGACTGGCTGCCGGGCGCGCCGTTCGTTCGCTCGCCGTTGCCGACCCCAAAGCCACTGCGCGTGCGAACGCGATCACCAAAGCCACGCTCGATTTCGATGATCCGACGAAGGTCGGAGCGGGTGCGTTGCTGGACGTGATCGCCAGGCTGCGACTCCACAAAGATGACGACGAGCTCGCGGAGATTCGCCGGCTGGTCCCCGTGACGCGTGAAGCGCATGTCGCCGCGATGGCGCACTCCAGGCCCGGAGTCATCGAGCAATTTCTCGCCGGTCAGGTCGAAGGCGCCTTCGCGCGCGGCGGCTGCACGGCGGCGTACGGCACGATTCTGTCGGTGCGCGGCGAGGTGCTGCACAACCACGACCATCGCAATGTGCTCGAGAAGGGCGACATCGTGCTGCTCGATGCGGGAGCTGAAGGGCTCGACTCCGGTTACTGCAATGATGTGACGCGCGACTGGCCGGTGGGTGGCGCGTTCTCGCCGGAGGGCCGCGACATCTACGAGCTCGTGCTCAAGGCGCAGCTCGACGCGATCTCCGCCGTGAAGCCGGGCCTGCGTTACCGAGAGCTGCATCTGCGTGCGTCGCGCGTCATGGCCGATGGCCTCGTGCAGTTGGGGCTGCTCAAGGGCAACCCCGACGCGCTCGTCGAGTCAGGCGCGCATGCGTTGTTCTTCCCGCACGGGCTCGGGCATCAACTCGGGCTCGACGTGCACGACCTCGAATCGTTCGGCGATCGCATTCACTACCCGAACGGCCGCACGCGCAGCGCGCAGTTCGGTACCGCGTACCTGCGGATGGACATGGACCTCGCGCCCGGCATGGTCTTCACCATCGAGCCCGGCCTCTATTTCGTGCCGCAGATCCTCCGGTCGCCCGAGTTCCGCGCGCAGTTCAAGGACGCAGTGAACTGGGAGCTGGCCGAGAAGTTCCTCACCATGAACGACGGGCGCGGGTTCGGCGGCATCCGCATCGAAGACGACGTGGTGTGTACGCCGATCGGTGTCGAAGTGCTGACCGACTCGATCCCCAAGACGCTCCGCGACATGGAGTCACTCGCGGGGAGTGCGTAAATACATGCGCACTTGAGACGGCCCGTTTCAGGCGCTACGAGCCGTCGCCATGTCAGGCCAGGCGTGGTTCCAGAAGAAGCCGAAGATCGCAGCTCCAGACCCCAGCACGTCGTCGTCGCGCATGGAGGGCATCTGGGAAAAGTGTGACGAGTGCGGCGACATCATGCTGCGCGAGGAGCTCGAGCGAGCCCTCAACGTCTGCCCCAATTGCGATCACCACATGCAGCTCGGCGCGCGCGCGCGGCTCGCGTCGGTGTGCGACCCTGATTCGTTCGAGGAGTTCGACGTCGGTCTTGAGCCGACCGACCCGCTCGGGTTCAGCGACTCGAAGAAATACAAGGACCGCATCAAGTCGACGATGAAGGCGCTCGGCGAGAAAGACGCGTTCATCAGCGGCGTCGGCACCATCGACGGCCGCCGCGTCTCCATCGGCACCTTCAACTTCGAATACATGGGCGGCTCGATGGGCAGCGTGGTGGGCGAGAAGGTCACCCGCGTGTTCGAGCGCGCGTTGGAGCTGAAGGCTCCGGCGATCGTCTTCTCGGCGTCAGGCGGCGCCCGCATGCAGGAAGGTATTTTTTCGCTGATGCAGATGGCGAAGACGTCGGCGGCGATCAGCGCCTTCCGCGCGATTCGTCAGCCGTACATCTCGGTGCTGCTGCACCCGACGACCGGCGGTGTGGCGGCGTCGTTCTCGTGGCTCGGTGACGTGATCATCGCGGAGCCCAAGGCGCTCATCGGCTTCGCCGGCCCGCGCGTGATCGAACAGACCATTCGTCAAAAGCTCCCCGAAGGGTTCCAGCGCAGCGAGTTCCTCCTCGACCACGGCATGATCGACGCGATCGTGCCGCGCAATGAGCTGCGCACGAAGTTGGTGCAGTTGCTGGGGTTGATGGCGTCGTGACGCCGCAGCAAGGGTTGGCGCACTTCGCGGCGCTGGCTCCGTCGAACATCAAGATGGGGCTGGAGCGCGTGCGCACGGCCCTCGCGAAACTCGGGAACCCGGAGAAGACGTTCCCCGCGCTGCACGTCGCGGGCACGAACGGCAAGGGCTCGACCTGCGCCATCGCCGAAGCGTGCCTGCGGCAGCGGTACAAGACGGGGCTGTACACGTCTCCGCATCTGATTCGCCCGAATGAGCGCATTCAGGTGAACGGCGTCGAGATCGATGACGTGACTTTCGGGCAGCGGATTTCGGAGGTGCTCGAAGTGCTCGGGGTCGATCACGAGCTGACGTATTTCGAGTTCGGCACCATCGTCGCGTTCTGGCACTTCGCGAAGGAGCGGGTGGACATCGGCGTGATCGAGACCGGGCTCGGCGGCCGGTTGGACGCGACGACCGCGTGCAACGCCGTGGTGACCTGCATCACGCCGATCGATTTCGATCACATGGAGTACCTCGGGAACACGCTGACGAAGATCGCCGCGGAGAAGGCGGGCATCTTCAAGCCGGGCGTGCCCATCGTGCTCGCCGCGCAGAAACCGGAGGCGCTGGCGGTGCTCGATCGGCCCGGCGCGAAGCTCGAAGGCCGCGACTTCGGAATGAGTGCGGCCCTCACCCCCAACCCGCTCCCGCAGGCGGGAGCGGGGGCTCCTTCGGGTTTGCATTTGAAGGGGAAGCACCAGTTGCAGAACCTCGCGGTCGCGCTCGCGTGCCTGCGCGAGTTGAAGGCGTTTCCACTCACCGACGACGAGCTTCGCGCGGGCATTGCTTCTGCCCGCTGGCCGGGTCGGCTCGAAGAGTTCCCCGGTTCGCCGCTCGTGGTGCTCGACGGTGCGCACAACCCCGCGGGCGTTTCGGTGCTGCTCGCCGCGCTCGATGACGAATACGCCGGCCGGCCGGTGCACCTGGTCTTCGGCGTCTTCGCCGACAAAGACTCCGAGCCGATGATGCGCGCGCTGTTCCCAAGACCGGCCCCAACCCGGCCGCGTCCGCCTCCTCGTCCTGGTCC
>JBEHYH010000213.1:0-10385 GCA_048498275.1 Myxococcota bacterium | reverse complement strand
CCACGATTGGCGCTATTAAGTAATCGTCTAGCTTCGATGAAGTCGGAAAGTTTATCAGAACCCAACTGGCCGCTAGAAATAGCTTCCTTTAGGGGGCCGCGCTTGGGAACGGGTAGAGGGCGTTGGTGACGTAGACCGGCGCGAACGGCCCGCAGTGCCACCCGCCGGCGTGCATCCCCGGGGCGCTGGCGTGCGCGTCGAGCACCGTGCAGCAGACCTGCGGCGCGACGGGTTCATGGGTGCAGACCGATTGCGTCGCCTCACTCGGCGGGAGCCCCACGGCCCAGTGTGTGAGCGGGAACTGCCTCGACGAGTGCGCCGATGCCGCCGCCGCCAAGAGCTACTTCGGCTGCGAATATTGGACGACCGTCATGGACAACGTCGTCGTGCCGCAGGCGTTCATGGGCGGCCTGACGAGCGGCGGCCAGGGCACGCAAGACAGCGAGTTCGCGTTCGTCGTCGCCAACAATTCGGTGCAGCCCACCACGCTGACGGTGAAGCGCTTCTTCGGCGGCGCGGAGCAGACGGTGAAGACCGTCACCGTGCCCGGCAAGACCGACGCGACGACGCATGGCGTGATGACGGTGAAGGTGCCGTGGCAGCAGTTGGTGATCCCCACCGATATCGGTGTCACCGGGCGCGCGAAGTACGCGTACCACCTGCAGACCACCCGCCCGGTGACCGTCTACCAGTTCAACCCGCTCGCGGCGTACGCCAACTACGGCACGTGCAGCTCGAGCGCGACCTGCACGCTGGGCAGCGGCGGCACCTGCTCCGGCGGTACGTGCAAGTACGCGGCGTTCTCGAACGATGCGTCGCTGCTGCTCCCCGCGCACATTCTCGGCACCAGCTACGTCGCGCTCGCGCCGGAGCTGATGGCCAACCGCGCGGGCTCGACGTCGGGTACCGCCGAAGCCTGGTTCAACGGCACCATCACCATCGTTTCGCCCGACGACAACACCAACGTCACCGTGAAGGCCTCGACCGCGATCGGCGCCGGCTCGGGCGGTGTCACCGCGATGACCGCCGGTGAGACGCGCGTCTTCACGCTGGCGAAGTACGAAATTCTGCAGCTCAGCAACGCGCTGCCCGCGACCGTGACCAACCTCCAGTGCGCCGACAACCCGTACGACACCTCGCTCGCGTGCGCATTCGGCACCTGCGATCAGATCTGCCGGCTCGCCAACGCCGACCTCACCGGCACCATCGTGACGTCAGACAAGCCCATCGCCGTGTTCGGCGGCAGCGCCTGCACCCTGCGCGGCTTCTCCGACACCGCGTGCGATCACGTCGAAGAGCAGCTCTTCCCCTTCGCGACGTGGGGCAAGAACTTCGTCGCCTCGCGTACCGCGCCGTTGCGGTTGACCAACAACAGCTTCGCCAGCGCCGCGAACGCGGGCCCCGACTACTACAAGATCGTCGCCGGCTGCGGAGACACCGTCAGCACCGCGTGCCCCAACGGCACGCAGGGCACCACCATCACGCTCTCGGCCGTGCCTGCCGCGGGTGACGTGTTGAGCGGCGGCGGTTGCGAGCCGGGCACCTCGTTGACCGGCACGACCGCGGCGACGCGCTGCCGTCTGCGCAGCGGCAAGTTCGTCGAGTTCCGCAGCAAGACCTCGTTCACCATCAGCGCGAATCAGCCGGTGCAGGTCGCTCAGTTCTTCGCCGGTCAGGACGCCACCACCGGCACCACGCGCCCGACGCAGGGAGACCCGTCGCAGGTGCTGCTCCCGCCGGTCGAACAATGGCGCGCGAGCTACACGGTGCTGACGGCGCCGGGCATCCTCGACAACTACCTCGGCATCGTGATCGACGATGCCAAGGTGCAGGAAGTGCGCGTCGACAACGTGGTCGTCACCAGCGCCTGGGCCACCGTCACCGGCACTACCTTCAAGGTGACGAACGTGCCGGTCGTGGTCGGCAGCCACACGGTTCAGGTGGTGGCGAAGCCCGGGCAGCAGCAGATCCCCGGGGCGGGCATCACGGTGTACGGGTTCGATCAGTACGTGAGCTACGGCTACACCGGAGGCCTCGACCTCCAGTCGCTGGTGACCGGCGTCAACCCCGGCGGGTGAGCTGCCGGGCTTCCGACAGCACCTGACGGACCCGAACGGTGCGCACGGCGCGCGCCACGCGGTCTTCGCCTTCGAGCTGGCGAACCTGGGTGACGACGGCGCGCGCGTACAGCCACGCGGCGAGCAGCACGAAGCCGCCCGGCAGCACCGTCATCAGCACCAGCATCACTATCCGCAGCGTCGTCGCGTTCACGTGAGTCCTCTTCGCTTCGTCGACGAATGCAGCGGGCGTGCCTGACGACATTCCCCTCTGTTGCCGGTGATGCGCCCCGGCGATCGCGGCGGCGGCGCCATGGCAACCGTGTCAGGGAGACATCAGTGGTATGGGGAACTTCCATGAGTACCTTCGTCAGCATCGAAGACGCGTCGCAGAAGCTCGCGGCGGTGAACTACCTGCCGTCGAAAGACATCTCGACGGCGGCGTTTCTGCTCGATCGGCTGGAAAAGCCCGTTCTCATTGAAGGTCCCGCGGGGGTCGGCAAGACCGAGCTCGCGCGCGCGCTGTCGCAGAGCCTGGGCCGGGAGCTGATCCGGCTCCAGTGTTACGAGGGGCTCGACGAATCGAAGGCGCTCTACGAGTGGGAATACGCCAAGCAGTTGCTCTACACCCAGCTCCTGAAGGACAAGGTCGGCGAGCTGATGGTGGGCGCCGCGACCATTCAAGAAGCGGCCGAGCGCGTTGCACAAAGTGACGCGGTGTTCTTTTCGCAACGGTTTCTGCTGCCCCGCCCGATTCTCAAGGCCATCTTGAGCGAGACGCCGACGGTGCTGCTGATCGACGAGATCGACAAGGCCGACCCGGAGTTCGAAGCGTTCCTGCTCGAGGTGCTGGCGGAGAACGCGGTGACGGTGCCCGAACTGGGCACGCTCAAGGCCAAACACGTCCCCCGGGTGGTGCTGACGTCGAACAACGCGCGCGAGCTGTCTGACGCGCTCAAGCGGCGCTGCCTGCATCTGTTCATCGACTACCCGACGCGCGAACGTGAACTCGCCATCGTGCGTACGCGCCTGCCGGGCGTGCCCGAGAAGCTCGCCGAGCAGGTGGTGACCGCCGTCGGCAAGCTGCGCCGCATGGAGCTGAAGAAAGCGCCCTCGATTGCCGAGACGCTGGACTGGGCCCAGGCGCTGGTGCTGCTCAACGCCGACACGCTGTCAGCGGAGCTCGTCGCGCAGACCCTGAACCTGGTGCTCAAACACGAAGCCGACGTGGAGAAGGCGAAGCCTGTGCTCCACGCGCTGGCGACTCCGTGAGCGTTACTCGGCGGGCGTCGCTTCGGGCGCCTTCTCGATCTTGTCGAACCAGCCCTTGTAGCCGAGCTTGATGGAGTCCTTCGTGAAGGTCTCGCCGCGCTTCTTGTCGGTCACGTAGAGCTTCCCGCCGCTCTTGCCGACGAGGTACGCGCCCTTCTCGCCCTCGGCGACGCCCTTGTCTTCGACCTGAAAGTTGTCTTCGGTGGTCTCGACGATGAAGGTGCCCAGGGGACCCGGCGACGCGGCGACGAGCTTGAAGTCCTTGAGCCAGTAATCGACCTTCTCGTGGAACCACGGCGCCATCGGGTGATCTTCCTTGCCCAGGCGCTTCTTGCGCTCGGCGATCGCCTCCAGCGTCTTCGGGTGCAGGTACTTCTTCGCGTCGGCCCACTTCTTGGCCTTCACCGCGGTGAGGTACTTGTTCACGAGGTCCTTCGCCTCCTTCGCTTCGGGCGTGTCGGAGTCGACGGTCGCGGCGGCAGCCGGCGCGGAAGCGGGGCCTTCCGTGCCCTGCGCGAGCGCGATGGTCGAAAAAGCAAAGGTGGCGAGCAGAACGCGGCGGATCATGGGGGCTCCTCAAGGCGTAAGAAACGAAAGCGCGGGTTCGACTTATCACGTGCTGACGTATTCCAAGGTCGCCTAGATTTCGCGCGCCGATGGCCACCTCACCCGTGAATGTGTTGATCGTCGATGATGACCGCAGCGTCCAGCGGGTCCTGGCAGACGCACTGACCCGTCAGGGCTACGTGGTGACGGTCGAGCGCGACGGCGAATGGGCAGTGCAGACCTTCGAGAAGAAGAAGTTCGACGCGGTGTTGCTCGACCTGCTGTTGCCGGCGTTGAGCGGCTACGAGGTGGCGAAGCGAATCCGCGCGACGGCCAGGGGCAAGCGCACGCCGATCATCATGATCTCCGGCGTGTACAAGAACCCGCTCCATCACCGTGAAGCGGTCGAAGAGCACGGCGCGTTCGCACTGTTGGAAAAGCCGCTCGACCTGCGCCTGGTGCTGCACACGTTGAAGGGCGCGCTGGGCGATCTCGAGCCGCAGCCCGAGAAGCCGAAGCCACCTCCGCCGCCGGAGGAAGAAGACGACAAGACCGGCGAGTTCATGGCCGACGACGCGCAGCGTGAAGAAGCCGCGCTCGTCGAGAAGGCCGTGCCGGCCGCGCCGCCGAAGAAAGCGCCCGCGCCTGCCCCCGCTGGGAAACCCGCGACCGTTCAAGCGCGCCCGGTGCTCGTGGAGCCGCCGCCCAAAGCGAAAGCGCCTCCACCGGCGATCGAAGGCAAGACGCAGATCGAGAAGAACCCGCTGGGCCGCGGCACGAAGGCGAAACCGAAGCCCGCGCCGAAACCGCCGCCGCCTCCTCCGCCCGTCGAAGAAGACACCGACGCGACCGTGCAGGCCGCGCCACCGAAGGAAGAAGAGGCGCCCTGGGCCACCATCACCGACAAGCCGTTCGCGCGATTGCTCGCGGAGGCGTACCGCAATCGCTTCTCGGGCGCGCTCCGGCTGCGCCGCGGCACGGTGAAGAAGATCGTCTATTTCCGTGAAGGTACGCCGCAGGTCGTGAAGTCGAACCTGCTCGTCGAGTGTCTCGGCCGCGTGTTGGTGAAAGAGAAGCTCATCAGCGAGGCTGAATGCGAAGAGTCGCTGCAGCGCATGAAGCGCAGCAAGCGCATGCAGGGCACGGTGCTGATCGAGATGGGCTGCTTGAGCCCGCACAATCTGCAGCACGCGCTGGTGCTGCAGCTCCAGCACAAGATCTACGACGTGTTCGCGTGGGACGACGGCGAGTACCAGTTCAACGACGGCGTCGAGCTGCCCGCTGAGCCGACGTCGCTCGGCATGACCGCCGCGCAGGTGATCTACGAGGGCGTGAAGCGCGCGTACGACGAGAAGCGGCTCGCGCGCACGTTCGCCGGGTTCGACGGCCGCTACGCGACGTTGTCTGACGACCCGCTGTACGCGCTGCAAGACGCCGGCCTCGCCCCTGAAGAACAGGAGCTGCTCGAGCTCGCCGACGGCCACAAGACGCTCGCCACGCTGCGCGCGCTCGAGCTGCTGCCGACCTTCGAGACCAATCGCTTCTTCTTCGCGATGGAGCTCGCGCAGATGGTGAACTTCTCGGACAACGCGATCGCGTCGCACAAGAAGGTCTCGCTGCACGATCTCGCCGCGCGCAAGGAAAAGCCCGCGCCGAAGCCGCCGCCGTTGCCGCCGCCGCTCCCCGCGAAGAAAGCGCCCGCCGCGCCGGAGTTGCCGTGGACCGACCCGAAGGCGAGCCCGGTCAGCGCGCCGCCGCCGTTGCCCAGAGCGATTCCTCCGGTCGAGGCGCCCAGGCCCGCGAGCTCGCTGCTCCCGGAACTTTCGGCGGTCGTCAGCCTGCCGCGCCTCGGAGGTCAGGAAGGCGCGCAACGCGAGAAGCTCGCGCAGCGGATGTCGGCGATGCGCAAGCTCGACTACTTCGAGCTGCTCGGTGTGCAGCGCACCGCCACGCGTGAAGACGTGAAGCGCGCGTACTTCGCGCTCGCGAAGGAATACCACCCCGACAAGCACTACTCGTCGGCCAGCGCCGAAGTGCGCGAGCTCGCGCAGGAAATCTACGAGTACATCTCGACGGCGCACGACGTGCTCACCGACGCCGAGGAGCGCAAGAAGTACGTGCTCGAGCTCAATTCAGGCGCGCAGAAGACCACCGGCCCCGACGTGAGCCGTATCCTCGCCGCGGAGGGCAAGTTCCAGCGTGGCGAAGAGCTGATGAAGCAGCGCGCCTACGGCGAAGCGAACAAGCTCTTCCGCGAAGCGATCTCGCTCTACCCCGACGAGGGCGAATTCCACGCGTGGGAAGGCTGGGCGGGGTTCCAGGCGAACCCGAACACCGCCGACGACGCGATGCGGGCCATCGAGCGTTCCATCAGTCTCAACCCGCGGCTCGACAAGGGCTACCTCTTCCTGGGCTACATCTACAAAGCCACCGGCCGGCCCGATCGCGCGGAGCGCCAGTTCGAAAAGGCGATCCAGTGCAACCCTGACTGCACGGAGGCGTTGCGCGAGCTGCGCTTGCTGGGTCAGAAACGCTGAAGTCGTGCTGCTTCGAGAGCGCTTTCAGATCACCCGGCCGCTCGAAGAACTGGAGCTGGCGCTGCTGCGCGCGGCGATCGCCGCACCGGGGCTGATCACCGCGCATGAAGAAGCGGTGCTGCGTTCGGCGCTCTCGCTGGCGAAGCTCTACAAGGTCCGCCACGAAGGCCGCGACATCGGCGTCGGCGCGTACCTGAACCCATTCCGCGAGGAGCTGACGCGGCGGCTGACGCCGGTGCTGTTGCCCGCGAATGGCAAAGTCGAACGCGCGCATCTGTTGCCGCACCTGCGAGAGCTCAAAGAACGGGTCATCAACACCCGCGATCAACTGGTGAGACGCGTCGCGCATCGCGTGCCCTTCGACGCCATCGATCGCGAGCTGCGTCACAAGGCGCTCGTCATGGTGATGGGCGGCGGCGGCGGCACGGCGTACCCGTACCTCGGGGTGATGTCGCTGCTCGACGAGTACGGGCTCAAGCCGCAGTTGATGGCCTCGGCGTCGATGGGCGCGATCCTCTCGCTCTTCCGCAGCCGCATCGCGCGCTACGAGCAGGACGAGATCGTCGGCATCGTCCGTTCGCTGTCGTACCGGAAGCTCTTCCGTTCGCTCTCGACGGAGAATCGCTACGGCGTGCCGGCGGCGTTGCGGCTGTATCTGCGCAGCGGCATCGGCCGGTACTTCGGCGTCGACTCGCGCGGCAACGACGGGCCCAGGCTGTCTGACCTGCCGATCAAGACCATCATCTCGGTGAGCGGCATCCGTAAAGGCAAGCTCCCGCGGCCGCTGGAGTTCTACGAGAAGCTCACAGCGCTCTCGCCGAAGCACCTGCTCAACCCGCTCATTCTGCCGCGCTGGGTGAAGGCGATTTCAGAGTTCATGTCGCCGGAGATTCTGCATCGCGTGCACCTCGGCGCCGATGACGACACGCGCGACTTCGACGCGCTCGACGCCGCCGGGTTCTCCAGCGCGCTGCCAGGCATCATCCACTACGACGTGTTCCGCGATGACCCGCGCATGCACCGGCTGCTGTCTCAGTACATGGGCGACCATCACATCGCGCGCTTCATCGACGGAGGCCTCGCCGACAACGTGCCCGCGAAGGCGGCCTGGCGCGCGGTGCACAAGGGCGAAATCGGCACGCGCAACGCGTTCATCCTCGCGCTCAACGGGTTCTCGATGAAGCTGTCGACGCCGCTGTGGCTGGCGCTGGAGCGGCTGGCGGAGCTGAACGTCGCTCCAAACCGCGCGTGGGCGCATCTCACACACGACTTCAAAAAAACGCTGAGCCCGCTGGCGATCGTGCCCTCCGTCGACCAGTTGCTGGAGGCCGTGCGCATCGGCAGAACCGAGCTCTCGGCGCATATGGCCTTGATTTCACGGGTGATGGCGCCGCTTCCGCAGCTCGCACCTGCACCCTGATCAGCCCACTTTTGTGCGTTACCGTAGCGTAACTGCTCCAACATGCGCCTTGCGGTGACTGTGATGTCTCCACATTCTTGCGCCCATGCTGGATATCCTCCTTGTCGACGATGAGCCCTCGATTCTTCTGCCGGTGGATGAAGCACTTCGAGCCGAGGGGTACAACACAACAACCGCCTTCGATGGGCTCTCCGCGCAAGCGGCGCTGAGCACGCGGGTCTTCGACGTCGTGATCAGCGACGTTCGACTGCCCAAGGTCGACGGCTTCACCCTGTTCAAGAAGGTGCGGCACGAGTCGCCCCGCACGCGGTTCATCATGATGACCGCGTACGCGACGGTGCCCGACGCGGTGGGCGCGTTGAAGCTGGGCGCGGTCGACTACCTGCCCAAGCCGTTCGAGCTCGACACGCTGCTCAAGCTGCTGGAGCGCATCAAGCGCGAGCAGGATCTGCAGCAGCAGTTCAAGTCGCAGCGCCTGAGCCCCACGCCCGATCAGAGCGACGACGCGTTGATCGGCCGATCTCCTCCGATGGAGCGGCTGCGTGAGCTGATGGCGCAGCTCGCCCAGCGCGACGAGCCGGTGTTGATCACCGGCGAACACGGCACCGGCAAGGAGCTGGTCGCCCAGGCGCTGCATGGCCAGAGCGCGCGGGCTTCGGGGCCGTTCGTGGTCTTCAATTGCTCCTCGATCCCCGAGGCGCAGCACGAGCTGGAGCTCTTCGGGCTCGACGGCGTCGCGCAGCGGCAGCCTCCGCGCATGCTGGCGGCGGAGCGCGGCACGCTCTTCATCGACGATCTCGAGTCGCTCTCGATCCCCGCGCAGGCGCGGCTGCTGAAGGTCATGGAGTCGGGGTACGACGCGCGCGTCATCACCGCGATCAACGAGCCGCTCGCCGAGCTGACCAGGAGCATGCGGCTCATCGAACCGCTGGCGCGCAAGATCTCGGCGCTCGAGCTGCGCGTGCCGTCGTTGCGTGAACGCGGCGGCGACCTGATGTTGCTGACCGAGCACCTGCTGCGCCGCTTCTGCGCGCCCTCCTCGCCTCCGGAGCTGTCGGTCGGCGCGCTGGCGGCGATCTCGGCCTACCCGTTCCCCGGCAACGTGCGCGAGCTGGCGCAGGTCATTCGCCGCGCGGTCGTGGTGTCGGGCGGCCGTCGCGTGGAGCTCTCGCATCTGCCGGCCGAGCTCGTCGGTCACGACGGCCCGGTCGCCGAAGAACCGAACGAAACGCGCCCGTTGCCCGAAGCGGTTCGCGCCTTCGAGCGCGAATACGTGAAGCGCGCGCTGCAACGCACCGCGGGCCGCAAGGCGATGGCGGCGCAGCAGCTCGGCATCTCGCGCAAGAACCTCTGGGAGAAGCTCAAGGGCTACGCCATCACCGAAGAGGAGATCGGCTTGAAGAAGTACGCGAAGGAAAACGAAGGAGAGCACTGAGTGCCCGCCGCGACGAGAGCGGGCGGCGTCAATCACGACGAGCTTCTTCAGGTGTTGTCTGCCGTGAAGAACGGCGACTTCACCGCGCGCATGACATTGCGCGGGAACAAGTCGGCTCGGCTGGTGGCGGAGGCCATCAACGAGATCATCGCTCTCAACGCAGAAACGGCCAACGAGTTCGAACGCGTCGCCACCGCGGTGTCGAAGGAAGGTCGCGTGCAGGAGCGCGCGCACCTTTCGCATGCGCAAGGCCAGTGGCAGGCGAAGGTTCGTTCGGTCAACGACATCGTCGATGCGCTGGCGCAGCAGAACGACGAGATGGGCCGCGTCATCGGCGCGGTCGCCAAGGGTGACTTGAGCAAGACGCTCGAATTGAACGCCGGCGACCGTGAACTGCGCGGCGACTTCCTGCGCACCGCCCGGCTCGTCAACGGCATGGTCGAGCAGCTCGCGTCTTTCGCGTCTGAAGTGACGCGCGTCGCTCGCGAGGTCGGCACCGAAGGCAAGCTGGGTGGTCAGGCCGTGGTGGCCGGGGTCGGCGGCACGTGGAAGGACCTCACCGACAACGTGAACTCGATGGCGTCGAACCTCACCACGCAGGTTCGCAACATCGCCGAGGTGACCACCGCCGTCGCCAAGGGCGACCTCTCGCGCAAGATCACCGTCGACGTGCGCGGCGAAATCCTCGAGCTCAAGAACACCATCAACACGATGGTCGATCAGCTCTCGTCGTTCGCGTCTGAGGTGACGCGCGTCGCGCGCGAAGTCGGCACCGAAGGCAAGCTCGGCGGTCAGGCCGTGGTGAAGGGCGTCGGCGGCACGTGGAAGGACCTCACCGACAACGTGAACTCGATGGCGTCGAACCTCACCACGCAGGTTCGAAACATCGCCGAGGTGACCACCGCCGTCGCCAAGGGCGACCTCTCGCGCAAGATCACCGTCGACGTGCGCGGCGAGATCCTCGAGCTCAAGGACACCATCAACACGATGGTCGATCAGCTCAACTCCTTCGCCTCGGAAGTGACGCGCGTCGCGCGCGAAGTCGGCACCGAAGGCAAGCTCGGCGGTCAGGCCGTGGTGAAGGGCGTCGGCGGCACGTGGAAGGACCTCACCGACAA
>JBEHYH010000212.1:0-10486 GCA_048498275.1 Myxococcota bacterium | reverse complement strand
GGCGGGGCGCGAAGACCTGAAGGCAAATCAGCCCTTGGCTGACGAAGCGACCAAGGGCCCGGAGCACATGATGCTCACCGACCCCGACGGGAACCCGATTCTCATCGATCAGCACGTCTGACTAAAGGCGATCGCCTTGGAGCGGTCACCAATCCTTGCACTGCTTGAGACGAAAATCGCCCTCAGAGTCGTGCGAGCTTCCCGAGCACTTGTCGGACCCACCGAGTATTGTTCTCGCAGATTCAGATATGCGTCGTGCATATCTGGCCGAAGGAACATCGCGCGGTTAGGTATCTTAACGGTGGCTAGTAGGTCCTCAGATCATGCCCTTCATCGTCAACACAACGCCTCGATGGCTTGAACTCCGGAACGATCCGCGTGTGAGTGCTGACCTCGTGTTGCAGGATGCTCGCATTACTCAGCCTCCTGTAGATGTCGAAGGCATCATTCATCACTTGGGAATTCAGATGGAGCCGACGCACCAGTTTTTGGAGCCGAGGCTTTCTGGAGCGGCGTATGTCTCGGGATCGAGAGCGATAATTCGAGTGAAGCATCTCGATGCAAACACGCGACGTCGATTTACGATGGCGCACGAACTAGGGCACGTATTGTTGCACGCCGAGGGCGAGAATCATCGAGACGACGATTTCCTCGAAAAGTCGCCCAAGGAACGAGCCGCGAATCAATTTGCCGCCAATTTGCTGATGCCGGCGTGGATGGTGTGGCCCGCAGTCAGTCACTATGGGAGAGCGGTTGGAGCACTCGCGTCTCTTTTTGACGTGTCACAGGTTGCGATGAATTACCGACTCACAAATCTTGGAATTCCATCGTGACGTCCACTCCGACCGATCCAAACCCTGCGGCTGGGTCGCAGCCGCCAGCACCGCAGCAAGTAGATCCCGCCCAGCAAGAGCGAGCGAAATACACGGCACTTAGAACGAGCCAAGAGAGTCAACGTCGTCTCGTTGGATACGGCATAGGAGCGGGAGCTATTGTCGCGATTCTTGCGTTAGCAATCGTCGGCTTCTGCGATCTCTTTGAGTTGAAGAGAAGCGCTGAAATGTGCCCGCCAACAGCAGAAGATTGCTCGAAAGCTGTGGTTGGTCATAGACATCCGATGAGCAATCGAGACTTCTACGGCTACCTCGGTGGGCACGCTGTTCTCACGATTGCGCTGGTTTTTTTTGCGTATCAACTTCTTAAAGTTTCCGAGCGACTCCTGCTTCCGAACTGGTGGGTTGATCAGGTCATTGTGAAGGACCCGTCATTCTTGAGGGCGCTACTTGGAATCAAGCAGCCTCAAGAATCCGCAGCAGCGCTCGGAAATATCGTGGAAGCAGTTACGAAACCAGTGCTCGAACCAATAGCTTCAATCGTCAAGGCGGCGAACCCGAAGTAAGTCAAATCATCGCGAGCGGAATGAACGTGTCGCTCACGTTGGATTTGACGCCTGTGTGAGGCGTTCGACTGCCATGAGCCAGAACCGACGACAACGCAGCAGTCTGAGAGCCGCCCTCGCGATGCCGGCCAACGCCTTCGCGCTGGTCGCCGGCGGCGCCGCGTCGCTCGCCACCGGAGACTGGATTCCACTCGCCGCCGCGGCCGCCGGCTCGCTCACGTACTCGGTGTTCCTCTCGCTGATTCCGTCATTCCGCCGGGCGGTGCGCGCGAACCTCGAGGCGCAGATTCATTCAGACATCGCGTCACCCGAAGAGACGCAGGCGTTGTTGGGTGACCTCGCGCCGTCGCAGCGGCAGCACTACGAGGTGCTGCGCGAGCTCAAGGACCGCATTCTCGCCAGCTACGCGCGCATGCCCGGCGGCGGCGTGTTGACCGCGTCGAGCGAGCGCCGGCTCTCTGCGTTGCTCACGAGTTTTCTGCGCCTCGTCACCACGCTCAACAGCTACCGGAAGTTCCTCAACGCGACCGATCGCCGTTCGGTCGAGGAGGAGTTGAAGAGCCTCGAGGCCGAGCTCGCCGACGAGAAGAATGAACGCCTCCGCGAAGTGAAAGCGCGGCGCGTCGAGATTCTGAAGAAGCGCGTGGCGCGTTTCGTACAGGCCGAAGAGAGCCGCGAAGTCGTGAGTCACCAACTGGCCAGCATCGAAGACGTGTTGCGACTGACGCACGAGCAGTCGATCGCCATTCGAGACCCCGAGGTCGTGAGCCGGCAGCTCGAAGCGCTCACCGCCGAGGTGTCGGCCACCGAAGAGACCGTGAAAGAAATGGAGCAGTTCATGCAGGTCACCGAGGAATTCACGCAGCGCGACCCGTCTCCGGCTCGGGAGCGCGTGCGATGAAGCGCGCCGCGCTGGTGGTGGTGCTGCTGGTGCTGGGCGCGGCGGGCGTCTGGGTCGCGGTGAAGGAATTTCGCGGCGGTGGGCACCTCGGGCCCAAACCCGCCCGGCCGATCGTGGTGGAGCGCGTGGTGCCGCACGCCGCGGTGGCCGTCGCGCTGACGCATTCGCTGGAGAAGACCGGCGCGAAGTTGAAGCTCGTGGAGGCGCTCAAGGTCGTCGGCTTCGCGGCGCAGCTCCAGGGGTTCGCCACGGGCAAGGAGTTCGCCGATGGCCTCATCTCGCAGCTGGGCGTCGACATCCGCAGCGCCGATTCGATGAGCGCGGCGGGCATCGATGGCTCGCGCGGCGCGGCGGTGATGTTGCTGTTCTCGGAGCACACCGTCTTCGCGCTGCCGGTGAGTGACGAGCAGAAGTTCCGCGCGACGATGACGAAGCTCGCGGCGGCGCGGCTCGGCGCCCGCGTGGTGATGGACAAGAAGGCCGGCAACGTCACGGTCACCGGGTTTCTCGTGAAAGACGGCGAGAAGCCGAAGCTCGCGTACGTGCTGACGCAGACCTACGCGCTGGTCGTCGACGAGAGCGGCCTGGGCGACATCGCCGCGCTCGCGTCGCTGCCCGAGAGCGATTCACTGCAGGAAGATCGCGACTACCTCGCGCCGCTCGGCGAAGCGAAGACGCGCGAGAATGACCTCATCATCTGGTTCCCGTCGGGGTCGCCGGCGCTGATGCTGGGCCCGGTGGTGAATCTGTTCGCGACCGCGACGCTCGCGCCCACCGGGCTGGAGCTCGACGCGGTCGGCAAATGGAAAGACGACGGCGCGCACTTCGCCGCGTTCGTGCCGCAGAAGGGTGATGACAACCTCGGGTACCTGCCGCGCGACGCGTTCCTCATCGGCCGCTTCAACGGTGACGCGAGCAAACTGGGCCCGTGGACGCGCGGCGTTCTCGGCAAGCAGATGGCGCGCGCGCTGAGCGACTCGGGCTTCGATCTGCAGACGCAGGTCTATGACCAGCTCAAACCGGGCGCGGCGTTCTCGCTGTCGTTGAGCGAAGCGCCTCCGCTCGGAGCGGGCATGCCCGACCTCGACATCCGCCGCACGAACCCGTTCGCCTACGCGCAGCTCGCGGGCGTCGCGCGCGTGAAGTCGCCCGAGGCCGTGGTGCCGGCGTTCGAGAAGCTCCTCCCCATCGCTCCGAAGTTCGGCGCGACGATGGAGCTGCGCACGCGTGAAGATGGCCAGAAGGCGCTCATCACCACGTGGTCGCAGGGCGAGGGCGTGCACTTCTCGCCGAAGGGTGAGCTGGTGTTCTTCGGTTCGCCCATCGGCCGCCTGCAGGAACTCGTGAAGAGCGAAGGCACCGCCGGCGCGCCCATCGAAGGCCTGCCCGACGACGCGTTCTCGTTCGTGCTCGACGTGTCGAAGTTGTCGTCGTCACTGCGCGCGTTGCCCGACAGCACCTGGGGCGTCGGTGGCTTCGCGATGAAGACCGCCGCGACGCGCTGGCTCGAGGCCGCCGACGACCTGAAGCAGGTGAGCTACTCGATGGGCGTGCGCGACAATCGCGCGCACTTCCACGTCTCGTTGAAGTTGGGCACGGCGAAGACTCCGTGATCTCCGTTTCGAAGCTGCAGCGCGCGTACCGTGACGGCGCTCGTGGCGAGGTGCGCGTGCTCGATGGCGTGAACGTCGAGATCGCGCCCGGCGAGTTCGTGGCCATCGTCGGCCGCAGCGGCGCCGGGAAGTCGACGTTGCTGCACGTGCTGGGCGGGCTCGACGGCGACTTCGAAGGTTCGGTCGAGGTCGCGGGCTACGCGCTTCAGAGGCTCTCGGAGCCCGAGCTCGCGCGCTTCCGCAACGCGACCGTCGGCTTCGTCTTTCAGTTCTTTCATCTCGTCGCGGGGCTCTCGGCGCTCGAGAACGTGCTGCTGCCCGCGGCGTTCGGTGGCGTGCGTGACGAGGCGCGGGCGAGAGAAGCGCTCGCGCGTGTGGGCCTGGGTGACAAGACGGAGCGGCTCCCGAGTCAGTTGTCGGGCGGTGAGCGTCAGCGCGTCGCGATCGCGCGCGCGTTGTTCAACAAGCCGAAGGTGCTGCTGTGTGACGAGCCGACGGGAAATCTCGACGCGCAGACCGCCGACGAGATCATCGCGCTCTTCAAGTCACTGAATGCCGAAGGGCTGACCATCATCGCGGTGACGCACGAAGATCGACTGCGCAACGCCGCGACGCGCGTCATCGAATTCCCGCTGTCGCAGGCCGAAGAAGCGAAGACCCTTTCGGCCCTCACCCCGACCCTCTCCCGTGCATCGGAGAGGGGGAGCGGGTTTTCGTTTGCGTCGTTGAGGAGACTCGTCGGGCTGCAGTTGAAGCGCGACGTGCGCGGCGCGTTCTCGTCGAGCTTCGGCATCGCGATGGGCATCGGCGCGTTGGTGTTCTTCGTCGCGCTCGGCCTCGGCGTCGCGAAGGTGGTGCGCGAGAAGATCTTCCCGCTCGAGGCGAACATGATCGAGGTCATCCCCTCGCAGATCGCGCTCGGGCTCTTCGGCGGCAAGCTCGACCAGTCGGCGGTCGACCGCCTCGCGCAGACACCCGGCGTGGTGCACACGTACCGGAAGCAGTTGGTGAAGGTGCCCGCGGTCAGCTTCTACGACGGCAACTTCTTCGGTCAGCACGTGCGCATGGGCTTCGAGGTGCTCGCGGTCGGCGTCGACGCGGAGCTGGTGAAGCAGGACGTGAAGCTGGGTGACTTCAGCGACCCCGGCCCCGACAAACCGTTGCCGGTCATCGCCGCGACGCGCCTCATCGAGATCTACAACAAGACCTTCGCGCCGGCGCGCGGGCTGCCGCAGATCTCCCACGCGATGCTCCCGGGCTTCCGCTTTCCCGTCGATTGGAACCGCAGCTTCATCGCGCCGGGCAAGGGCGGTCACAACGAGGGCAGCGCGGAGGTCGTCGGCGTCTCCGAGCGCGGGTTGCTCGCGGGGCTGACGGTGCCCCTCGCGGCCGCGCAGCGCATCAACAGGCAATATGGCGAAGACGCCGACCTCTTCACGGCGGTGACGCTCGAGACGCGCACGCCCGGCGATGTGCCCGCGCTCATCGCGCAGGTGAAGGAAATGGGGCTCCGCGTCGACGAGCGTGAACGCAAGCTCGCGGAGAGCGCCGGCGCGGCGGTGACGCTCACCACGTCGGCGATGGCGTTGTTGTCGGTGCTCATCTGTCTGCTCGCCGCGTTCAACATCGCCCACGCGCTCTCGGCCGCGACCCGCGCGCGTGAGAAGGAGCTCGGCGTGATGCGCGCCATCGGAGCCCGCCGCACCGACATCTTCCGCCTCGTGCTCACCGAAGCGCTGCTGCTCGGGTTCGCGGGCGGCGCCGCGGGCACGCTCTTCGCCATCGGCATGTCGGCGCTGCTCGACCTGCTCTCGACGCGCGTGTTGCCCGACTTCCCCTTCAAGCCCGACTCGTTCTTCTCCGTGCCGTTCTGGTTGCCGTTGCTCGGCGTGGTGCTGGGCGTGCTCGCGGCGCTCGCAGGTGCGTGGCTCCCGGCGCGGCGTGCGTCGAACGTCGACCCGTCGCGGGTGCTCGCCGGTCAGGGCACCTGAAGCTCGCCGCGGTAGATTTGAAGGGTCTGCCGCCGTGGCGCGAGCGCGGTGAACACCACGCCGGGAATTCCCGTGAGCAGCGCCGCCGGCCCGAAACCCACGAGCAGAATCAACGGCCCCCACAGCGGCGTCAGCGCGATGAAGATCGCCGCGATCAACAGGCTCGTCGCGCTGAGGCTCATCAGCGTCGCGCCGGCGACGAGCAATGGCACCGAGTACGGGCGAATCGCGACGTAGCTCTGCCCGGGAGGAAGGACGCGCGTCTCCGTCTTCGTGAAGCCATCGCGCGTCACGGAGAAGCTCGCTTTTCCGGCGCGTGCCTCGAGCGTGCACGGCGTGCGGCAGTGCTTGCTGGAATCACCGAGTGACACCTCGTACGCGAGGTCCGTTCTGGTGGAGAAGAAGGACAGCCGCGACGCGAAGTCTCCGGTGAAGGTCTGCGTCTCTGCTCTCCCGACGCCCCCCGCGAGCACCGTCATCATCAGCGCGAAACGCAAAATCAAAACCCGTCCCCGAGTTCGACGAAGGTGGTGGTCGGGCGCCGTGAGCCGACCGCGGTGAGTGGAATGCCCGCGCCCGCGAGGAGCACCGCGGGGGCGACGGCGGTCAACAGCATCGCGAACACGGTGTATGGCAACAACGCGATGACGATCACCGCGACGAGCACGGCGGTCGCGCTCAGGCTCATCAACACCGCGCCCGCGGCGATCAGCGGCGTCGAGTAGCTCTTGATCAGCAGATGACTCCGGCCGGGCGGCACGTGGTGTTCTTCGGTGAGGCGCTGACCTTCGCGAACCACCGTGATCTCCGAGTACCCGGCGTTGGTGTCGATGGCGCACGGCGTCTTGCAGCGTTCGCGACCGCTCCCGAGCGACACGTCGAAGTGCAGTTGGTCGTTGGTCGAGAAGAACGAGATGCGCGACGAGAAGGCGCTGGTGAAGCCCTTCGTCTGGTCATTCGTCTTCGGCAGCACCGAATCGGGCGTGACGTCGGGCGGCAGGGGCGGCGGCGAGAGTTCTTGCGCCGAAACCACCGCGCCGATGCACAACACGCTGAATGCGATGAGACGCATGAGGCCAGTGTGACCGAAGTCGGCGCTGTCCGCGCGCGTGCGGTTTGGTTTCCGCGTCGGGCCGGCCGACGTTTACCGCGTGGCCGTGGAGCGCCTCGTTCTCATCGCGCGTGGGTCGTCAGAACCCGGGCGTGCCGGCGGGAGGCGGAGGCGGGCTCGAGACTTCTTGCGCGGCCACCGGGGCCGCCACCAGCAACGCCAACCACATCGCTCGCATGGTTCGGCTTGTAGCGCAGCGCGAAGTCGGTGCCGTGCGCGCGCGTGTGGTTTAGCTTCCGCGTCGTGCCGGGAGACGTGTCGACGAAGTCTGAGCAGCGGGTGCGGTTGGCGCTGCAGCTCCTGTTCGCGGCCTTCCTCCTCTGGCTCTACGCGGGAGATCTGCTGCGCTACGTGCGCGCGCAGTCGGCGCCGCTGGCGGTGCTCCACGCGCTCCCGTCACTGCCGCTCTCGCTCGCGGGCACCGCGGTCGCCCTCGCGTACGTGGTGACGCTGGTGCTGGCGCGGAGCCGCCCGGCGGGGTGGCGGCCCCGGCGCCTCGCGAACATCGCCGCGGTGCTGCTCATCTTCATCGACTTCCTGGTGCTGGCGTCGCGGCGCACCAGCGAGCTCCCGGAGCTGGAGCTGGTCGGCGCGCTCGCTGACATGACCCAGGCCCTCAACGCCGCCGCCACGCTCGATGGTGTACCGACCGACGCGCGTGCCTTCGAGAAGGACCTCGCAGACCTGGGCCCGCCGCCGCTCTTCGTCGGTGGAGAACGCCTCGCGAAATGGTCACTCGAGGTGCGCCGCAACTGCACCGGCCCGGCCGACAAACCCGGCGCGCCCGGCGCCTTCATCTACTGCGTGGCGCCCGACGCGACCCATGGTTGGGTCACGCTGACGGCGACCGCCGGCGCGGCAACATTCGGCGACCCGGCCATCATCGCCACCGAGGGCCCGTGGGTCGGGGAGGTGTCGGTCGCGCAGCCCCACCCGGAAGCGCCCCCTGAAGACCCAGTGTGGCAGCCGCCTACACAAGACGAAGCACCCTGAAAAATCCCTCCGCTTCGAACGCGAGGCGTTACGCTCTGGCCCGCTGTGGCGACCGCTCCTGCTCAGAAGAAACAGCCGATTCCTTTTGGAAAGTACCTGCTGCTCGACCGCGTCAACATCGGCGGTATGGCCGAAGTGTGGCGCGCCAAGACGTTCGGCGCCGGGGGGTTCGAGCGCATCGTCGCGATCAAGCGCATCCTCCCGAACATCGCGGAGGACGAGGAATTCATCTCGATGTTCCTCGATGAAGCGAAGATCACCGTTCAACTCAACAACGCGAACATCGCGCAGATCTACGAGTTGGATAACAAGGTCGGCAGCTACTACATCGCGATGGAATACGTGTCCGGCAAGGACATGCGCGCGGTGTTCGATCGCTGCCGCAAGCGCGGCGAGCCGGCTCCGATTCCGCTCACCTGTTACATCATCGCCGAATGCTGCAAGGGCCTCGACTACGCGCACCACGCGAAAGATCGTCAGGGCCGCGACATGGGCATCGTTCACCGCGACGTCTCGCCGCAGAACGCGCTGCTCTCGTACGACGGTGAAGTGAAGGTCATCGACTTCGGTATCGCCAAGGCCGCGGGCAAGGCGACCAAGACGCAGGCCGGCATCTTGAAGGGCAAGTTCGGCTACATGTCGCCGGAGCAGATCCGCGGGCTGCCGCTCGATGGCCGCAGCGACCTCTTCGCGATCGGCGTGTGTCTGTACGAGATGTTGACCGGCGAGCGTCTGTTCGTCGGCGACTCCGACTTCTCGGTGCTCGAGAAGGTGCGCAAGGTCGACGTGCTGCCGCCCTCGCACTTCAACCGGAAGATCCCTCCGCCGCTCGAGCAGATCGTGATGAAGGCGTTGGCGAAGGACGTCGACGATCGCTACCAGCGCTGCTCAGACCTAGGCGAGGCGCTCATCGCCTTCATGTATTCGACCGGCAACACCTTCGCGCGCAAGGACCTCGCGGCCTTCATGAAGGCGACGTTCGCCGAAGACTTCGAGAAAGAGAAAGTCCGCCTCGCCGAATACGTCGAGATCAAGGCGCCCGAAGGCATGCTCGCGGCCATCGAAATGGGCTTCGGCGTCGGCGCGGTGCCGCAGCCGGGGCAGGGCGCTTCGGGAGCCAGCTCGGTGACCAACATCCCGACCTCGGTGCCGATCAATCAGGCGCCCCCCGGCTCGACGCCTTCGGGCATTCGCGCGCCGCCGACGCTGGCGCCGGTGGCCTCGGCGCCTTCCCGCCCGCCGAGCCTCACCAGCATGCCGCGCCTCACCGCGGTCGCGCCGATGCTCACCAGCGGCAAGGAAGAGCACGAATCGACGGTGCTCGCCGACGCGTCGAACCCCTTCGACGAATCGGGCACCAACCCGAGCGGCGAGAACCTCAACATCCGCAATCGCACGGGCATGAATCAGGAGCTCGCGACCGACCCGGGCCGGCCCGCCGTGCAGCAGCAGGTGCGGCAGCCGCCGGTGATGACGCCGCCTCCGCAGCGCAACCCGACGCGCAACGTGCCGGTGGTGACGCAGCAGCCCTACGGCAACGGGGAGGTCGCCAACAGCTCGCCGACGCTGGCGATGGTGCCGCCCAAGGTGCAGGCCCAGAAGGTCGCCGCGAGTCAGACCGTCGCCGACGCGCAGCCGGTGAGCGGCGGGTTCCTGCAGGAAAACCTCAAGCTCCTCATCGGCGCGGGCGCGCTGGTGGTGGTGTTGATCATCGGCCTCGTCGCCGTGTTCGCGCTCAAGCCGGCGTCGACGGGGCTGCTGATGGTGAGCGTGCCCGACGCCGCGATGAAGACCGCGAAGCTCAACATCAACGGCAAGGTCGTCGAGGTCACCGAGTGGCCGTACATCGACCAGGTGCCGGTCGGTAAGGCGACCGTGAAGCTGTCGGCAGACGGCTTCGAGACGGTGGTTGAAGTGGTCGACGTGAAAGAAGGCAACGCGCCTTCGCAGCTCACGCACGAGCTCAAACGCAAGTCGCAGTGAGGAAGACTCCACATGGTTCGCAAGAAGAGTGACGACCCGCTGGCGGGGCTCCCGCCGTGGGCGCAGAAGCTCGCCCAGCGGTACTACACGCGCACCGTCAGCACCTTCGTGGTCTACGGCGCGGTGAGAGATCTGCAGCCCATCACGCGTGAAGATGGCGGGCGCGACTTCGCGAACCTGCGCACGTTCTTTTCCGAAGAGCTCTTCGGCGGGCGCGACCACGTCGTCTTCTACGACCGCAGCTCGGGCATTCGCGCCGCGGAGCCGGAGACCCAGAAGGACTTGTCGCGCGTGCTCTCGGGCTACGACTCGCTGTACGGCACCGACTTCGCGAAGGTGATGCCGCGAGACCCGGGCCGCGCGCTGCAGGTGCTCGAGAACTATCTGCGCATGAAGTTGAGCGATGGGAAGTCGCTCGCGCTGGTCATCGACTTCGCTGAAACGATTGCGCCGGCCGGCGAGATGGCGGGGCTTCAGGCTGAAGACCGCTTCGTG
>JBEHYH010000211.1:0-10505 GCA_048498275.1 Myxococcota bacterium | reverse complement strand
TCACAGAGAGCCCGGGCCGCTGTGTTTAGAGCGTGGCCGCGAGGCCGGCGAGCCCTCCGCCGACGACGAGGACCTCGGCTTCAGCCATGCGCTGCGACCTCATCGCAGAGCGCGGCGACGACGCCGGGGTTCGTGTCTTTGTGTATGCCGTGGCCGAGATTGAAGATGCAGCGCGTGCCGCCATCGGCTTCGCGCATGTCGGAGATCAGCTTCCTCGCCGCGGTGCGCACCGGCATCTCTCCAGCGAGGAGCAGTGCGGGGTCGATGTTCCCCTGCAGAATGTGACGCGGGTACATGCGCCGCGTCTCGCGCCAGTCGTTGCGCCAATCGAGTGAGAAACCGTCGACGTCGGCTTCACCGAGCATGGGCATCAGGTGCTGACCACCGCGCGCGAACAGCATCACCTTGCGGCCCTTCGCGCGCAGCGGCTTGGTGATGCGGCGAATCGCGGGGAGGCAGAAGCGCGCGTAGGTCTCCGCGTCGAGCAGGCCGCCCCAGGTGTCGAAGAGCTGCACGACGTCGGCGCCGGCCGCGCACTGCGCTTCGAGATATTCCGCGGTCACATCGGCCAACGTCGCCAACGCGCGGTCAGCGAGCTCCGGGTCGCGATGCAGCAACGTGCGCGCGCGCAGGAAGTCGTCGCTCCCGCCGCCTTCGACGCAATACGCGAGCAACGTGAACGGAGCGCCCGCGAACCCGAAGATCCCGTAGCGATCGTTCAAGGCGTTCTTCAGATGCGCGACCGCATCGGAGACGAACTTCAAACGGCCCGCCGCACCATTCGTTTCCCACGCGGCGAGGTCGGCCTTCGTTTCGAGCCGCTTCGCGATCTGCGGCCCTTCACCGGTACCGAACGTCACGCCGAGGCCGAGCGCCTGCGGCACCACGAGGATGTCGGAGAACACGATCGCCGCGTCGAGCTTGAAGAGATTCAGCGGCTCGAGCGCGACCTGCGTCGTGAGCTCCGGCGAGTGACACAATTCCCAGAACGACGCCTTCTTTCGCACCTCGCGATAGCCGGGCAGATAGCGACCCGCCTGACGCATCAACCACACCGGAGGGCGATCGACTCGTTCGCCGTTCAACGCCGAGAGAAAACGCGCTCGCGAATTCATGGGCCATTGAATGCGCGGTTGAGGCTCGCGGCGTGTCACAACTTCGTCATGCGCCCCGTAGTGAGCCAGCCGTCGCGTTATGAATGGCCTGTGCGTTCTGCGGCCCTCCACCCTCGCGTCGAGAACCCCTCGTGAGGTGGTTCATCACGCGTGAGTTCGAAGACGCGCACGCCGAATGCGCGCGACTCACCGAGCATGGCGTCGACGCGCGCCCATTGCCGTGCGTGGTGACGCGTGTACAGCCGTGGCCGTGGAGCGCAGCGAGCGAAGACACGTGGACGATCTTCACCAGCCGTCGCGCGGTGGAATCGTGGCTCGCGAGTTCGCGGCCTTCGCTCGGCAGAGTCGCCGCGCTCGCGCCGGTCACCTCGAATCTGCTGCGCGAACATCACGTGCGCATCGAGCTCGAAGGCACCGAAGGCGTCGTCGAACTCGCACGCGCCTTGGCGAGCGAACCGGGAGCGCAGCTTCGTTATCCAACGAGCAACGCGGGCATCGAGTCGCACGAGCAAACCGAAGCGCTCACGTACCTCACGCATTTCAATGTCGATCGCCGCATCGCATACGAACTCACGACGCCGCCTGAGCTCGCGCACGCGCAGTTGCCCGCCGACTTCGGCCTCGCGTTCTTCAGCCCGTCAGCGGTGAAGAGTTACCTGTCCGTTCAGAAAAGCGCGCCGCGTGAAGTCGTGTGCTTCGGCACTTCGACCGCGTCGACGTGGAATTCGCAGCGCCCTTCTTCGTGGCCGATCGCCGTCGTCACGCGCGATCTCCACGCCACGCTTACCGAGGAGAAGAACCCATGATGCGCCTCCGCCGTCTTCGTCAGACCCCGTCATGGTCGCCACGAATCGGCCCTGGTCGGAGTAGATCTATCTCGTGACCGTCTGGCTCATCACCCGGGAGTTCGCTGACGCTCGCGTCGAGTGCGCCCGTCTCGCGGCCGTGGGGCTCAGCGGTCAACCCTTCCCCTGCATCGAGACGCGCCCGCTGCCATGGCCGTGGCTCGACGCGCCACCTGACGCATGGACGATGTTCACGAGCGCGAACGCGGTGGAGTCGTGGATCAGCAGCCCGCAGCCCTCGCTCGGCACCATCGCCGCGACGCGCTCCGCTGCGACGCGCCTGCGCAAGGCCGGCATCGAGGTGGAGCTCGAGATCAACGGCGGAACGGTCGCGCTGGCGAACGCGCTGCTGCGTCACGCGCGCTGGAGTGATTCCGCGCCGCAGCCACGCGTGGTGCGCTACCCCACGAGCAAGCTGGGAATGAAAGGCGAAGATCAGAATGAAACCGTGCGGCTGCTCCGACCAGCGCGGGTCGAGCGCAAGGCGGCCTACGACGTGTTCGAGCCCACCATGCTCCGAGCCACGCCATTGCCCGAGGAGTACGCCGTGGTGTTCTTCAGCCCGTCGGCGGTGATTCACTTTCTCACCGCAAAGGGCAGCGAGCGGGCGCCTCGCCACGTCGTCTGCTCCGGCTTCTCCACCTTCAGGGAGTGGAACATGAGGCGTCCGACACCGTGGCCGATCGCGCACCTCACCTCCGATGTCCCGGCCACTCTTCTCGAGGTCACTCCGCCATGATGCGTCTCCGCCGTCTTCGTCAGAACCCGTCGATTCGTTCGCTGTTTTCGGAAACGCAGGTCTCGCTGAAGCAGCTCGTCCAGCCGTATTTCGTGGTGCCGGGCAAAGGCATCAAACGCGAGACGCGACCGGGGTACGGGCTCTGGCAGATCTCGCCCGATCTGCTCCGCGAAGAAGTGCTGCCGCTCTCGCGCGCCGGAGTCGGCGGCGTGATGCTGTTCGGCGTGCCCGAGCACAAACGCGATGACGGCAAGGAGCTCGAATCGCAACTCGAGCCGCTGCGTCAGGCGATCACTGAAGTGAAGTCAGCGGCGCCTGAGTTGCCGTTGTTCGCCGACGTGTGCCTCTGCGCGTACACCACGCACGGTCACTGCGGGCTCGTGAAGGGCAACACCATCGTCAACGACGAGAGCGTGAAGGTGCTCGCGGAGATGTCGGTGCACTTCGCGAAATGGGGCGTCGACTTCGTGTGCCCCAGCGACATGATGGATGGCCGCATTCGCACCATTCGCGCGACGCTCGACGAGCATGGGTTCACGAACACCTCCATCCTCAGCTACGCGATCAAGATGGCGAGCGCGTTCTACGGGCCGTTCCGCGAAGCGGCGCACTCGGCTCCCGGTTTCGGCGATCGCAAGTCGTACCAGATGCCGGCGAACAACCGCCGTGAGGCGCGGCGCGAGCTGCTGCTCGATGTCGACGAAGGCGCGGACGCGCTGCTGATCAAACCGGCGTTGAGCAATCTCGATCTCATCCGCGATGCGCGGGAAGCGACCGATGTCCCGCTGTTCGCGTACCAGGTGTCGGGTGAGTACGCGACGCTGCGCGCCGCCGGTGACGCGGGCCTCATCGACTTCGATCGCGCGGTGGAAGAGACGCTGGTGTCGATTCGCCGCGCCGGCGCCGACGTCATCGTCAGCTACGCCGCGCGCCCGATGGCGTTGCGCTGAGTCACTGACACTCCGCGACGCAGGCCTCGATCGCGTCGCGCAGCGTCGTGCATCGATCGAGCTCGACGCCACGGCATTCCGGCGTGTTGCGGTACGTCGCGCGCCACTGTCGCTCGCACGAAGCACGGCAACGTTGCAGTGGTGACTGCCAGAGGTGCGTGCGCACGAGGAACGCGCCGGCGAGAAAGACGACGATCAACACCACCGCGATCACCCGCGACGGAATCGGGAGCGACGCAACGCGCGCAGGGCTGCCCCATGAAACGTGCGCGAGGTCGGCGCCCCATGCACGCGCGAGCTGCATCACGAGCGCATCGTTGAGTTCGTGCGAGAGCGCCGGTTCTCCAGCGAGCGCAGCGCCGTTCTGCATGAACGCACCATCAATGTGACTCACTTCGCGAACGAGTTCGCCGTCGCGATACACGCTGCACAACCTGACGCCGCGCTTCCCATCGTTCTCGAAGGACAGCGCGGTTCCATGCGAAGCGGAGAGTCGCTGCGCGAGTCCTCCGAGGCCGAGCTGAAAACCGAACGCGAACAGCCAGCCATCGGCGCTCGCCAGAATCACCTGCCGCGAACCTCGGAAGCACGCGGTGCCGACCGCGCGCGCATCGAGCGTCGCGGCGCTGACTCTTCGTTTGTCCACGAGCTGCGATGGCAACGCATCCAACGACCCGCGAATCGCCACCCACGACAAGCCATCGAGTTCTTCGCTGGTCACGCAACCGTCACGCTTACCACGCGCCGCCGGGGAGGAAGGACTCCCCGACGTCTTCACTACGTGGTGAACCGACGGGCGCGTAAGGTTCGCGCCCATGACAACTCCAGTCGCCGTCGTCACCGGGGCAGGCAGCGGCATCGGCCGCGCGCTCGCCAAGCAGCTCGACTCTGAAAACTACGAGCTCGTCATCTCCGACGTGAACGAAGTCGGCCTCGCGGAGACCGTCTCGATGCTCAAGCGCAAGCCGAAGTCGCTGCGCATGGACGTCTCGAAGCGTGAAGAAGTGCACGGCCTGGCCGATGAAGTCATCAAGCAGCACGGCCACGTCGACCTCGTCATCAACAACGCGGGCGTGGCGCTCGACGGCACGGTGCTCGAGGAGACCTACGAAGACCTCGAGTGGATCTTCGGCATCAACTTCTGGGGCATGGTCTACGGCACCAAGGCGTACCTGCCGCAGATGCTGAAGCAGAACTCCGGCACCATCGTGAACGTGTCGAGCGTGTTCGGCATCCTCGGCATCCCCCGGCAGAGCGCGTACTGCGCCACCAAGTTCGCGATTCGCGGTTTCACCGAATCGCTCTGGGCCGAGCTCGATGGCACCGGCGTCAACGCCATCAGCGTTCACCCCGGCGGCATCAAGACCAACATCGCGAAGGCGGCGCGCAGCTACAACAGCCCCGAGACCGCGCAGCGCAACGCGAAGAACTTCGAGAAGATGTTCCGCACCTCGCCCGAAGACGCGGCGGCGACGATTCTCCGCGGCGTGTACGAGAAGAAGAAGCGCGTGCTGATCGGCTCCGATGCGCACGGCATTCAGTTGCTCTCGCGCGTGATGCCCGACGCGTACTCGTCGATCGTCGCCAAGATGGCGAAGCGGTACGACTGATCGTGGCCGCGAAGAAGAAGCGCGCTCCGAAGACGACGGCCGATTCCGCGCGGGTGCGGCATCTGCTCGCGCTCGATGCGGAGCGCGTGATGAAGCGACTCGGCGCGAAGCAGGATGAAGCCGTCGGGTTGTTCAGCCGGCTGCGCACGCGTGAGGCGCTCATCGACTTGTGCCGCTCTGATTTCACGAGCGCGCCGTTCGCCGACCTCGCGAAGCTGGAACCGAAAGAACAGGCCGCGACCTCCGGGTTCCACGACGTGCTCTTCGAGCTGCGCTGGTACGTCAGCTACACCGAAGACATGCCGAGCACGGTGAAGCTCACGGTCGCGCAGTACGTGCGGCGGCTCGAAGAACTGCACCATGTGTTGCGCGTGACGCTCGGCCCGCCTGAAGCGCTCGGTCACCGGGTGATCGACGGTTGAAGAGCTGGCGCCAGCGCCTCGTGCTGCGGAGAGGGCGTCGCGGCGGCATCACCTCGCCGGTCAGCACGAGCGGGTACACCCTGCAGGGCTTCATCGGGCTCGTCTTTCTCGCGGCGGGCGTGGCCATCGGCATGCGAGGCGATTTCTTCGCACTGATCCCGCTGGTGATTGCCCGGTGGCCGTTGCGCGACGCGCTCGCGTAGTTCGCTGCGAGCGATGAGGAGCGTGAGGCCTGCAAGCGCGACGTCGCGGCCGAGCGTGGGATCCTCGACGAGACCGTGCTTCACGGCCGCTTGCTGCCAGCGCTCTCGTCGTGGGGTGGACGTGTCACTCCCTGCTGTTGGTCGCAGGCTTGTTCCTGCTTGCGTTCGGTCTCGTCAGTTTGTTGGACGTGCTTCGCCGCGCGCCGGCCACGCCGCGGTGATCAGCAGCGCCGCCGTCGGCCACAACTGAAGCAGCAGGCGATTGAGCAGCGTGCCGTTCTCCGCGAACACGCGCACGCGTTCAGGCCCGGCGAGCAACGCGAAGAAGGTGACCACGAAGAGCCCGAGGAGCGCGATGCGCAGGCCGCGCGCGAGCTCCGACTTCGCCAGCACCAGCGCCGCGAACGCGAACGCCCAGAAGAGGCCCCATGAGTGCAGGTCGAACATGTGCAGCGCGAGCAGCTTGAGCATGTTCGGCGTTTCACCGAGCGCGAGCGCGCCGACCGCGTGATCTTTCACCGACACGTCGTGCAGATGGAGCAGCAGCTTCCACAGCACGGCGGAGAACACCGCGGCGAGCGCGGGAAGACCAAGCCGCCATGTGCGCAGGCCCTGCATCGCGAGCGCGGCGGCCGTCGCGGCGAAGACGTGCAGCAGCCCTTCGTCTTTGAATGACGCGAGCACCACGGCGAGCACGACGGCGAGCAACGAGGGGTGTGCGCGCGAACGCAGGAGACACACGACGAGCGACGCGCTCAGCAGACCCACCGGCAAATCGACGTAGGTCGAACGCAGATGCACCCAGATGAGCGGTGACGCGAAGAGCACCGCGAGCAGCCCGACGCTCGCGCCCCGCGGCCACGGCGCGAGCACGTCATCTTTCTCACCACGCGACACTTCGATGAGCGTGGCGACGCTGGTGAGCATCAGCAGCGAGCCCGACAACACATCGGCGCCGATGTCGTCGACGTGCAGCGATAGCCAACCGATGCTCGCGGGCCACAACGGCGGGTAGCCGGGAGGAATCACGCCCATCGACGGCTCCAACGCCGCGCGCACACCGCCACCGAAGCCGAGTGACTCGAGGCGCGCCTTCGCGATCCACACGAACTCGTCCCACTGCGTGGGAGTCCACGGGCGGGCGAGCACCAGCCCCGCGAGCAGCGCGAAGCCGATGACTTCTTGTCGCCGCAACACCGACGCTTCAGGCAACGGCGTGAGCCCGAGGCGCGAAATGACGATGAGCGCGGCCGCGAGCGCGAGCCCGGCCCAGCCCAGCGTCACGCAATACGCCGCGACGATCGCGTACCAGAGCGACGACGGCCGTTCGAACGCGTGGCGCAACGACACGCGCGTCAGCAACACGCGGAGCAGCGCGCCGATCACGTACAGCAGCAAGAAGCCCGCGAGCGCGATCACTTCGTGTCTCCGCAGACGATGCGATCGGGCTTCTCCGTGCACGTCATCTGCAGGTTCGTACCGACGACCTCGAGCGGCACGCCTCCGTCGAAGGTCTCACGCGTCGGCCGCGCGTAACGCAACAGGGGGAAGAGCACGTCGTCTTCTTCGTACACCACGTTCACGCGCGCCGACGGCCACGGAGCCACGCGCGCGAACTCCACCATCGTCTCGCGCACCTCACGTGAGAGCTCGCTGCGCTTGCCCGGGGCGTCTCCGCGCCAGACGAACACGTGCAGGAAGCCGGGAATCGCCGCGGCGACCAGCACCAGCGGCACCCACCGCGCGGCGAACTTCCGCAGCACCAGCGCCACGAACAGCGCGACGAGCACGATCGCCAGCTCCCTGTTCGCATGGGGGAAGTGCTGCCTCGGGGCTTGCGTGACGCCGTTCGCCCCATCGATGACGATGGCCTCGGGTGACCCGAGCGTGCAGTCGTTGGTAGCCACTTTGTGCGCGCTTCCCTATAGGAAATCCGTCTCGTGGGCATTCTTCGACTCGCACTGCTGCTCCTGGTCTCCGGCTGCGCGGCGCATCGGGTCGATCTGCTCGTCATCGCACCGCACCCTGACGACGAAGCGCTGCTCGCGACCGGCGAGATGGCGAAGGCCCGCGCGCAGGGAAAGAGCGTGTCGGTGATCATCGTCACCAACGGCGACTTCACCTGCGAGCGCGACGGGTACCTGCGTGAGGCCGAGAGCATTCGCGCGCTGGCGAAGCTCGACGTGAAAGACCTGCACTTTCTCGGCTACCCCGATGGAGCGCTCTCGCAGCTCGGGCACCAACCGCTCGACCCCATCGAGCATCGCGACGCGAATGGTGAATGCGTGGCGCGAACCGGCACGTACGCGGATCGCTCCGAGGGGCGCCTCGACGAGCACACCGAGCGCACCGGCCAGCCCGGGGAGTGGACGTCTGATTCCCTGCAGGAAGATCTCGAGGCGCTGCTCAAGCGGCTCAAACCGCGCACCGTGGTGCTCCCGCATTTCATCGACGACCACCCCGATCACGCGGCGACGTACCTGTATTTCCGCCGCGCGCTCGAGCGGCTCCATCGCGAACCCGATTCGGTGCTGCGCGGAGTCGTGCACGCCGGCGCGTGCTGGCCGTCGGACTGCAAGACGTTCTTGAGCCCGCTGCAGCCGATGCCTCCGTTGCCGAAACCGCTCGGCGGGTATTCGCCGCCGGTGCGTCACCCGATCGACGCCGAGCTGAAACTCGACGTGCTCTCGACGTACATCTCGCAGGCCGGAGCCGACCCGGAGACCGATTGGCTCTCGTCTTTCGCGCGCGCCGACGAAGTGTTCTGGCCCGAAGACTTCGAGAACTTCGACGACGAAGTGACGCTGTTGGTGCCCACGGTGTGGAACGGCTACGGCCTGACGGCGACCGGCGTTGCGACAGCCGCGGGCAAAGTCCTCCGTTCGTGGAAGGAGACGAAGCACGTGACGCTGCGCGTGCGGCATCTGAGCGCGTACGACGAAGTGCTGGTGTGGGGTGACGAGGGGTTCGTCGCCGGCTGGGTCGCGCCCAAGAAAACGCCATGAAGCGCGTGCTCGCTTTCGCCGCGTTGCCGCCGGGCGTCGCCCTCGCCTGCTCCGGCCCTCACGCGCGGGAGGTGATGGAGCGCGCGACGATCATCGGCTGGGCGTGCGCCGCGCTGTCGATCGTCTTCACGCTCGCCTCGAGCCGTCGCGCCTTTCGTTCGAAGAGCAACCTGGTCCGCGGCGCGGCGTGGCTCTCGATGGTGCTGTGCGCGATTCACCCCGGCATCTGGACCTCCGCGTACATCGGAGACTGCGGGGCGACGCGAACCATCGGCAGCTTCGTGGTGCTCGCCATGCACTTCGCGGCGTTCGCGCTCACCCTCGCGCGCAGATGAGTCAGTGCGCGGGCGGCAGCACGGTCTTCAGCGTCGCGGTGATGGGAATCAGCGTCGGCGTGACGCGGTAGCGATCAGCGCGCGTCTTCAAGAACACCGAATCTTCGTAGTCGCCGACGCGATCTCCGTACCGGTTCAGCGCGAACAGCTCACTGATGCCGTTGATGCCGATGATGTACGCGCCCTCGCGACCGGCGTCGAAATACGGCGACGTCACCTGGCCGCCCATCGTGTGCCAGCGCTGCGCTTCGGGGAGCGCCTTCATCGACGGGTGCGCCGACATCAACGCGAGCACCAGCGACGGCACGTCATTCTGCGAGAGCGGCGCTTCTTCGATCAGCTTCTGCGCGGCGGCGAGCGCCGCATCGAGCTCCGCGACGTCTTTCACGCGCGCGCGAAACGCCTCCGGCACCACGATCGCGAAGGGGATGCGCGACTTCTGCTCATCGGTCTCCGCCTTCGGCTCGCCCCAGACATAGGTGTGACCCGTCGAATGGTCCGCCATCAGCACCAGCACGCTGCGCTCCGCGAGGCCCGTCGAATCGAGCGCGCCGAAGAGCCGCTCCAGCGCGGCGTCGGTGTACGAGAACGTCAACAGCCGCAGGCGATCATCTTTGTCGGCGTGGTTCTTCATGCGCTTGAGCGCCGCGTCGACGCGCTCGGTGATGATCGGAGGCATGTCTTCGGGCGTGGTGAACGGCGAGTGATTCGAGAGCGACATCACGAACGCGTACTGCGGCCCGTTCTGCTGACTGATGCGCTTCACCGCTTCATCGACGATCACGAAATCGGTGAGCGCGTCCCACGTGCCTTTCGGCAGGTTCTTCGGCAATTCAGGCTGCGAGACGATGTGCGCGAAGCCGTGCAGCTCGAGGAACCTCCGCATCTCATCGAAGGTCGGGTCGGCTCCGTAGAAGAACGACGCCTCGAACCCCGCGTCGTGCAGCACGTCGGGCGCGCACCGCACGTCGACCGGCTGCAGATCGCGAATCAGGCTCAGGTTGTACGGCAGCGTGCCGAGCCCGCACGTCATCGCGGCCAGACAATGCGCGGTGCGAACGCCGCCCTGGTACATGCGACGTGAGACGAGCGTGCCCTGTTTGCGTTCGTAGAGCGCCGACGTGAACGGCGCGATCTCGCGCGGCGCCTCGGGGTTCAACGTCGCGATGTCGTCGCTGCGAAACCCTTCGAGCGAGAGCTGCCACAGCACGGGGTTGTCGACGCCTTCGAACAACGCGCGCGACACCCGCGCCATCGCCTCCAGCAACGCGCGCCCGCGGA
>JBEHYH010000210.1:0-10540 GCA_048498275.1 Myxococcota bacterium | reverse complement strand
CGAGGCCCGTCGTCCGCTCGACGCGCCATGGTAGATCCAGTGACGAACCTACTCAACGCCGCTCCCCGATCTGCGAGGCGGCCGCGGCCGGAGGAGGCGGCGCGACCGCGTTCGCGATGCGCTCGACCGCTTCAGCGGCCTTCTGCGCGGACGCAGCGGCAGCCTGCGCGGCTTCGGCGGCTTTCTCGGCGGCGTCAGCCGAAGTGGTAGGCGCCTGCGCAAAAAGCGCGGCAGAAAGTGTCAGTGCGTGAAACATGAGAACCCTCCCGAGAACGTGTGTGTGACAGCCGGCGCGAACTATGAAGTTGCTGGACGCGCCGCAACTCCCTTGACCGCAGCGTCGCGAATTACGCCATTCAGTGACTGAGAACAAAAAAAGCGACACTCCGAAGAAGGAACCGAAACGCGGCGACGGAACCCGTCAACGCCGCTCGCTTCGCGAAGCCATCGAACAGCGTCTGACCGCGCGCGAGTTGTACGAGCAACTCCCCGTCGCCCTGAAGCTGGTGTGGGAAGCCGACCGTCGCAACGCGGTGATGTTGTCGGTGCTCACGCTGATTCAAGCGGTGCTCCCCGCGTCGATGGCGTGGGTCGGCAAGCTCATCATCGACGCGGTCGTCGCGTCGTCGACCAAAGGCGGCCCGAAAGATCTCGTCTGGACCTACGTGTCATGGGAGCTCGGGCTCGCGCTCATCGCGCTCGTCGTCGGCCGGCTGCTCGCGCTCTCCCGTGAACTGCTGCGCGTCTCGCTCGGCAATCTGCTCAACGAACGCATCCTCGAGAAGGCGCTGACGCTCGAGCTCAAGCACTACGAAGACTCCGAGACCTACGACCTGATGCAGAACGCGCGCCGCGAAGCGTCGTCGCGGCCACTTTCTCTCGCGATGGATGCCGTCACCGTCGTGCGCCAGGTGCTCGTACTTTCGACGTTCGCGGTCTTGCTGTGGAAGCTCGCGTGGTGGAGCGCGCTGGTGCTCGTCGCCGCGGCGATCCCCTCGTTCGTCGCCGAGACGCGGCTGTCGAGCGAGCGCTTCCGCCTCTATTCGTGGCGCGCGCCGGAGAGCCGGAAGCTCACGTACCTCGAGTGGCTGCTGACGCGAGACACGTCGGTGAAAGAGGTGAAGCTGTTCGGGCTCGGGCCGCTCTTCCTCGGCCGCTACCGCGCGCTGTTCGCGAAGTTCCTGGCCGAAGATCGCGCGCTGGCTCGCAAACGCTTGTGGCAGGGCACGTTGCTCGGCGCGTTCTCGCTGGCGTCGTTCTACGTCTGCTACCTCTGGGTCGCGGGGCGCGCCGCGAATCAGGAAATCTCCGTCGGCGATCTCGTGCTGTATCTGGGCGTCTTCCGCCAGGGGCAGGCGGCGTTCGAAGCGGTGCTCGGCGCGCTCGCCGGCATGTACGAAGACGCGCTGTTCCTCTCGAACCTGCAGCGCTTCTTCGAGTTGCCGACCAGCGCGGAGCTGCCGCGCGTCACGCCGGCGAAGACGTTGCCTCCGGGCCCGCACTCGCTCGAGTTGGACCACGTCAGCTTCAAGTACCCGGGCAAGGAAGGGTACGCGCTCAAGGACATCTCGCTGTTCTTGAAGCCCGGCGAAAAGCTCGCGCTCGTCGGCGAGAACGGCGCGGGCAAGTCGACGCTGATCAAGCTGCTGCTCCGCCTCTACGAACCGACCGAAGGTGCGCTGCGCTACGGCGGTGAAGACCTGCGCGACTTCGACGTGGTCGATCTCCGTTCGCGCATGGGCGCCGTGTTTCAAGACTTCGTGCGCTACCAGTTCACGGCGTCAGAGAACGTCGGCCTCGGCCGCTCGGAGAAACTCGATGACCGAACCGCGGTCATCACCGCCGCGCAGGCCGGCGGCGCCGACGGCATCATCGACACGCTCCCCGAGAAGTACGACACCATGCTCGGTGGCTGGTTCGAGAAGGGCCAGGAGCTGTCGGGCGGTCAGTGGCAGAAGCTCGCCATTTCGCGCGCGTTCATGCGCGAAGCCGAGGTGCTGATTCTCGACGAGCCGACGGCGGCGATCGACGCCGAAGCCGAGGTCGCGTTGTTCGAACGCTTCCGCGCGCTCGCGAAAGATCGCAGCGCGATCATCATCAGTCACCGGTTCTCCACCGTACGAATGGCCGATCGCATCGCGGTGCTCGAAGGCGGGAAGCTGGTGGAGCTTGGAAGTCACGAAGAGTTGCTGAAGCTGGGGGGCCGCTACGCCAAGCTCTTCACGTTGCAGGCGCAGGGGTACCGCTGAACCAAAAGGAGCCGGTCATGGTGAACAGCATTCTCGTGGGTGTCGATGGCAGCGCGAAGTCGCTGGAGGCCGCCCGCTACGCGATGGGGCTCGCGGAACAGACGAAGGCGAAGCTCACGTTCCTCTTCGTCATCGAGCCTCCGCAGATCATCCCATTCGGGCCGATGGAAGGGTTCGTGACGGCGGGCCCGTCGAAGTCGACGGAAGACGTGACGCGCGCCGAGAAGATCGTCGAAGCGCTCGCGAAGGAACGCCCGGCGCTGAACATCGCGACGCGTGTGGAGCTCGGTGACGCGGCTGACGTCATCGTCGAGACCGCTTCGAAGCTCGGAGTGGATCTCATCGTGGTCGGCGCGCGCGGTCAGAACGTCGCGCAGCGCGTGCTCCTCGGCTCAGTGAGCGACCGCGTGGTGCATCACGCGCCGTGCCCGGTGACCGTCGTGCGCCGCTGAAGAAGGTCACTCGCTCTTCTCGAACGTGGCGACGCCGGGCCCTCCTCCGAGCGCATCGGCCTGTGCCTGCGTCATCAACTCCAACGACGCCTGAGAACCCTTGAAGTACCCGTTGAAGAACGCGACCGCGAAGTGGTTGATGAGCGGCTGTGCGACTGATGCGGGCGGGGCCGTCGGGCCGCAGCCGTCTTCGAGTACTTTGCGCACGTTCGCTCCGGGGATGTCGAGCTGTACGCGGTCGGCGATGTTCGCGAGGTCGAAGGCGCAGAGGTCTGAGAAGGTGAAGTGACCTCCGTGGGTGATGCCGAGCAGCGACCACGGCTTGCCCGTCTTCTTCACCTCCACCATGGTGGGCACGACGTTGTCGTCCCACGGGAGCGTCTGGTCTTCATTCGCGCCCTGAATCTGAATGGGAATCTGCGGCATGTGGAGGTCGAGCAGGATGAGGCTCGCGTCGAACGGCGCCTGCGGCACGATGACCTTGACGCGTGAATCCATCGCGGCGACGCGCAGCGCGGTGATGGCGCCGAACGAGTGGCCCGTGACACCGATGCGGTCGGCGTCGATGAGCCCATAGAGCGGGTCGTCGCTTTTGATGCGGAGCATTCGATTGATCAGAAAGCGCGCGTCTTCAGGTCGCGTCTCGAGGCCAACGCCGGTGTCTTGCAGTTGCCCGCGCACCACGTCGTAGAGCGTGCCGCCCTCGTGGTCGGTGGAGACCACGATGTACCCGTGCGAGGCCAGCAGCACCGTGTAGTACGTCGACTGCCAGCGGATCGCCGCCTGCCCGTGGCTGAAGATGATCAGGGGAAACGTGCCGTGCGCGCGCGTCGGCTCGGCGTCGCGCACCGCGGCGGTCTGCAACAGTGGAATGGTGCCGGCACCGATGGAGGCTTGTTGTTCTTCGGTGAACTGACTCTCGATGTCGTAGCTGACGGTCGGCGCGCCGCGCGTGCTCTGCACGGCGGGGTACCAGATCTCCGTGGTGAGAATGCGCGGCGCTCCGCCGGGCTTCGGCCGACTGGCGTCTTCGTAGACGACGGTGCGCACGCCGACCGCGAATGGCCCCATCTTCGCGGGGTCGGGCGTCTCGCTCTCTGAAGCCTGTGCGAACGGGAGCGGATCGACCTCTGGCGGCGTGCAGGAGACGATGAAGAGCGAAGCGGTCAGCAGCGAGACGCGGAGCATTCGCGCCGTCTACGCGAGAAGTCCGCTGGTCCCCAGCGCCACGCAGCAAAACGAGCCGCGAATACGGAACTCGCGCGCATTGCTGCTTCACTTCACGATCGCGAACCCACCGCTGATCTCATCACACTGCTCAGGGCTCGTGGCCGGCAGCAGCGCGACCTCGCGCGTTCCGCCGAGCGAATCGTGCTCGGTCACAACCTGCGCCGAAAACCCCGGCGCTTCGACGCACCATTGCCAACTGTAGAACGTCACGCCGTGCATCATCAGCGGGAACACCCAGAGCTTCTCGCGCTTCTCGTCGAACGAAACGCGCCCGCTCGCGTCGGTGAGCACCTCGTTCAACGCCGCACGCCGATGGTACGGGTCGGTGATGGTCATCAACCGTACGCGCGCACCTTCGACCGCGCCTGACGGGCTGCGCACTTCGAAGGTCAGCTTCGGCAGCACGACGGTGTCGCGCTTCCAACAACCGCAGAGCAACAAAACCAGCAGACACGCGCGCATCAGCGCGTGAGGTACGCCTTCTCAGCCGAGAGTGCGAGCGCGCTGGTGTTCGCGACCCAATCGGTGGCCGACTTGGTCCACTTCTCCCAGCCGTCGGGGAGGCGCTTCTCGACGAACATCGCCTTCAAATCTTCGACGGAATACGCGGGCTCGCTGCCGAGCCCTTTGCCGACCGTGGTCGTCTTCGGCGAGTTCGCGAGGAACGCAGTGAGCAAGCCATACTCGCCCGCGGAGCCGATGAGGTTGTCGTCGCCCAATACCTTGGTGAGCTTCTCGAAGACCAGGCGGTCTGACTCCGGGTTGCCCTTGCCGACGGCGTGCTGGCCCAGGCTCTCGCCGAGTTGACCGAGCAGCTTCACCGCGTCTTTCGCGAGCGTGAGCCCGGTGCGCAGACCCGGCGCCTTCGCGTTGGGATCATTCGCGATGTTGCCGGCGATGAACTTGCCGATGTCTGAACGCGAGATGACGCCGTTCTTCGCGTACGAGCAGAGGCGGTCAAAATCTTTCTGACTCATGCGGCCGCTGTTCGGCTTCGTCGGGTCGCCCATCAAGATGCCGGAGTGGCCCGCGTGCGAACCCTGCGAGCCGGGGAAGTCGAGACTGAATGTGCCCAGCGGAACCGGGGTGTCGAGCTTGCCCGACGCGCCCGGCATGCGGGCGTGATTGCCTTGCGCGAAGAGCTTGAGCACTTCACCGAGGTTGCTGTTGGGCCCCGAGTTGCCGAGCGCCGCGACGGTGTCGATGCTCGCGAGCGGTTTGTCGCCGTTGTTCAGCACCGGCAATTCACCCTTGTTCACGGCGGCGCCGATGAACGGGCACGTCGCTTTCTTCTGCACCACCTGCGCGCGCGCGGCGTCGCTGAGTTCTGCGGGCGCCGTGGTGACGCTGGTTGCTTCTGCACGGCGGAGATCGCGATTCGAGGTCGCTGATGCGCTCGACCAACCGCTCGTCGTGGGCGCGCCGGCGGGCTTCGAGGTGGGAGCGCTGGGTCGCGGCGCTTCGAAAGAGGAAACACCGACGCTGGGGTTCGAACTGATCTTCGGCACGCGAAAGCCTCCGGGTGACACGTAACACTGGTCGCGAAGACGTCGTCGCGATCGATGATTTTTGCCTCGCCTGAGAATGCCGCGAGACACAGCACCTACAGACGGTCTCGCGGTTTGTTTCGCGGTGAACGATGCGTGCGATGCGTTGCACATCGTCGGTGTCTCGGGTGTCAGCGCTCGCGGTGAGCCACCGTCCACGAGAGCGCGGGCGCGTAGGCGGTCGCCGGGCGGCCGAGCAGCCGTTCGACTTCGCCGGTCACGACGGCACGCACGCCGACCTCTTCTGCCCACTGGCCGAGCAACAGCTCGACGTACACCGGAGGGATCCGCTCGAGCATCGACGCGCGCGCGGTCTCGACGGCGATGGTCTCGACACGCAAGGAGCGACCGAGAATTGCGCCGAGCGTCTGCACCTGCGTGCGCTGTGTGAGCGACGCGGGGCCGGTGAGCACCGGGCGTTGACCGTCGAGCACGTCGCTGGTGAGCGCCAACGCCGCGACCGCCGCGAGATCTCTCGAGTCGATCGGCGCCTGTTCTGAATCGGGGAACGGCAAGCGCACGACGTCGCCATGGGCGACGTGCGGCATGAAGAAGCGAAGCGCATTGCTGACGAACGCGCCCGGTCGCAGGCAGGTGAAGGGCAGTCCCGTCGACTCCACGGCGCGCTCCGCCTCGAGATGACGCTGTCGATTGTACGTCGCGGCCACGCTGTCGTTCGCCGCGTCGATGGTCGAGAGCACGGTGATGCGCCGTACGCCCCGGGCGCGGAGCTCCTCACAGACCGCCGCGAGATTCTGGTGCGCGTACACGAACGCCGAATCGGCTCCGCGTGCAGGCTCTGCAAACGACCGCGCATCATTGAGGTCTGCGGCGAAAAAGGAGAGCCCCGAGCGCGAAGCTGCCGGCGCGCGACGTGAGGTCGCCCGCACCTCGTGGCCCGCGTCGAGCAGGTGCTGCGTGAGGTGACTTCCAATTCCGCCAGTGGCTCCAACGATGAGGATCTTCATGCCTCGAAGATGCGTCGGGTCCGACATTCAAACCAATTGATGTCAAAGAAAAGTATCATCACGTTCGTGAATGTCTCCGCCATCGACCTCAATCTGTTGCCGGTGCTCGATGCGGTGCTGCGTGAAGCCAATGCCACGCGCGCGGCGAACCGGCTCGGGCTCACGCAACCTGCGGTCTCGAACGCGCTGGCGCGCCTGAGACGAGTGTTCGGCGACCCGCTGGTGGTGAAGAGCCGGCGAGGTCTGGTGCCGACGCCGCGCGCGCTGGAGTTGCGTGACGAGCTCTCCCGCGCGCTCCAGGGGCTCGAAGCGTCACTGCAGCCGAAGCGCGCGTTCTCGCTCGCCACCACCCGCCGTACGTGGACGCTCTCGTTCGCCGACCACTACGGGCGAATCGTGCTCCCGAAGTTGATGTCGTGGGTCTCGGCCAACGCGCCGCTCGCGACGGTACGCGTGATGCCGTTGGAGCGGATGATCGCCAGCGACGCGCTCGCGGCGGGCCCGGTGGATGTGTACGTCGGCATCCCCGGTGCGCCGATGCACGGCTGCCACACGCGGCACTTTTTCGACGACGAGTTGGTGTGCGTCTCGCGGGCCGGCGCAGTGAAGACGATGCAGCAGTTCCTCGCGCGTCAGCATGTTTCGGTCGAGATCTCGCCCGGCCGGGGGAAGGAAGTCGATGAGGCGCTGTGGGCGCTGCAGCACACGCGCAGGGTCGCGCTCACCGTCACGAGCTATTCGATGGCGCTCGAGGTGGCCGCTGGCTCTGACCTGGTGGCCGTGGTGCCCGCGCGGCTCGCCGATGGCAGCGGCCATCGCCTGCGCGTCACGCCGTTGCCGTTCTCGCTGCCGGCGCTCTCGGTTTCGATGTTCTGGCACCGCCGCGTGCATGCCGACGAGAGCGTGAAGGCGCTGCGCCGCGCGTTGCTCGAGCTGCGTTGAAGTGTGGCGATGGTCCCGTTTCTCCGCGCGTATCTTTGCGCTACGGGGCAGGGCACGTGAGTCAGGAGATTCTCCCAGCCCGGAGGCGTGCAGCGCTCGAGACCGTGCGCTCGGTGCTGGGCGCGCTGGTGGTGGTGGCGTTGCTCGGCTCGCTCGCGGCGGTGCTCTCGTACCGCGCCGACGTCGAAGAGGCGCGGCGGCAGGTGCGCGAGCGCGTCACCCGGCAGGGCTCGCTCTATTCCGACGCGTTGAGCCTGCACTTCGAGTTGCTGCGCACTGAATTGCAGCGTCTGTCCGACAAGGGCTTCATCACGCTGATGGCGCGCGACACCACCATTCGCGCGGGCATTCATGACGACCGTGCGCTGTTCGCCGGCGGCGTCGCGCTGTTCGATCGCGATGGCCGCGAGATCTGGAGCGAGCCGAACTTCTCGGTGAACGCCGTCGCGTCGAAGCCGTGGTTCAAGGAAGTGCTTGCGTTCGATCGACCCACCGTCGACGAGCTCGCGGGCGACGACACGTCACGCATCGCGGTGGCGTTGCCGGTGCACGAAGGCGCGGAGTTGAAGGGCATTCTCGTCGGCGTGGTGCACACGACTGATCAACTGCTCTACGGCGCGGGGAAGATGGGCGAGCAGTTGCTGCTCCTCGCGTCGACGGAGCGCGTGGTGCTGCCGCTCACCGAACCCGCGTGGAGTCACGCGTCAGACTTCGACGACAAGTTCGAGGCGCTGCTCACCAGCGGCGGGCTCGCGTCGTGGACCATCGACGGTTCTGAGGTGCTCGCCGAGGGGTTCGCGGTGCGTGGAACCGCGCTGCAGGTGCTCGCGCTCGAATCCGAAGACACGGCGATCGCGCCGATTCGCCGGCGCCTCGAGCTGCAATTGGGCTTCCTGCTGCTCGTGCAGCTCACCGCGCTCGGCGCGTTCTTCATCTTTCTGCGTCGCACGTGGCGCGCGTTCCTCGACGCGGAGATTCAGTTGGCGGAGCAGGAGAAGATGGCCGCGCTCGGTTCGGCCGCGAGCCTCATCGCGCATGAAGTGAAGAACTCGCTCAATGGCTTGAAGGCGGCGAACTCGCTGCTCGCGTCGGGCGGTGACATGGCGCTGGTGACGCGCACCGTCGATGGTCAGGTCGAGCGGTTGAGTCATCTCTCACGTTCTCTGCTCTCGTTCTCGAAGCCCGATCAACTGCGGCGCGTGAACGTCGACTTCGACGCGGTGGTGCGTGACGCGGTCGCGGCGCTCTCGACGTTGCCTGAGTGGCCCGAAGCGAAAGTCGAACAGGCGCTCACGAGCGGAACGCAGGTCTCGACAGATCCCCTGTTGCTCACGACGGCCGTCGACAATCTCGTGCGCAACGCGATCGAAGCGGCCGTCGCGGCGAAAGACACCGGGCGCGTTCAGACGCCGGTAGTGCGCGTCGAAACCCTGCGCGATGGGAAGCAGCTCATCTTCCGCGTGACCGACAACGGTTCTGCGCCCGAGGGTTTCGAAGCGCGCCTCGGCGAGCCGTTCTTCACCACCAAGGCGAAGGGCATCGGTCTCGGCATGGCGATGACGTTGCGCGCGTCAGAACAACTCGGAGGCACGCTGCGCTTCACGCGGCTCCCCGACGGCAGTCGTTTTGAACTGATGCTGTCGGGAGATTCATGAAACCGCTGCTGCTGAGCTCGACGCTGTTGCTCTGTGCGTGCGCGCATGAAGTGCCACGTGGCCGCGCGTTCTGGGTGACGCTCAAGGATGCGAAGTTCGCGCTGCCGGCCGGCACCACGCGCGCCGAGGTGTTGCATGACGCGGTGGCGCTCACCGATGAACCGGAGCCGCTGCTTCGCGATGAAGTCGGATACGGGCTCGTCGTGCAGTGGATCTATCGAGATCACGCGCTTACGCCTGCTGAACTCAAGACGTTCACCGACGCGCTCATCACGCGCATGCAGCAGCGCGACGCGGGTGTTCTGGGTCGCTCTTTCAGCGCACTGAGTCTGTCCATCGTCGCCGCTGCGGAGACGAAGCAGCCGTTGCTCGATGACGCCACATGGTCGCGGTTGGTGGAGGCCGCGTGCGTCGAACTCGAATGTGAAGACGATGTCCGCGGGCACGACGCGACGGTCGGGTGGATTCACGCCATCGCGCACACCGCTGACCTTCTGAAGTTTCTCGCGCGCGATGCGCGCCTCACCACGACACAGCAGCACCGCATCATGGCTGCGTTGATCAACCGTCTCGCGCGGCCTGAGCCGCTCAGTTGGGGCGAAGACGAGAGACTCGCGGCTGCGTTTCGCTCACTGTTGCTGCGCACTGATTTCGACGTCGCGCCGCTCGAGGCCTGGCTGGCGACGCTCGGCCCGAAGTGGAAAGCGCTGTGGGAATCGCCGTCGTTGAAGCGCGAGAACTATCTGGAACTCAACCTGACCAAGCAGGTGCTTCGCGCGCTGCTGCTGACGCTCCCTGACGATTCTGCGCCGGGCAAACGCATCGCGGAGACGCTCGCCACCCTCGCTGAATGAAGCTACGGGCGCATCAATGGCCGATTACCGCGAGGTCTATGACCATCACGCCGAGCGCTACGACCGGCTCGTCTCGCACGAAGACATCGACGGTGCGTTGCAGCGAACGTTGTTTGAGTTGGTCGGCGAACAACTCGACATCGTCGAAGCCGGAGCGGGAACCGGGCGAGTGACGCGACTGCTCGCTCCGCGCGCGCGCTCGCAGCACGCGTTCGACGGCGCGGCGGCGATGATTGAAGTCGCGAAGACGAAGCAGTCGAACGTGAAGTGGGGCGTCGCGCGGCATGACGCGTTGCCGGTCGGCGATGCGAGCGCAGATGTCGCGATTGAAGGTTGGGCGTTCGGCCACGCGGTCGGTTGGAACCCCGATGGCTGGCGTGACGATGTTCGGCGCTGGGTGGGTGAACTCGAACGCGTCACGCGCGCCGGAGGGCGCATCGTGCTCATCGAAACACTCGGCACGGGCGTCGAGACTCCGTTCGCCGAACCGCACTCGCTGATTCCGTTCGATGCGTTCGTGCGTGAGGAACTTGGTTTTGAACGCATCTCGATTCGCACTGACTATGCGTTCGATTCAGTCGACGACGCCGCCGACACGCTCGGCTTCTTCTTCGGCGCGAAGATGTCTGACCGCATTCGCGCC
>JBEHYH010000209.1:0-10547 GCA_048498275.1 Myxococcota bacterium | reverse complement strand
ACGGTGGTCGTCACCAAGAGCACAGTGCCGGTGGGTACGGGCCGCAAGCTCCAGGCGATTTTCAAGGAACAGGCGAAGCAGCCGTTCTTCATCGCGTCGAACCCCGAGTTCCTCAAAGAAGGCGACGCCATCAACGACTTCATGAAGCCCGACCGCATCGTCATCGGGTGTGATTCTGAAGAGGCACGCAAGGCGCTCACGTCGATGTACGAGCCGTTCGTTCGCACCGACAACCCCATTCTGATGATGGACATCGAGTCGGCGGAGCTGACCAAGTACGCGGCCAACGCGTTCCTCGCGACCAAGATCTCGTTCATGAACGAGCTCGCCGCGCTCGCTGACGCGACCGGCGCCGACATCGAGACCGTGCGCAAGGGCATGGGCTTCGACCGCCGCATCGGTCACCTCTTCCTGTTCTCCGGTGTCGGCTACGGCGGCTCGTGCTTCCCGAAAGACGTGAAGGCGCTCGCCGCGCTCGCGCAGGAAAAGAAGGTCGGCAACGCGGTGCTGCAGGCCGTCGAAGACGTGAACGACGCGCAGAAGAAGCTGCTCGCGGAGCGCGTGGTCGAGCGCTTCGGCAAGGACCTGAAAGGCAAGCGCATCGCGCTGTGGGGCATCGCGTTCAAGCCGCGCACCGACGACATCCGCGAAGCGCCGTCGCTCGAGATCATCGACATTCTGCTGGCTCACGGAGCGACCGTGACCGCGACCGACCCCGTCGCGATTCCGAACGCGAAGAAGCTGCTCGGCGACAAGGTGTCGTTCTTCGAAGACCCGTACGCAGCCATCGAAGGCGCCGACGCGCTGCTCGTGGTGACGGAGTGGAACGAGTTCCGCCGGCCCGACTTCACGCGCATCAAGAAGGCGCTGCGCACGCCGGTGTTGTTCGACGGCCGCAACGTCTACGACCCGACGGCGATGAAGGAACTCGGCTTCGAGTACCGCGGCATCGGCCGTCGGTAATTCGAAGCCGAAGCTCGGGGGAGAGAGTGTTGGGGTGAGGTCATTCGCACGCAGTTGAAGTGCAGGTTCGACACGTTGGCCGTGTGCGTCGCCGCCTTCGTGGCGCTCGCGGCGTGCATTTTCCTGACGCACGCGACGGGCGAGGGCGACTCCACCCTGCATTTCATCAACGCGCGTCTGGCGATTTCAGATTCGTGGACGCACATGCTCGCGAGCTGGTCGCGCCCGCTCTTCAAAGTGTGGATTGTCGGCCCCTCGTGGCTCGGCGTTCGCTGCGCGCGACTCAGCATGGCGGTGCTGGCGACGCTGCTCGTCGGTCAGACCATCGGTCTCGCGCGTGACCTGAAGCTGCAGCGGCCGTTGCTCGCGGGCTTCTTTCTGCTCGCGCAGCCGTTCACGTTCGTCGCTTCGCAAGACACGTTGACCGAAATCCCCGCCGCGCTCGCTCTGTATGGTGCGCTCCGGCTGTGGCTGCATGAGCACCGCGCGTGGTCGTGCTTCGTCATCTCGCTCCTCCCCATGCTCCGGCCGGAGGGGCACCCCATCATCGTGTTGTGGGGCGTGCTGCTGGTGTTGGAAGCACGGCGAGCTCGCTCGTGGCGCCCGCTGTTGCTGGCGCCGCTCCTGGGCATCGGCATGGCGGTGTGGATGGCCGTCTGCTGGTGGGGAGTCGAGACGCCCTTCTACCCCTTTGAATCGTTCTGGCCGATGGGTGGCTGGGGCGGCGGCTACGGCCGTGGCCCGGCGTGGGACTATCTCGAGCGCTTCCCGTGGTTCACCGGCAGCGTGCTGCTTCCCGTCTTCCTCGTCGGGTGCATCAAGGGGCTGCGCCGTGAGCTGACGCTGGTGTGGGTGCTGTGGTGGCTGGTGCTCGGGCTGCATTCCTTTCTCTGGTGGCGCGGGTTGTTCGCTTCAGCCGGGTTGCTGCGCATTCTCGTCGTCACCGCACCCAGCACTGCGTTGCTGTGTCTCGTGGGTTTCAACCAGGTCTTCGGCGGGCGGCTTCGCGTCGTGGCACCCGGGTTCCTGCTCTGTGCGGCGTTGATGACCTGCTACCGCTACGCCACCGAGGCAGACCATCAAGAAGAGAAAGTGGCGTGGCCCGCGGCTGAGTACATCGAGCGCCATCAACTCCTGCCGGAGGGGACGCAGTTCTTCACCGCGAACGGCATCATGTTGCTCGCGCTCGACTACCCGATAAACAAATTCGAGCACGTTCCGCTCAAGTTCAACCGCGAGAAAGAACTGGCGGTATTGCGAGCGCTGAAACCCGGAGCCATCGGCGTGTGGAACGACGGGCCGGTGGAGCAGTGGGTCGGCGTCTCCGTCGCAGACTTTTCGGCGAATGGTTTCGAGCAGCTCGCGGAGTTCTCCGAGACGGTGCAGGTCGATGGGCCCTGGGGCATGTATCGACCGCTGCGAGGGCCCGATTCACGCGTCATTCGCTACTTCGTTTTCCGCAAGCGGTGAGTCACCCGGTGCGCAATACGTAGCCGACGCCGCGCACGGTCTTGAGCATCGGCGTCTTCAGCTTCGCGCGCAGCCGGCAGATGTGCACATCGATGGAGCGCTCGAAGGATTCCTCGAGGCTCCCCTTCGCGCGCTCGAGCAACTCTTCGCGGCTGATGACCTGATCAGCTTCCTGGGCGAGCACGGCGAGCAACCCGAACTCGTACGTCGTGAGCTGCACGGGTTTTCCATCACACGACACTTCATGCGCGGACAGATCCAACACGAGTCTTCCACGGCGCAGCAGCCGGTGGCGCGCGCGACGGAAGCGCCGGTTCAGCGCCGCGAGCTGCACTTCGAACTCATGCACCGAAGCGTTGAGCCGCACGCACGCATCCGCTCCGGCATCGAGCGCGCGCACATGCGCATCGCGCGGAGCATCAGACTCCAACAACGCGAGCACCGGCACTTCATGACTCAGCGCCTCGCACGCTTCATCAGCGCGATACACGCCGAGCTCGCGCCAGTGCAGCAACACCACGCGCGGCCGGCGTGAAGTGATCAACTCCTGCGCGGCGCGAACTTCATGCGCTACGTGCCAGTCGAACCCGTCGAGCACAGCCGGGAGCGACGGCGCCGCGTCACTCGTGACGAGCAACAGCGGCGCACCTTTGGGAAGCAGGGCCAACGACATGCGCCTCGGTGACAACCGGCGCGCGTTTTCCGTGAATTACGGGGCGAGTTGCTTCGACTGCAGGTCCGCGATGCGGAACGGCTGCGGGGCAAGCGAGTCCAACGAGACGCCCTGCGCGGTCGCGATGTCGGCGAGCGAGGTGCCGTTCTGCAGTTGCGTTTTGAGGTCGTCGGTCGAAAGCCCGAGCTTCTGCGCGAGCTCGTCGAGGCCGGGCGGTTTGCCTCCGTGATGGTGAGGCGCCTTCGGGCCTTCGAGTGCGCGCTGCGCGACGGCGCTCGCCTGCGCATCGGTCGCGTCGGGGTTGTTCGTCTTGAAGTCGTCGGCGATGGCCCGGGTCACTGAATCGGTCGACACGCCTTGTTCCTGCGCGATGGTGTCGAGCGATTCACCGCTCTGCAGCTTCGCGCTCAGGTCGTCGGTCGAGAGCCCGAGCGCGCTCGCCGCCGCGTCGAGAAAAGGCGGTGGTCCTTTCGGCCCCGACACGGCGTTGGTGTCGAAGCTCGAGTTCTCGAAGGCTGGAGTGCGTTGCACCGGCTGCTGCGGCAGCGTCGGTTGCACGTCCTCCGCGTCGAGCGAACGGAGGCTGCTGCGGTCGATGGTGGAAAGGCCTCGAATGCTGCTCATGCGTGCTCCTCGGCGGGGCGGGGAAGGAGTGCCCTGCACAGAAGAAATGTCCGTCAGGGAGCGGCTGACGTTGTCGTGCTTCATGCGCGCGCAATGTTCGCGACCTCATGAAGACCTCGGCTGAAGAACATCTCCGCACGTTGTTTCGCCGCCACGCGTGGCAGTTCGACGAGCGTGAGTCGTGGCCGATCGACGCACTGGGCCGGTATTCGGGAGACTCGTTGCTTCAGCACGTGGTGATGAGCGGCAGCGTCGAAGATGTGAAGCTGTTGGTCAGGCATGGCGCGAACGTGAACGTGCTCGGCGACTGCGGTCACACAGCGATTCACTACGCCGCGTCACGCGGAAAACTCGATGTAGCCGAAGCACTCGTCGAGGCCGGCGCGGATCCATCGATTGCGAACGAGTGGGGTTTCACTCCGCTTCGTTCGTTGATGCTTCACGAACACGAACTGCCGCCGAAGGTGTTCAAGAAGTTCGTGAAGCTGCTGCGGCGTGGTGCGCGATGAATGAGCAGCGCCGCGCCATCGAGTGGATTTTGCTCTGACTCGCGAGCAGCATCCCCATCACGACGCATGAACCGAGTTGCCCTCATTGTCGCGTTGTCTGCGCTCGTCGTGGGTGGCGTCTGGTTCCTCTCCGTCGACGAGGTGTGGGAGCAGGGTGACAAGGTCGTGCTGGTCGACGGCGTGCGTGGGTGCTTCGTGATCGTGTTCGATGATCCGAGCGCGGCGCTCGAGCATGTCGATGGCTTCAACGTTCTCACGCTCTCGAAGCCCGATGAGATCATCCGCACGTCATCGCGGCCGGCAGGCGAAGGCTATCGACGCGTCGTCGTCGACCGTCTCGATGGCGGTGAACGAGAGCTGGAGCTCGGCGTCGATGTCGAGCTCGATGGAGCGCCCGCGTGGTGGTCGGGCCAGTGCCTCATCAACCCGATTTGCGTGCGAGACGCCGGCGCGCCTCAAGACCCCGAATGGCAACGCGCGCTCGCGCAGCGCGTGAAAGACCACCCCGAATTGTTCGCGTGCGACGCGGGTCAGTGACTCAGAGCCACTGACGGCTCAGTATTTGAGAAATGCTCATGGGGCGCGCTCAGGGTGACTGACGCCGAAACGGATTTGTTCGAGAACTGGCACCGCAACTATTCGCCGAGTCTGTCGACTTACCCAGGTCCGCCGCCATCCCCTCCAAACATATCGTGTCACCAATGAACAATTTATCTGGCTCGCGTATGATTCTCGGTGTTCTTTTCCCGGTACTTACGTTCGCAGCACTTGCGATTGCTGACTCACAGTTGCGGGTTGAAAAGACGAAGCCATCGCCTGCGGTGACGAATGCGATGAGGGCAATGAAGGTACTTGACCCTCCTGATGCTGGTTCGGCCGTGGATGCCGGCTGCAAACAGTGAGTATTTGTCCCCGACGTCGGGGTCAGTAACTCAGAGCCACTGACGGCCAGACGTCTGGTACTTCTCCGGGACTTGCTTTGTCGCTTCGCGCAGCGACTTCGTATTCAGGTTGAAGCGCAGAATGTGGAACATCGCGGCGACGCCGTCTTTCCAGTTGATCTTCTTCCCCTCGAGATACGTGCGCGGGAAGTAGTTGATCGACACTTCAGCGACTCGCACCTGCAACGCCGCGACCTTCGCGGTGATTTCAGGTTCGAACCCGAATCGCGGAGACTCAATTTTAATCCCGCGGATGATTTCGCCGCGGAATGCCTTGTAGCAAGTCTCCATATCAGTCACGTACAGGCCAGACGCGACATTGGAAGCCATCGTCAGCGCGCGGTTCACGGCGTAGTGGAACGTGCGGTGCACCGTCTGTGAGTTCTTGTATCGGCTCCCGAACACCACGTCGGCCTCGCCCGCGATGATGGGCCCGATGACCGTCGGAATGTCCTTGAGCGAGTACTCGAAGTCGGCGTCTTGAATCAGCACGATGTCGCCGGTGGTCTCCGACAGGCCGCGCGCGAGCGCCGCGCCCTTACCCTGATTCACGCTCTGGTTGAGCAGCTTCACGCCGGGCCGCGATGCGTACTCCTCGAGGATGGCGAGCGAGCCGTCAGTCGATGCGTCGTTGACGAAGATGAACTCCGTCTCGAGCGGGAACTTGAAGGCGAAGAATTCCTCGCACCATTCCTTGAGGTGGCGCGCTTCGTTGTACACGGGGATGACGAGGGAGAGCTTCTTGACCTTCGGTGCCATTTGGCGCGCGGCAATACCACTATTCCCAGTGAGTGGAACCCTTGAGCGCCCGCGTCAGCACATCGCTCATGCCGTGCGAGAGCGGCGACGGAATCTCGTTCTCCGCGAACGCGCGCACTTCGAGAATCTCGAGCGGGTTCATCGGCGCCTGACGCGGTGACGACACGCGCGCAGAGACGACGGCGGTCACCGCATGAAAACGCGGGTCACGCTTCGGGTTCGAATAGAGGCCGAGGAGTTCGCCCGCTTCAAGCAGCTCCACGCCGGCTTCTTCCTTCAGCTCGCGCGGGAGCGCTTCGCGAAACGTCTCGCCCCATTCGAGCGTCCCTCCGGGCAGACACCATTCACCGGTGTCACCCCGGCGGATCAGAATGATCTTTCCACGCTCATCGCGCGCGATGGCGACGAGCCCGACGACGGGCCGGCGCAGCAGGTGCCGAGCGACTTCTTTCATGATGCCAAACGCGGCACGGGGGATGCGCATGGAGGAACCATTAACTCACCGCAGGCTTCGAATCGTGCTTGGCTTTGCGACCCCCCGATGAGTGACGGAGACAAGACTTCGAGCGGTGACTCGACGGCGCCGTTGAAGGTGTTGACGGTGCGTGACGAGCACCTCGACGAGCAGGAGCTCATCGACCTCGCGATGAACACGCTCGATGGAGACCGGCGCCAGGCGGCGTCGGCGCACCTCGACCGGTGTGAAGAGTGCCGCGAGAAGTACGAGCAATTGCATCGCGACGTCGGCGGTTCCACGAAGGTGGTCGACCTGCTGCTCGGTCAGACGCTCGGTGAGTACAAGGTCCTCGACGCGCTCTCGCGCGGCGGCATGGGCGCCGTGTACCGCGGTGAGCAGCCGATGATCGGCAAGAAGGTCGCCATCAAGGTGCTGCTGCCGAACGCGGCCGAAGACCCTGATCAGATGCATCGCCTGCTCGCCGAAGCGCGCGCGGTGAACGCGATTCGTCACCCGAACATCATCGACATCTTCAGCTTCGGCACGATGCCCGATGGGCGCCACTACTTCGTGATGGAGCTGCTCGATGGGCAGCCGCTCGACGAGGTGCTCCACCAGAAGCGCGTCTTCACGCCCGAAGAGGTGATCATCTTGCTGGAGCAGACGATGTCGGCGCTCGGCGCGGCGCATTCCGCCGGCGTGGTGCATCGCGATTTGAAGCCCGCGAACCTCTTCGTCACCACTTTGCCCGACGGCGCGTGGCACGTGACGGTGTTGGACTTCGGGCTCGCGAAGCAGCTCGGCGCGTCGTCGCATACCTCGCCGAATCTGGTGATGGGCACGCCGGGCTTCATGGCTCCGGAGCAGATTCGCGGTCAGCAGGTCACCGCGCGCACCGACCTGTACGCGATGGGGGTCGTCGCGTGGTTGCTGCTCACCGGCAAAGAACCGTTCGCCGCCGATTCGCTCGTCGAGTTGATGATGCGGCACCTCGAGGCGCAGTTGCCGTCGCTGCAGAAGCTCGCGCCCGATGCGCCGCCGGGGCTGGTGCGCATCATCGAGAAGCTGCTCGACAAGAACCCCGGCGCGCGGCCGCAGTCGGCGATGGAGGTGCGCGCGGAGCTGCAACGACTGCGCGCGATGCCCGAAGCTGCGCGGACGCGCGCGACGCCGATGGCGAGTGCGCCGTTGAATGAGGCCACGCGCATCGTTCGGCAGCCTGAGAAGCCTCGCGCGAAGCCGTCGCTGCGTGCGCCGGCGGTTCCTGAACCCGTCGCCGAGCCTTCGCCTCCGCCGACGCAGCGGAACAGTGTGTTGCTGGGTGTCGGCATCGGCGCGGGCACGTTGTTGCTCGCGTTCGTGACCTGGCTCGCGTTGCGGCCGGGCCCTCAGGTGCAGCCGGAGACGCCAGTCGAACCGCCGCCCATCGAGCAGGTTGTTGAGAAACCCATCGACGTGAAGCCGGTCGAAGTCGCGAAGCCGCCGCCTCCGCCCGTCGAGAAACCGGTGGAGAAGGTCGTCGCGCCGCCACCTCCCGTGGAGAAGCCGAAGGTCACGCCGAAAGCGCCGGCGGGCCCGACGCTCGCATCGGTCAAGCAGCGCATCGTGTCTGCGCGTGAAACCGCCGCGCGTGTGAAGGACGACAAGTTCCGCCGGATGATGAACGCGGAGCTCGACGACGTCGCTTCGCGCTTGAAGCAGGGCGATGCGCCGAAAGAGCTCAACGACGAGGTGAGTGACATCGTCGCGAAGTACAAGGGAAGATGACGCGTCATGTTCCCGCTGCTCCTCACGAGTGCGCTGCTTGGTTCAGGGCCCGTCGGGCTCACCGTGTCGGCGCAGTTGGGCAAGTCGACGACGCCCGTCGAGGCGTACCTGCGCGCGCTGGAGCAGGAGTTTCTCGCGACCGATTTGCCGGTGAAGCGGCTGGCGACGAAGTGCGAAGGCCATCGTGAATGTCTGGTCGACGCGGCGAAGGCGGCGTCACTGCCCGGCATCGTCGGTGTCACGCTCGCGCTGGGGAAGAAGCAGACCACCATCGACCTCGAGGCGCTGCGTGCGCGCGATGGAGCGATGGTCGAGCAGTTGACCTTCGTGGTGAAGGAGAAGCTCGAAGAGAACGAGCGCTGGCAGGTGCGTCAGTTCGCCAAGCGCGTCGCGGCGGCGATTGAACCGCCGAAGGTTGTGCCGCTGCCTGATGTGCCGATCGCTACGACGCTCACGCCGCCTCCGCCGAAAGAAGATCCGCTCTTGTTGACGCAGAAATCACCCGAGCCGCGCGGCAACGCGCCGGCCATCGTGATGGGCAGCGCCGCGGGAGCTGCGGCGATTACGTCGGGCATCTTTCTCGGCCTGGCGACGGGCGCGCGCAACGAGCTGCAGAAGGGCACCGCGGGCGACCCGGCGACGATGACGCGCGCGCAGGCTGATCAACTCGCGAAGACCGCGAACACGGATTACTCGGTGGCGCTCGGCACCGGCATCGCGGCGGGCGCGCTCGCGGTCGGCACCGTCATCTACCTGCTGGCGAAATGAAGAAGCTCGCGCTGCTGCTGATGTTCGCGTCGTGTGCGAAGGCTCCGAACGCGTTTGATCCACAGCTCGCGAAATCGCTCGGCGCTGATGAACACGGCATGCACGCGTATGTGTTGGTGGTGTTGAAGACCGGCCCGACGCGCGTGCCTGACGGCCCCGCGCGCGATGAGATGTTCAAAGGCCACTTCGCGAACATCCACCGGCTCGCCGATGAGAAGAAGCTCGCGTACGCGGGCCCACTCGATGGAGTCGATGGGTGGCGCGGCATCTTCATTCTCAACGTCGAGACGATTGATGAAGCGAAGGCGTTGGTCGCGACTGATCCGGTGATCATCAACGGCGAAATGGTCGCGGAGTTACATCTTCACTGGGGCTCGGCTGCGCTCCAGTTGATGAATGGACTGCACACTCAAGTCTCGAAGTAGCCGCCGGGCTGCGAGCTCGGCGACTCTCAAAGTGGAGAGCGCTCGGTCTTTACGCTGGAAGCTGGAGGGTTCATCGAAGGCGCGAGCACTCAGTACGAAGCCCCCTGATGCGAAGATGTGCTGTACCGAGCTTGCGGCGTTCCTCTCAAATCGAGGAGCACGCTCGTGATGCGCACCGCGTCTCATTTGACGAAAGTGTCTTCTTCAAAGCCCTGACGAGTGATGTGCGTTCAAACGCGAGCGCCTTGCTCAACGCCTTCGTGCCCTCGATTTCAGTTCGAACGTCTCAGGCTGGCAGAGCACGTTTTATATGCGGGAGCTCCCGCCCCTCGTCGGCCCGCGCACTGAGTGCTCACGCCTTCGATGCACGTCTCCTCGCCGTGAGGCCGCGACGACCGAGTCTTCTCAACTTTGAGAGTCGCCCAGCTCGCGGCTCAGCGCCGTTTCAGAGTTTGTAGTCGGCGAACTTCTCGCGCAGCGTGCGCTTGAGAATCTTGCCCGTCGGCCCGAGCGGCAGCGCGTCGACGAACTCGATTGCATCAGGCAGCCACCACTTCACGAGCTTCGTCTCGAGGAATTCGCGGAGCTCTTCCTTGGTGAGCGCGGCGTCTTTGCGCACCACGATGAGCAACGGCCGCTCCGCCCAGCGCGGGTGCGGTACGCCAATCGCCGCCGCCATCGCCACTTTGGGGTGCGCCACCGCCGCGTTCTCGAGGTCGATCGACGAAATCCACTCGCCGCCCGACTTGATGACGTCTTTCGAACGGTCGGTGAGCTGCAGGTAGCCGTCAGGGTCGAGCGTGCCGATGTCGCCGGTGAAGAACCAACCATCAGGCGTGTGCTGCCCTTCGTTCGGCTTGTTCAGGTAGCCCGACGCAATCCAATACCCGCGCGTCTGCAGATGACCCGAGGTCTTGCCGTCGTGCGGGAGCACCGCTCCGTTGTCGTCGACGATGCGCAGGTCGACGCCGAACACCGGGCGGCCCTGCTTCGACTGAATGTGCAGCCGGCCTTCGTCAGAGAGTTCAGCGTGCTTCGGCAGCAGGATGTTCGCCGTGCCGAGCGGCGACATCTCGGTCATGCCCCACGCGTGCAGCACGCGCGCGCCGTGCTCTTTCTCGAACTGCGTAATCATCGACGGAGGACACGCGCTGCCGCGTTCTCGAGGTCGATCGACGAAATCCACTCGCC
>JBEHYH010000208.1:0-10579 GCA_048498275.1 Myxococcota bacterium | reverse complement strand
GCTGCGCGTCGGCGGCGCGAACCTCGTCGCGGCGGTGCAGGGAGACGCCATCGCACGTGAACGGCTCGCGTGGGCGGCGACGCTCGCGGGCATCGCGTTTGGGAACGCCGGCGTGCATCTGCCGCACGCCATGAGCTACTCGGTCGCCGGTCGCGTTCGTGACTACGTGCACCCCGGCTACGCGCGCGACGAAGCGCTGGTGCCGCACGGCATCTCCGTGGTCGTCGGCGCGCCGAGCGTCTTTCGCCTGACCGCCGCGACCTCGCCGGAGCGTCACCTCGAAGCAGCGCGCGCGCTCGGCGCCACCGAGCACGCCGGGCCGGCCGATGCGGGTGAGCTCATCGCGAAGAAGTTGATCACCCTGATGCGCGACACCGGCATACCCAACGGCCTCGGCGGCGTCGGTTATGGAGACGCTGACTTGAGCGCGCTCGCGCAGGGCGCGTTCGTGCAGAAGCGGCTCGTCGACAACGCGCCGATGACGATGACCGAAGCGTCGATGCTCGAACTCTTCCGCGCCGCGCGCGCCTACTGGTGACGCGCAACTGACGCGCCGCTCCACACGCGGGGGTGGAACACCATCGTCACAGTAGGTATTGCCGGAGCGTGACCGGACGGCCGCCCAGACTGACGCGCGACGACTATCGCTGGTCGACGGCCATCACCACGCGCTGGGCCGACAACGACGTCTACGGGCACGTGAACAACGTCGTGTACTACGCGTGGTTCGACTCGGTGGTGAACCGCTACCTCATCGAGGAAGGCCGGCTCGACATCCTCCACGGCGAGGTCATCGGGCTGTGCGTCGAGTCGTCGTGCAGCTACGCCGCGCCGCTCGCGTACCCCGACGCGGTCACCGGCATGCTGCGGGTCGCGCACCTCGGCCATTCGAGCGTGAAGTACGAGCTCGGCATCTTCAAAGACGGCGCGCACGAAGCCGCGGCGCAGGGCAGCTTCACGCACGTCTTCGTGGGGCGGACTTCCCGCCGGCCGGTGTCGATTCCGTCTCACATTCGCGAGGCGCTGGAGGTCCTCCGCGCTCGATGAAATCGGAAGCCGCCCGCCTGTTGAAGAATCTGGTCCTCATGGGGCTGGGGCTGGGCGTCGCGAGCGTCGCGGTGGAGTCGTTCTTCCGCCCGGCGGACGCGACGGTCTGGCACTGGCTGCTGCAACACCCGCTGTCGGTGCTGGTGAACGCGGCGCTGGTCTCGATGCTGGGCGTCTTCGTGCTCGCCATCACCGGGCGGGCGATGTTCTCGGCCGCGGTCGCCGCGGGTTTCATCGGCCTGCTCGCGCTCACCCACGCCTCGACGCTCTCGACGCTCGGCCGCCCGCTCTTCCCCTGGGAGCTGCTGCTCGTGCGGCAAGCGGCGAACATCTGGCCGTACGCGACCGCGAAGTACGGCGCGTTCAGCATGCTCCTCGGCGGCGTGCTGCTGGTGGTGACGCTCGGCGCGACCTTCCGCTCCGGGCAGCGCTTCACGTGGAGGCCGCGCGTGCTGCTCGGCGCCGCGGTGGTGCTCGTGGCGATGTGGCTGTTCCCCCGGCCGGGCGAGAGCCTCAAGCCGCTGGGCATCGTCCACAAGCATTGGGCGCAGCTCGACAACTATCGCGAGAACGGGCTGCCGCTGGCGTTCTTGATGAACCTGCCCGCGGCGAACGTGAAGACGCCGCAGACCTATTCGCGAGAACGCGTGCAGGAGGTACTCGGCCGCTACACGCCGGCGCTGGGCACCGGCGAACGACCCGACATCGTGGTGGTGATGAGCGAGTCGTTCTTCGACGTCACGCGCCTGCCCGGCGTGAAGTACGAAAAAGATCCGCTCCCGAACCTGCACCGGCTGCAGAGCGAGGCCGCGTCGGGGTCGCTGTACACGCCGCTCTTCGGCGGAGGCACCGCCAACACCGAGTTCGAGGTGCTGACCGGCGACGCGATGCGCTGGTTGCCGAGGGGCTCGGTGCCGTACCAGCAATACGTGAAGCGCCCGGTGCCCGCGCTGCCGCGGCTCTTCGCTGAGCGCGGGTACCGCACCTCGGCGGCGCACATCTTCCATCGCTGGTTCTGGGACCGCGAGACCGTCTACCCGCTGCTCGGCTTCGAGCGCTTCGTGAGCATGGAGAGCGTGTCGCTCGAGAAGAACACGCTCTTCTACCCGGGCGACGACAACCTGACCGCGGTGGTGAAGCGCGAAATCGAAGCGGCAGAGCAGCCGCTGTTTCTCTTCGCGGTCAGCGTGGAGGCGCACGGCCCGTATGAACCCAGCCGCTACCCCGGGCCCTCGGTGCACATCGATGGCCCGCTCGATGACGCCGCCCGCGCCGAGCTCGGCACGTACACCGACGCCATCAGCCACGCCGACCACGAGCTCGGCGAGCTGCTCCGCTTCCTCCAGATGCGGCAGCGCCCGGCGCTGCTGGTGTTCTTCGGAGATCATCTGCCCAGCCTCCCGAAGACGCTGAATCAGACCGGCGTGCTCGAAGCGCCCGAAGCGCTGCGAGACCTCGCCCCGGCGCAACGCGCGTTTCTGTACCAGGTGCCGGTGGTGCTCTGGAGCAACCGGCAGAATCAGCCGCGTGACCTCGGCGGGTTCAGCGCCAACTTCCTCGGGCCGGCGATTCTTCGGGAGGCCGGCATCGCCGGCACGCCGTACACCGGCTTCCTCGACGCGGCGCGCGCCCAGTTCCCCGTGGTGACGCCCACGCTGCTCTCGAACTCGCGCGGCGAATGGCTCGACGAAGAGCCGCCGGAGCTCAAGGCCCTGCGCGACGAGTGGTACCTCATCGAATACGACGGGCTGTTCGGCGACGGGTTCGCGACCGGCGAGACCTCCGGCTGATCACTCGAAGCCCATCACCACGAAGCGGCACGACGGGCAGTTGAGGATGACGCGCGGCGCTCCGGTGTACGCCGAGCGGCCGGTGCACCAGCCGCCGAGCTCGGCGAAGTACGCGAGGTATTGGGAGTCTTCGAGCTTCCAGATTTCGCCCAGCACGCCGCCGTCGGCGAGCGTCGTGAGGTAGCGGCACTGCGCGCTCGCGGTGCGCATCAGCGAAAGCGCCGTGAGGTCGCACGAAGACGCTTCGACCTGCGCGGTGCCTTGCGTCTGGGGGAAGCCGCACGACGCGGTGCCGGCCATCGGGCAATGCGTGCCGCCATCACCGCCGCATTCGAGGCAGTACGTCGCCTGATTCACCGTGCACGAACGGCCCGCGCCCTCGTCAGGGCATTCGGTGACGCAGCGCTCGGCGATGCAACTGGTGCCGTCGGTGCCGTTGCAATGACCGAGCGCGGCGGCCCGCGTGCAGGCCGATGGAGCGCACGTCGCGCCTCCATCGAAGCCGGCGTCGACGGTGCCCGCGTCGTCTTCACCGACCGGCTCCAGGCACTGGCAACCACCGAGAGACAACGCGATGACGAAGAGCGCCCGACGAAGCATGGGCGCAGCGTCGTCGATTTCGTGCGTGGGGAAAACAACCTCACCGCGCGCAGGTGACGACGACAGACACCATCGAGATGTCCGCGGCCTGCGCGCGCCGGCAGGCCTCGCCGTAGACCGCGAGCTCGCCGTTGCGCTCGTCGGTCCACGCCCAGCCCTCGGTCGCGGTCTGGTCGTACGGCACCGAATCACCCGCGATGCGGAGCTCGAGCGTGCCGCCTTCATCGGGCACCGACGTCGTGAGGTACACGCACGCGCCGACCTGCCGGCGAATCTCGGCGAACGCGTCTTCGAGTTCCTGCTGCGACGACGCTGAATAGAACTGCTGCGTCGAGCTCTGACCTCGGCCTCCGGCGTACGCCATGCGATTGAGCGTATCGACGAACACTTCATCATCGGAGCTGCGCAGGCCGATGACCCACGTCGGCACGCCCGATTCGCGCAGCGTCGTGATGCGGCCGATGGTGCGCGACGCGTCGAGACAGCGTGAGGCCGTACAACGGAAGCCGCTCAGACAGGTGCACGTCTGCGGGTCGAGGTCGGGGTTGCAGTCAGGAGCGCCGTCGGTCGCGAGAATGAGCGCCTTCGCAGAATCAGCAGTGCGCCGGCTGAGCAGCGCCGCGCCGGCACTTTCGATCGCGACTGCAGTCGGCGTCGAACCGTTGGGGCTGAGTGAATCGAGCCGGTCCAACACGGCGTCGACGTTGTTCAACACCGGCGAGAGTTCAGGGCCCACGGCGACGCTGCAGCCTCCGACCGTGGAGGGGAAGACCTGCAGCCCGAGCTCGAGTGAGTCGTTCCACGGCGGGAGCGCGTCGTGCAGCGCCGAACGCAGCGTCACCCACTTCGAACGGCCACCCATGCCGGGGAAGTTCTGGTTCATCGAGGCGGAGCGGTCCACCAGCAGCACGACGACCGGCCGCGCGGGGTTGACGCTCAACACGCCTTCGACGCACGGCACGCCGGCGTCGTCTTCGGGAGTCGCGCCTGCATCGCGAACTCCCGCGTCGCGCGTGTAGCGCAGCGGCTCGGTGCGGCCGCACGCGACGAGCCACATGACGCTGATCAGCAGAGAAGTGCGCATGCCTGCCGGCATGGTGTCACGCAGATGGGAAAAGCGGTCACTCCTGCGTCAACGGGAGGAACCACGCCCCGCCATCCAGCGTGGGGAACTCGACACCACCGTCGATCCGCCCCCGAACGGTGGCGCATCGGTCGCGCCGTTCGCCAACCACGCGAGCACGTCGATCTTCTGCTGCTTCTCCGTCGTTTGAGCCCAGACGCGATCGAACTGCGGGGCGACGCGACTTCCGCTAGCGGTAGTGCGCATCGAGTTCCGCAGACGCGAGTGGGTCTCCGGCCGCGATTCTCCGTTGCAGCACATCGCCGCGATTCCAGAGACACAACGCGAGGGAGTGCGAGAGCGGCGAGAGGTCATCGACGACTGGCGCGTAGCCCCCGACTTGTGGAGTCGCATGAGTTCGGCGAATTCACCCTGATCAGGCCACGCGGCCCGGAGTGAGTTCAAATCGGGCAACAGCTCGTGACGCGCCCGCGGCGACGCTTTGAGCCACGCGTGTGAGCACGCTGGCAGAAGCGAACTCGCGAGGTACCGGGAAGAGAGCGCGGCGACGAATTGGGAATGAGACCAGGCGCTGAGTACGTGAAGCGCGTCGACGCACACGCGCAGGCCATCGTCAGCGCGTTCTGAATCGACCAACGCCCACACTTCGAGCGCCGTGAGCTTGGTGAACGGGCTCATCACCTTCGCAGCCGGCCGCGAATCGCCCCAGGGTTCGAGCCGCGGCACGAGCTTCGACATGCGATGGGAACTGCAGCGGCGAATGCCGGCCGACCAGCCCGCGAGCTCGCCCATGCGGGCTCGCGCGCCGTCGGGGAGCGTCGACATCGCGTTCTCTCCGCTGACCCAGGGCGCGATGTCGAACGCCTTGTCCCCGGACGAATGGCTGGAGATCGGCAGGCGACGTTTCGAGCTGCTGCTCGAGACACGCGAGCGCGTTGTCGTGGAGCGGTTGATCGACCGGCGGCACGCGCGGCAGTTCACGCGCGCGCAGCGCGGCGGCATCGATCATCAACTGCTTCGAGAGCCTCCGCGCGCGAATGAATGGGAGCGCGATGATCAACGCGATCAGCACCACCACGACTCCACCCAGACTGATCAGCACGCGCCGCACGGGCGTCAACGTGCACGTTTCTCAACAACTGAGAACTCCGCATTTTGCATCGGTGTTTGACCGCAACTTTCACAGAACTTTGACGATCACCGATCGTGCGCGCGCGTATAGCCTGCGCGTCTCTTTTTCGATGCGCCGGCTCGCCTTTGCAGTCTCGTTGATGTTCGCCGCGACCGCGGCCGGAGCCATTTACGAGAACACCCTCGAGATCGACGACGAAGACGACCTCTTCGAACTGCAACAGAACGGCGACATCTCCGACGACACCGCCGACACGTTGCTCGAACTGATCCGTGAAGGGGTCGACCTCAACTCCGCCGACCGCGACAAGCTCTACGACCTGCCGGGCCTGAGCTACGCCGACGTCGACGCGATCATGGAATATCGAACGGCGAAGGGCCGCATCGACGACCCGACGGAGCTGGTCTCCGCGGGCGCCATCACCTCCGAGCAACTGGTGCAGATTTCCCCCTTCATCCGCATCGACGCGGCGAGGCCGGTGCTGCCCATCTCCGGCCGCGTGCGTCTGCAGACCCGCTACACCAACGCCGACAACATGCCGCCGCCGGCGCTCCTCAACGCGCGCCTCAAGGGGCCGTTCAATCTGTCAGCCGGCTTCCAGATGTTCATGACCCGCCGCCGCACGAGCCGGCCGGTCTACGACGACCTCAATGACGCGTTGTCGGTGACCGATTTCAAATACACGCCGCAGTTGCCGCGCTTCTTCGCGATGTGGAGCCCGGGCAAGGCCAAGCTGGTGGCCGGCACGTACACCATCGGCTTCGCCGAGCGCCTCACGCTCGACACCACGCGCCGCACCACGCCGCGCGGCATCTACCTCATCGACGACTACCGCCGGCCGACCGACTTGAGCAGCACGTGCCGCATCACCAACCCCGACTTCGGTTCTGACCCGACGAACGCGTGCGACAACACCAGCGGCAAGAACACGTACGTCACGCCCGACTACACGTACCGCGAGGTGTTCCGCGGCGTCGCCGGGCAGATCGAAGATCTCGAGGTGGGCACGCAGAGCAGCTTCTCGCTCTACGGTTTTGCGTCGTACCAGAACCGATCGATCTACCAGTACCAGCTCTACGACCAGCGCTATTGCGACGACCCCAACGACGACAACAGCTCCGGCTGCCAGGCGCCGACGGTCTACGTGAACGGCGGGCCCGGCACGCTCAAGTTCTCGACGTTGAACAACGTGTTCGACGAGCTGGCGGGCGGCGGTCACGTCACCTTCAAGCCGATCTCGCGCATTCGTCTCGGCGTCACCGGCTGGGGCGCGCTGCCGATCTTCCCGCAGTCGCCGATGCAGTTGAGCTTTCAGGAATATTCGCGGTACCCGGCGGGCGGCGCGTTCGGGGCGGTCGGCGTCGACGGCCACGTCGCCTGGCGCGCGTTCAACTTCTACCTCGAGGCCTCGCGCAGCTTCGATCATCGCCCGTGGGTGGTGGCCGCGAACAACGGCGGCATCAGCGGCGGCTTCGGTGTCGAGCAGCGTTCGACCTTCAGCCCCAAGGGGCACGAGTTCGAGCTCTCGCTCCGCTACTACGACCTCAACTTCGGCACGCCGTTCTCGCGCCCGATTTCAGGGCCTGATCAGATCGACGGGCTGCGTGCCCGCAATGAGCTCGGCGCGCGTTTCCGCTGGCTGGGGCACCTGAGCAAAGACTTCGAAGCGCGCCTGCGCGCCGACTTCTGGGTGAACCCGTACGCGGAGACGGACTCCAGCACCGGCAACGTGACGATGCCCGCGGGTATCCCCAACATCTACGGGCTCGCGCGCCTCGACTTCGTCGGCTGGAGCTTCTTTCAGCCCGCGGTGTGGGTCGACGCGCGCAACCGCAACCTGCTGAGCAACGCCGTTCGCGGCGGCTGCTCTTCGGGCGGCACGGGCGCGACGTCAGACGATGGTTCCGGCAGCTCGCAGTTGATCGACCCCATCACCGGCAACCCGGTGGTGTGCGCGGGCGATTTCTACCGGCTGGCGGTGCAGCTCACGTTCGTGCCCTTCAAGCGGTACCTGCACGCGACGCTCAAGGGCTACTACACGTGGCGCGACGACCCGAAGTACACCGACCGGTTCCGCAACGACGTGCAGGCGTACCTCGACCTGAAGAGCAGCCCCGTCGACTTCCTCCAGTTCCGTCTGCGCACGCGGTACTTGAATCAGGCGATCGACGACAACACGTACCTCGAGCAGAGCCTCTGGAGCTTCTTCGAGGCGGCGTGGCTCTTCACCAAGGGGGCGCGCGTGGCGTTGCGCTACGACCTCTACGTCTGGCTCGACAAGCGCGACTCCACGGCCGCGCGCGTTCCCAACCCCGAGCATCGTTTCCAGCTCGACTTCCGTTACTCCTTCTAGAGGTCACCCGATGAGGCTCGAACGAATGCTCCTCGTACTCACGCTCGCGGCCGTGACCGCCTGCGGCACCACGAAGGAAACCAAGCGCTTCTCGCGCGAGGAGACCTCGCAGGCGCTCAAGAAACTCGAGGTCGTCTCGCTCGAGCTGGGCGAGTTCCCCTTCGCGGGGCCGTCAGCGGTGCTCGACGGCGACACCATCAAGGTGAAGGGCCTTTCCGCGTCGATGCGTCTGCTGGGCATCGACACCGAAGAGACGTTCGAGCACTTCCCCAAAGACCGCATGCTCTTCGAGAGCACGAGCTGGGAGCAGTACCTCAAGGAGAAGCGCGGCAAGTCACCCAGGCCCGTGAAGATGGCGACGCCCGAGGGCGACGACGCGTACCGGTGGGCCCAGAACTTCTTCGCCGACGTCACCAGCGTGCGCATCGAGCGCGACCACCCCGGGGAGATCCGCGACTTCTACGGCCGCTACCTCGCGTACATCTTCGCGAAGAAGAACGGCGAGTGGGTGAACTACAACATCGAGGTCGTCCGCGCCGGGCACAGCCCGTACTACATGAAGTACGGCCGGAGCCGCCGCTTCCACCGGGAGTTCATCGAAGCCGAGAAGGAAGCGCGCGAGGCCAAACGCGGAGTCTGGGACGAGACCGGAACGGTGAAGCACTACCCTGACTACCCCGAGCGCCTGAAGTGGTGGGCCGAGCGCGAAGCCATCATCACCCGCTTCGAGCGGGAAGCTGATCAGTCGCCTGATGATCACATCGCGCTCACCCGGTGGGACGCGATGCGCAAGCTCGAAGCGATGACCGGCCACGAGGTCTACGTGCTCGGCGCGGTCGCGGAGGTGCTGCAGCGCGAGAACGGCCCGGCGGTGGTGAAGCTGGCGCGCACGCGCACCTCGAACTTCGACATCGTCTTCTGGGACCGCGACGTGCTCCTCGCCTCGGGCATCGCGTTCAAGAAGGGCGAGTACGTGCAGGTGCGTGGAACCGTGCAGAAATACAAGAGCGCCCGCGGCTCAGAAACGCTCCAGATACAGGTAAGTTTACCCGGTCAGGTGCTCGCGCCCAGCGAGCAGCTCGAGCAGATGTTGTCGACCGACTCCAAGGCCGGGGGCATCGACAAGGAAGACGGTGATTGAAATGAAGCGCATCCTCGGAGTCTGTACCGCCCTCCTGATTCTCAGCGGCTGTGGCCCGGCCACGTCGCAACAGCAGTGCTCGTCGTTGAAGGCGGGCGACCTGATCATCACCGAGGTGATGTCCGACCCCGCGGGCGCCGACACCGGCAACGAGTGGTTCGAGGTCTACAACGCGACCTCCAACGCCATCGAGCTCAAGGGCCTCACGCTCTTCGCCTCGTGCGCCGACGGCAGCGGCGCCAAGTCGCACGTCATCCGCGCCGGCACCGCCCAGCCCGGCGCGTACTTCACGTTCGGCGACGTGCGCTCCGGCCCCAACCCGGCGTGGATCGGCTATTCGTACAGCAACGGGCTCGGCTCGTTCGGCAACGGCGACGGAATCATCGGCCTGAAGTGCGGCACCACGGAGCTCGCAAAGTACACGTGGACGAAGGCGAGCGACTCCGAGCACTCGCAGCAGCTCGACGGCACCTCGAAGCCCTCGGCCGACCGCGCGGCGATCGCCAGCAACTACTGCAGCGCGCCGGAAACGGTGCCGCAGTACTCGGGCGTCAACTACGGCACGCCCGGCTCCGACAACGGCATCTGCGACAGCACGCCGGTCGCCACCGCCGGTAGATGCGTCGAAGGCGGCGTGGAGCGCGACATCATCGCCCCCGTGGCCGGCGACCTGTTGATCAGCGAAGTGATGAACCACCCGTCGAACGGCGCCACCAACGAGTGGATCGAGCTCAACGCGCGCAACAGCTTCGACCTGAACGGCATCAAGGTCACCAACACCAGCGGCTCGTCGAAGACCATCAGCAGCGGCGCGTGCCTCACGGTGAACGCGGGTGACTACGTGGTGCTCGCGGCGAACGCCGACGCGGGTACGGCCATCGGCCTGCCCTCGCCCATCTTCGTGTACGGCACGCTCTCGCTCACCGACACCGGCGCGCAGACGCTGACGCTCACGCTGCCCGACGCCGGCGTCATCGACGTCGCCAACTACAACGTGCCCAACGCGGCGACCGGCAAGTCGCAGCAGCTCGACCTGGCCACCCTCGACAGCGTCAGCAACGACGACCCGGCGAACTTCTGCTCGGGCCAGACACAGTGGGCCGGCGGCGACTTCGGGACACCCGGCGCCACCAACAGCGCGTGCCCCATCATCGCGCAGGCCGGCGAGTGCCTCGACAACGGCACGCCGCGCGCCATCGTCACTCCGAACGCCGGCGACGCGGTGCTGACCGAGGTGATGGCCGCGCCGACCACCAACGCGAACGACGAATGGGTCGAGGTGCTGGCGAACGCCGCCTTCGACCTGAACGGCCTCACGCTCACCTATGGCAGCAGCACACGCACGGTGACCAGCGCGGCGTGCATCCCCGTCGCGGCGGGTCAGCACGTGGTGCTCGCCAAGAGCGTGCCCAACACCGCGGGGCTGCCGGCG
>JBEHYH010000207.1:0-10604 GCA_048498275.1 Myxococcota bacterium | reverse complement strand
AGTCTGCGAGCGCCTTCGCGTCTTCGCCCTCCCCGTCACCGGCGATGGGGATGAAGGCGGAGAACATCGCGCGATTGCGGGTGACGAGCTCCCACCCTCCGATGGCGCCCATCGAAAACCCGACGACCGAGATGCGGTGGTTGTCGACCGATGAACGCCCCGCGAGCTCTTGAACCAACCGCACGACCTGCGCCTGCTGCGGAGTCGGCCCGCCATACCAGCTCCCGCCCCACGAATGCTGCCGCGGGCACTGCGGCGCGACGATGATCGCCGGCCAGCCCGCGAGGATCTCGACGCCGTTCTTCAAGTGCGAGGCGTTGTCGTCACCGCGCTCGCCGCTGCCGTGGAGATACAGAATCACCGGCCAGCGCCCGGAGCCCGGGTGGTGAAAGCGGTACTTCAGCCCCTCGAATTCGTCGGCGTCCCAGGCCATGGTCATTTCTAACACCCGTGCGCGCCCTGATTCTCTCGTGTCACACTGGGTTCACGCGATGCGCGCACCGCTGCTGCTTCTTTTGACGTGTCTTGCCGGCTGTCAGGTACCGGAGTTGGAGCGGGTCGACACGCGGCGCGACGCGCTCCCCAGCCTCTACGGCCCACCGGTCTCACACTTCGGCGCGTCGCTCGCTGACTGCCCCGGAGCCGGGTACATCGTCGGAGCGCCGGGCATCAGCGCGGTGGTGTCGACCAACTCCAGCACGGGTCTGCCGACGTACGTCTCCATCGCGAACGGCGTGGGCGATGCGGTCGCCTGCCAAAGGCTCGTCGATGGCGGTCTCGTCGCTTTCGCGGGCGGCGATGGCGGCGCGTTTCAGTTGTTGCGCGACGGCGGCGCCGAGTTGGTTCGCCAGTTCGCCGCGCCGGTGGTGGCGCTCGACCATGACGGAGAGCGGCTGGTGATCGGCGCGCCGCCGTTCGTGGCGCTGGGCGACTTGATCGATCTGCGCACCGACGCCGGCAGCCGCTTCGGCGCGTCGTTGCTGCGCGTGCCCGGCTACGTGCTGGTCGGCGACCCGGAGACCTCGACGGTGACGGTGTTCTCGCTCGACGGTGGCTTCAAGAGCCGCCTCGACCCCGCGCTGCCGGGTTCACAATTCGGCGCCGCGCTGGCGTGGGGCGTCGTCTCGTTCGGCGTCGACGAGCAGTTGTTGGTTGGCGCGCCGGGCACGCAGCGCGTCTTCCTCTTCTCGCTGGTCAACGGTGTCGCGACGGCGAGCGGCGCGATCCCCTCCTCCGGAGCTGCGGGCCCCGCGGGGTTCGGCAGCAGCATCGCGCTCGCGCCGCTCAGCGTGAGCAACGGGGAGAGCTTCAATTCGGTGTGGGTCGGCGCTCCAGAAGACGACTCCGTGAGTCAGTACGTGAATGGCGTCGAGGTTCAGTACGTGCAGCTCCCGGAGCTCGGTTCACGCTTCGGCGCGGCGTTGTCCGCCTCGGCCCTTTCGGCAGCCGTCGGTTCTCCGGAGTTCGATGGAGGCAGCGGTGCCATCTTCTTCGTCGACTCGGAGATTTCGCGGCCGGGTGAGCTCCGCGCGTGCACGCGTGGCGAGGCCTGCCCCATCAACTGCCGCGTGGGCACGTGCCTGGGTGACGCGGTCTGCATCGAGCCCGTGTGCAGCTCGAGTGACTGCGGCTGCCAGGTGGGGTTCGTGTGCAACCAGACGACGCAAGAATGTGAAGCGTTCGATGCCGGCGGAGTTGATGCTGGGTTCGACGCAGGCACGCCCGACGCAGGTGAAGAAGATGCCGGGTTCGACGCAGGCACGCTCGACGCAGGTGAAGAAGATGCCGGGTTCGACGCGGGCACGCCCGACAGCGGGCACGAGGAGGACGCGGGGACTCCCGACGCAGGCCAGGCCGATGCGGGCGCTCCGGATGCCGGCGGCGACGACGCGGGAGCTCCCGACGCGGGTGACACCGATGGAGGGGTCGCCCCGCCGGTGACGTTCACCACCTGTGGCTGCACCTCCGGCCCGGCGCTGACGTTCTTCTGGCTGGGCGCGCTGCTGTGGCGCCGTCGTGTTACTGGCAGGTGATCGATCGCGCTTCGCTCACGAACTCCGCGCTGCCGGTGACGCGCGTGCGGAACAGCTTCGTGCCGATGCAACTGACCGCGCTCGCCGCCGAGAGTGTCGTCGCAGTACCGCTCAGCGAGTTGCACTGCACGTCTTCGAAGGTCGAACCGTCGGTGTTCCACTGCAGGCACGACTGCACCTCGATCTGCGTCTGGCCCGTGCAGGTGATGGTGCCGTTCGCGGTGACCACGGTGCGGCCGTTACTGATCGCATCGGTGAGCGTGCCCGTCGCGGTGCAGGTGACGTTGCCGTTCCCGCCACCGGTTGCGCCGCTGCCTCCGCCGGTCGAGCCATCACCACCGGGCTCGCCACACGCGCTCATCAGAACGACCGCCAGAAACATCGACTGAATTTTCATGCGCGGTTCGTTGCCGCCAACACGCGCACTGACCAACGCGCGACGAAGAAAGTCGACGCGCAATGTTCTGCGTCACTCGTAGAGCTTCTGCAGCTCCGTGCCCGGGTAGTAGTGCGAGAGGATCTTCTCGAACGACCAGCCCTTCTCCGCGTACACGCGCGCGCCCCACTGACAGAGGCCCGCGCCGTGACCGAAGCCGTGGCCTTCGACCTTCCACCCGTCGCGCGACTTCTCGATGTCGAAGTTGAGGCTCTTCAAGCGCATGTACCCGATGCGCTCGCGGAAGCTGACGGCGCTGATGCTGCGGTTGCCGACCTCCACCCGCTGCGCGCGGCCCGTCGCCGAGCGGCCCTGCACCTTGATGGCGCCGTTCTTCGCGCCGAGCGCTTTCAAATCAGACGCCTTCAAGTCGAGCGTCCAATGACTGGTCGGGAGTTTTCCGCACGGGCACTCGACGGCCTGCAGGTACGGGAGCTCGCGGCCGAGCGCTTCGCCGCCTGATTCGGTGTGGCCGCCGCAGCTCGCGTGAAAGTACGCCTCGATGGGCTGGAGCTGCCACGTCAGCACCATGCCGCGCGTCGCCTCGACGGCGTCACGCGTGCGCGCATCTTCAGCGTCGAGGCCTTTGTAGACCTGGGAGATCACCGAGCTGCCGAGGAAGAACGGCGCACCGTATTGGTCCAACTTCTTGTTGAGCGCGTAGGTGCGCGCGGCGATCGCCTGCGCTTTCAAGGCCTCCACGGGGAACGACTTCGGCATTTCGCTGCCGAGCACGCCGGTGAGGTAGTCCTCGAGCGGCAGCACGTTCACCACCACGAGCCCGTTTTTTCCCGCCAGCACCACGACGTCGCCCCGCACGCGCGCGCCGGCGACGCTGATCACGCCCTCGCCGTCTTCACCGCTGCGAAAGCGCAACACGTTGCCGGGCACCGGAGCCCCACCCGCGATCACCTTGCCGTTCGCGTACGTCACCTCGACCCGCGTGGAGGCGAACGGCTCGAAGAACGCGTCGTCGACGTCAGGCCCGAGCCGCAGCGCACGGCCTTCGAGCACCACGCGCGAGGTCTCGGGCCCCACGGCGATGCGCATGGTCTCGGCGGCGAACACGGGCACTGACAGCGTCAGCAGGAGCAACACGGCGCGCATACGGGGAATGTACGGGAGCTGGATCTCTCCGCAAAAAAGCCCGCAACCGGCGGCCGCCGTTCGGGTTGAACACCCCATGAACCGCGTCCAACTCTCGCTCGTGGTGCTCGCACTCGGTGCATGTGGCGCTTCTCCCGGCCCTGGCGGCGGTTCAACAGGCGGAGGAACGCCTGGCACGGGTGGCGGCGACGCGATGACGGGTGGCGGCGCGCCCTCGACCGGCGGCGGCGACGCCGCAACCGGAGGCGGCGCGCCGGCGGGCGGAGGGGCTGCTCCAGACGCCGGCCCGACGCCCATCACCGCGCCTCCCGACACGTGGACCTGGGTCGACTTCCCCGAATCGCGCTGCGCCTCTGGCACGCCCACGGGGCTGGGCATCAACCCGCATGCCGGGGCCACGCAACTGTTGATCTTCATGCAGGGAGGGGGCTCGTGCGCGAGCGGCGAGAGTTGCTGGGGCAGCGACCCGGGCGCGGCGAACCTCGACGGCTACGACGCGGCGAAGTTCGGCGTGAACCCGCAGCTCGGGTACCCCATCTTCTCGCGCACCGGTAACACCAACCCCTTCACCGACTGGGGCTACGTCTTCATCCCCTACTGCACGGGAGATCTGCACGGCGGCACGCTGGAGCGCGACCTCGTCTACGACGGCGGCACCGTGCCTACGTATTTCTGGGGAGGCACGGACCTCGCGCTCTTCCTCCCGCGCCTCACCGCCACGTTCCCCGATGTCACGCGGGTGGTGATCACCGGCGGCAGCGCTGGCGGCTTCGGCACCATGCTCAGCTTCGATCGCGTGGCCGACGCCTTCGGCACGCGCGTCGATCTCCTCGATGACTCCGGCCCGCCCATCGTCGCGAAGAACGGCACGCAGAACGGGCTCCTCGCTTATTGGGGGTACCAGACGCCCGGCAACTGCGCCGCGCCGTGCAACTCGTTCGAGAAGGTCCTCGACGCTGCTCGGCAGCGCCAGCCCGGCAGCCGCTACGGCTTCATGAGCTTCCAGTCCGACCCGACCATCTCCACCGACTATGGCTACAGCCTCGCGGAGTACGCGACGCTCCTCGACGACACGGTGAACGCGTGGCCGGCCGACGGCGGCATGCGCGCCTTCATCGTCACCAACGAAGAACGCCACGTCGTCATGTCGGAGCTGCTGCTGGCCCCCCAATACCTCCCGTGGATCACGCAGATGGTGAATGACGACCCGGCCTGGGAGAACATCACGTACCAGCACCCATGAACTCCGACGCGCTCTTCTCGGCCCTGGCCGCTTCTCACCCGCGCAGCGTGCAGATCATCCGCCGCGCGATCCTCGAGGAGCTGCCCCGCGACAGGTTCGAGCAGCTCTACGGCGTCACGCCCGCCTCCGCCGACGCGCTCATCGCCCGCGCGCTCGAAGACGCGAAGCTCACCGGGCAGCACGACGCGCTCCACGGCCATCGCGTCGAACTGCTGCTGAAGCTCGACGCCGCCGCGAAGGCCTGGGCGGCCTCACCCGACCGCGTGCGCGACGAGCGGTTGAGGCAACTCGCCATCGTCATCGTCATCGCGCTGACCGCGTTCTTCTATTGGCAGCAGTCGCACACTGCCTCACCCTGAGAAACGTTTCTTGCGCGAGGCGTCACGCAGGCACTACAGCGTGCGCGCATGAACCGCCTCCTCGTGGCTGCCGCGTTGTCGCTCTCCCTCTTCGCCTGCCCGAAGGAAGCTCCCTCGGTGAACCTCGGCGGCTCCGACAGCGAGAAGATGGACACCATCGCCTCGAAGCTCGAGGAGTACCGCACGCGCACGGACATGACCTGCGACCAGACCTGCGACGTGAAGAAGAACGTCTGCGAGCTCTCGGGCACTGCGTGTGACATCGCCGGCAAGTACGCCGACAACAACGACTTCCAGAAGCGCTGCGTCGGCTCGCAGGAAGACTGCGCGAAGTTCTCCGAGAGCTGCGGTAGCTGTAAGTGACCCGCGTGGAGGAGTAGCGTTGCCACCATGGTCACGCTCCTCGCACTCCGTCTGCTCCTCGGCGCCGATGACCTGACGCCCGAGCAGACCGCCGCCATCAGCTACGCCAACGACAAGGCGCAGGCCGAGGTCTCCAAGAAGTACGGAGACAAGAAGGCCGGCGAGCTCAGCAACGATGAACGTCTGCAGATGGCGCGCGATCGCGCCGCCGCGCAGAAGGAAGTGCTTGAGAAGGCCGGCGTTTCCGAGGTCGACTACTTCAAGGCCTCGCGCAACGGCGATCGTCAGGCGAAGGCCGAACGCGAGGCCACGAAGCAGAAGCTCGCCGACAAAGACAAGGCCGACGAAGAAGCGCGCGGCAAGAAGGGCGACAAGGGCATCGAGGTGGTGAACGGCTTCTCCGACGAGAACCCGGTGACGCTCGAAGATCGCCCCCAGAAAGACGGCGACGTGCGCGTCGAGAAGAGCATCGCGCCCGAAGACGCGCGCGATCAGCTCGAAGCCGAAGGCAGCGAGACGAAGAGCCTGGGCGGTGGAGCGGCGGACGCTGACAAGCCGGCGCCCAAATCGGGCAAATCAGGGAAGCGGAAATAACGCGGGAATATCGCGCGGGTTTGCGGTGTTGCGCGGCCCGCTGACCTCACCTCTCTCATCGGCGGGAAGTGCCAAGTGCGCGCGGCTCCAATTCCAGGCGAACGCTTCGGGCCGTACGACATTCTCGCGCCCCTCGGGGCCGGCGGCATGGGCCTCGTCTTCCGCGCGCGCGACACGCGGCTGGGCCGGGAGGTCGCCCTCAAGACGCTGCCTCCCGAGAGCCTGTCAGACCCCACGCGGCGCCAGCGCTTCGAAGCGGAGGCCCGGGCGGCGTCGGCGCTCAACCACCCCAACGTGGTGTCGGTGTTCGACGTCGGCACCGAGAACGGCACGCCTTTTCTCGTCACCGAGCTGCTGTCGGGCGAGACGCTGCGCGAGAAGCTGAAGAGCGGGCCGCTTCCTCCGCGCAAGGTCATCGAGCTGGCGGTGCAGGTCGCGCACGGGCTCGCGGCGGTGCACGAAAAGGGGCTGGTTCATCGCGACCTCAAGCCCGAGAACCTGTTCATCACCCGCGAAGGGTCGCTCAAGATTCTCGACTTCGGCGTGGCCCGCACGTCGGAGAGCGCGACGCCTCCTTCGGGCACGCTGCCGCTCACGCAGTCGGGCGCGATCATGGGCACCGCCGGCTACATGGCGCCTGAACAGGTGCGCGGTCAGGTCGCCGACGCGCGGTCTGATCTCTTCGCGCTCGGCGCCATCATCTACGAGTGTCTGTCGGGCCAGCTCGCCTTCCCCGGGGAGACGCCGGTGGAGCGCGGGTACAAGATCCTCAACGCCGACCCGGCGGAGCTGAAGGTCACCGCGCCGCCGTCGCTGCTGCGCGTGATGCACAAGTGTCTCGAGAAGTCGCCGGAGCAGCGGCTGCAGAACGCGAAAGATCTCGCGTTCGCGCTCGAGGCCATCACCGCGTCGGGTGAACAGGCGGTGCCCACCACGCCGAGGCGGAAGAACCTCGCCTACGCGCTCGCGGGCGCGGCGATCGCCACCACCATCGCGCTGGCGGTGGCGCTGAACGTCCCCTCGAAGAAACCGGCGCCGCCGATCTCCGCGCATCGCGTGAGCTACCGCACCGGCTCGATCAGCAACGCGCGCTTCTCCGGCGATGGCCGCGCGCTGGTGTATTCCGCCGCGTTCGAGGGCGAGCCGACGCGCATCTTCGCGGGGCGCTTCGACGGCCCCGAGCTGCGGCCCGTCGCTCCAGCGGGGGCGGTGCTCATCGACATCTCGTCGCGCGACGAATTGCTGATGGGTCAGGTGAAGCCCGAGAAGAGCGTGATGGGCATCGTGCTCTCGCGCGGCGCGCTCGCGGGCGGGGCGGCGCGGGAGATTCTGCGCGACGTGATGTGGGCCGACTTCGGGCCCGAAGATCAGCTCCTGCTGCTGCGCTGGTCTGAACATCAGGTGCACCTCGAATCGCCGCCTGGCCACGAGATCCTCCGCACCATCGACAAGATCTCCGACGCGCGCTTCTCGCCCGACGGCAAGTACATCGCGCTCCAGCGGCACCCGGTGATCAACGACGACCGCGGCACCGTGGAGATCATCGACCTGCAGGGCAGGCTCATCGCGAGATCGAAGCCGGCGTGGACCCTCGGCGGCGTCGCGTGGGCGCCGTCAGGCCACGAGGTCTTCTTCGCCGCCGGCTACGAAACCGTCGCGCGCAACCTCTACGCGATGACCGTCGGCGGTGATGAGCGCGAGGTGTACGCGGCCGCGGGTGTCATTCAGTTGCACGACGTCGACGCGCGCGGGCGGGTGTTGCTCTCCACCGGCACTTCACGCGCGCGGCTGTTCGGCAAGTCGTTCGGCAGTGAACATGAGCGGTCGCTGGGTTGGCTCGACGGTTCGAGCCCCGCCGGCCTCGCGCCCGACGGCAAGGCGCTGCTGTTTCTCGAAGGCCACGGCACCGCGGCGTCGGCGGAGATTCAGACCTGGTTCCGCCGGTTCGACACCGACGACGACACGCCGGTGATGCTCTCGAGCGGCTGGGGTCGCGCGCTCTCGCCCGACAAACAGTGGGCGCTGGTGAGCCCGACGCCGCCGTACAACACGCTGCGGCTGGTGCCGACGGGCGCCGGCAGTTCCTTCGATCTCCCGACGCCGGGGTTCAGCGGCCTGCCGCGCGCGCACTTCTTCGCCGATGGCACGCGCGTGATCTTCACCGGCCTCGACGCGAACGGCAGCCCCGGCATCTACGTGCAGCGCTTGCCGCTCGGCACGCGAGAACCGCAGCCCGACCTGCAGCCGCAGCGCGTCGGCGAGCTCGAGATGGAGCTCGGCCCGCCTCCGTCGCCCGACGGGCGCTTCATCGTCGCGTGGAGCAAGGACAGTCAGCAGTTCCTGGTCGACCTCACCACGGGCGAAGCGTCGCGGCTCGCGGGCTTCGGCAAGGAAGACGTGCCCGTGCAGTGGACCGAAGACGGCAAAGCGCTCTGGGTCGCGCGCTACGCGAACCCGTACCTGAAGCAGGAGGTTCAGGTCTTCCGCTACGAGCTCGCGACGGGGAAGCTGGAGCTCGCCGACGCGCTCTCGCCTCCCGATAGCGCCGGCATCGCGGAGATGCGGCATCTCTCGCTCACGCCCGATGGCGAGCACTACGTCTACACCGCGCATCAGATGCTCGATGAGCTCTACGTCCTGGAAGGCGTCCGCTGAGTGCACAGCACGCTGACAGAGGGCGTTCACGGCGTCACCGCGATGAAGCTGGGCGCGATGTTGTACCGCGCGTTCGACGCTGATCGCCCGCTCGACCCGCCGTCACGACACGCGCTGCACGACGTCGATGAGGTGCTGATGGGCCGCGGTGACGCGCCTTCGGCGTCAGTTGAAGCGCGCGTGTTGAAGCTCGGCATCGCCGACCGGTGGATGTCGACCAGCCACGCGAAGCTCTCGCGCGTGCTGCGCTCGTGGGTGCTCGAAGACACGAAGTCGAAGAACGGCGTGCGGCACAATGGCGCGCAGATTCAGCGCGTCGAGCTCCGTGATGGCGACGTCTTCGAGCTCGGGCGCACGTACTTCGTCTTCAAGACCGAGCAGCCGTCGCCGCTCTCGGCGCCCGGGCCGTCGACGTTGTCACCGGCGCTCGAAGCGCGGCTCGCGGAGCTCTTCACCATCGCGCGCAGCAACGTGACGGTGGCGCTGACGGGCCCGACCGGCGCCGGCAAGGAGGTCATCGCCCGCGAGGTTCACGCGCGCAGTGGCCGCAGCGGCGCGTTCATCGCCGTGAACTGCGGGGCGCTGCCTTCCGAGCTCGTCGAGTCGGAGCTGTTCGGCCACCGCAAGGGCGCGTTCTCGGGCGCGAACGAAGATCGCCCGGGCATGATTCGCGCTGCGCACGGGGGGACGCTGCTGCTCGATGAGGTCGGCGACCTGCCGCTCGAAGCGCAACCGGCGCTGCTGCGCGTGCTGCAGGAAAAGGTCGTGGTGCCGGTCGGAGGGACCGCGCCGATCCCCGTCGATGTGCGGGTGATCTCGGCGACGCATCGCTCGCTCGAGCAGCTCATCGAGCGCGACGAGTTCCGCGACGACCTGCGCGCGCGCCTGGCGGGCTACGAGGTCGCCCTGCCCGCGCTGCGTGACCGCCGTGAAGATCTCGGGCTGCTGATTTCCGCGCTGCTCACGCGGCACACGAAGCAGCCGCTGCGCTTCAGCGTGAACGCCGCGCGCGCTCTCTTCGCGTGGGACTGGCCGCGCAACATTCGCGAGCTCGAGAAGGTGCTGGAGCGCGCGATCGCCCTGGCCTCGTCAGGCGTCATCGAGCTCGAACATCTCCCCCTCGAGCTCTCGAAACCACCGCCCGCGAAACGGCCGAGTGAAGACGAGCTCGACGACGCGCGCCGCGCCGAGCTCGAGAAATGGCTCACCGAACATCGCGGCAACATCTCCGCGGTCGCGCGTTCGATGGGCAAGGCGCGCATGCAGATTCAGCGCTGGCTCAAGCGGTACGGCCTCGACGCGCGCAACTTCTGAAGGTGCAACACCTGCAACAGGTGCAACCCCTGCAACACTTCGTGAAGCGCTGTTGCACACGTTGCGGCTTCGGCGTTCCGCGGAGTTACGAAAAACAAATCGCCCGGAAACTCGGCACGCCGCGTGCTCATTCACGCGGGCATGAACAAAACGCCCGTCATGTTGGCCGCCGTCATTCTCCTCGGGTGGATGCCGCTCGCCGCGGGCGTCATGGCCGTCCTTTCCGGCGCTCCCGAGGTCGCGACGCACGCGCACTCGCATCATCAGGAACCCGCCGGTGGGCAGGACCTCGACTGCGCGAGCGCCTCGACCGCATGCCCTGATTCGGGAGTAAAGGAATGCGCGTGGCCGGAATCATTCGAGCAGCGCGTCGACCAGCCGGCTGGGTTCCGCCCGGGCCAGCTCCGCGTGGAGCCGGTGGCCGCGCCGATCTAGCTCCCGCTGAAGACGAAGATCTCTGCTTCCTCACCGGCGAATGGCGGCTGTTCCAGAAGCAGCGC
>JBEHYH010000206.1:0-10619 GCA_048498275.1 Myxococcota bacterium | reverse complement strand
ACCGGCTGAAAAAGGAAACCGCGGCCGCTTGGGCCTACGAGCCCGCGCGCGTGAAGGCCGCGTTCGCGCAGGTGCCGCGCATCGCCGCGCCGAAGAAGAACAAGCGCGCACCCGCGAAGCCCGCGCCGAAGACCTGAGCGCGGGCGCGACGCCCTCTCCCCCGCGGGAGAGGGAGGTCGTTTCAGTTGATGCCGCCGGTGCACTGACACGTCGACACGTTGCAAGACGTGCCCTCCGCGCAGCCTCCGCAGTCGGCCTTGCACGCGCAGGTGCAGGTGTTCGCGTCGGCCTGGTACGTCGCCCCGCAGTTGAGCGCCGCCGCGTCGCAGACGCAGCCGCACACCGAGCCGGAGCTCTCGAAGCGGAAGCCCGGCGCGCACGTCGCGTTCTGCTTGCACTCGCAGCCGCACGTCGTCGAGTTGCACGTCTGGAAGGAGCTGCACGTGCCGCCACAATCACTGGTGCACACGAAGTCGCAGACCAGCTTGTTGGTGTCGCAGACCTTGCCGGCGGGAGGCGCGGTGGCTCCGCAATTCTCGGGGCACTCGCATTCGCCGGTGTTGCGGTTGCAGACCAGATTGCCCGCGCAGAAGTCAGGGTCGTTCGGGTCGTACGAGCCATCGGTCATGCAGGGAGGCGGCGTGCCTCCGGGGTCGGCCGTGAAGTCGATCCAGTACCGGTAGGAGACGGCGGCGCGTGAAGTGCCGGCTCCCGGGCGGCAGGCGCCGTAGAACGCGATCGCGCGATTGATGCCGTCGAAGTCGAAGCCATCGACGCGCGAGCGCGGCAGGTTGTCTTTGTTGCAGAGCGTGCCGTCGAGCACCGCGTCGAGCGCGACCTTCACCGAGGTGCCGATCGGCGGCTTCTGCATCACGTGGCCCGCGGCGGCGATGGTCGCGTTCAGGATCTGGGTGATGGCGTTCGAGATGCTCGCGGAGTCGCCGATGTCGCCGCGCACGCCGCCGGTCGCGGTGATGACCGCCGGGTTCACGCGCGTGTTGTTCTGATCTTCGCCGCAGTCTTGCCCGTCGGGGCAGATGATGCCGTGCACCTTCACCGGCCCGACGCGGTTGGTGGCGGTGACGGCGTTGCCTCCGTTGCCGCGCGTGGCGGTCGCGCCGAGCGTCTGGAAGAAGTTCTGGAGGTTGTTCAGGTTCACGTTCGACTGATCATCAGCGTCGCCGAGCAGCACCACGACGACCTGCGCCCCCGGGCGGATTCTGTTCGCCACCTCGGGCGCGCCCGCATCGGGGACCGGCGTGAGGTTGTTCAACGCGCGCGCCGCGGACCACACGATGCGCTCCGTGCCATTGCCGTTGGTGTCGACCCAGCAGCCGCCGTTCGCGCCGGTGCCCCAGCACGCCGGAGCGGTGCCGCCGTCGACCACCCCCGAGCACACGCCGCCGCCGCACGTCGAGTCCTTGGTGAGCCACGAGCGGAACTGATCGACGTCGCGCGTGAAGCCGCGAATGATGTTCGTGTTCGGCTCCCCGTTGGTCGTGTAGCTCGAAGTGACGAGCGCGATGCGCCAGTCAATGTTCGCGTTGCCCAACTGCGCCTTCATCGCGGTCGCGGTGTCGGCGAGCGACTGCTGGTACGCGTCCATCGAGCAGGAGTCATCGATGGCGAAGAGGAAGTCGACCTTGCCGATGGTCGGCGTGAAGGCTTCGCACTGGTACGCGTTCGCGTCGCCGAACTGCGCGACCGCCGAACCGCCCGCGGTGTCAGACATCGTGAACAGGGGCGCGTCGGCGTAGTTCGCCTGCGGCGTGATCGAGACGATCACCACCACCGCCGCGTTCGTGCGGTGCAGGTATTCGACCTGGAGCTTGAAGGGGCCGGTGACGCCCGCGGTGCCGGTGAGCGCGCCCGCGCCGGTGCCGACCAGCGAGTTCGCGAGGGAGTTGGTCACCGTCTTCAAATCGCCCGTCGCGGCCGAGTCGTAGAACGCCTGCAACGCCGGCAGCGAATCCCAGCTCGTGAAGGTCTGCGTGGTGGCGTTCGAGATCGTGCCCTGCGCATCGAGCAGCGGGCGGAGCTGCGCTTCATCGAGGGTCGGGGTGGTCGCGCCACCGCGCGCCGCTTCACGCCAGGCGATGAACGTCACCTGGTGCGTCGGGTCGTAGCCGATGATGCCCTTGTCGGCGCTGGCGGTGGTCATCGTCTGGAGCTCACTGAATTCAGCGGGCAGACCGAGCGAGATGTCGGCGTCTCCGGCTGAGGTGAACAGCACCGGGCGCAGGTTCGCGAACGTGCAGACGCGCGCCGCCGGTGACGGGCCGCCATCAGGCAGCACGCCGTCGCTGGGATCGTTCGGGTTCAACTCGCCGGGGTCGACCGCACCGTTCTGGTTCGCGTCTTCGGCGCCGTCGTCGATGCCGTCACCATCGGAGTCGCGCGTCGTGGGGTTCGTCGTCGTCGCGGGGTTGGTGTCGACGGGCACGTTCGAGCAATGCGTGGTGTCGGCGATCTGCGACGAGATCAGCCCGAGCTCCACGCCGTCGCTCAGCCCATCGCCATCGGAGTCGAACTTGCGCGGGTCGGTCTCGCCGGTGTCGACCGTGCCGTTGTGGTTCGCGTCTTCGGCGCCGTCAGCCAGACCGTCGCAATCGGAGTCGATGCGCAGCGCCTTGGTCTCACCCACGTCGTAGCGGCCGTTGTGGTTCGCGTCTTCGAGGCCGTCGAGCAACCCATCGCCATCGGTGTCGGGGTTCGCGGGGTCGGTCTCGCCCGTGTCGACGGTGTGGTTGCCGTTCAGATCTTCGAAGCGATCCGGCACTCCATCGCTGTCGGTGTCGACGTTGAACGCCGGCCCACAGTCGGCGGGATTGTTGGGGTCAGACTCACCGGGGTCGACCACGCCGTTACGGTTCAGATCTTCCGCGCCGTCGACGCACGTGTCGCCATCGGAGTCGGCGACCAGCGGGTCGGTGTGCGTGGTGCTGAGCTCGAGCCCATCGGCGATGCCGTCACCATCGGTGTCGCGCAGGCGAGGGTTCGTTTCACCCGCATCGACGACGCCGTTGTGGTTCGCGTCTTCTTCGCCGTCGGTCAGCCCATCGCGATCAGAATCGGGGGCGGTCGCGTCGGTCTCATCCACCTCCGCGAGGCCGTCGTGGTTCGCGTCTTCGAGACCATCGGGCAGACCGTCGGCATCGCTGTCGGCCGTGGTCGGGTTGGTGCGCGTCGACGGGTCTGCGTCGCCGACGAAGCCCGTGCAGTTCGCCGCGGGCGTCGTGGTGCGGCCCGCTTCGACGCCATCGGAGATGCCGTCACCATCGGTGTCGGGGTTCGCCGGGTCGGTCTTGGTGCCGCCGGCGTAGACGATGGAGAACTCGTCTTCGTCGCTCAGGCCGTCGCAGTCGGAATCCTTGAACGCGTTGTTCGGGTCGAGCGGGTTCGGCGCCGAGCTCATGTCGCCGCCGCCCGTGCCGGCGCTGCCTCCGGAGCCCGAGCCTCCGCCGGTATTCGCGGAGCCTCCGCCGGTGTTTGCCCCGCCATCGCCGCCGCCGCCGGGATTCGTCGGAGACGTGCCGCACTGACAAGCTGCGAGTGAGCACGCGACGATCGTTACAAGCAGCAGTCGCTTCATGGTGATTCTTGCCCTTCTGTTGTTGGCCCCGAACCGGCCGAAGTACGTCGAGTAGGTTACACCTACAGCAAAATCAGTGCCGCCGGTCGCGCGCGCGATGCACGAGCGTTTTGTAGACGCCGAGCTGGGGCGGCACGGTGTCGATCATCAGCTCCGGGTGCCATTGAACGCCGACCACGAAGTTTGAACGGTCGGTGGCTTCGATGGCCTCGATCACGCCGTCGGGTGCGACACCGCTCACCACCAGCCCCTGGCCCACACCTTTCACGGCCTGGTGGTGCGTGGAGTTGCACATCAGCTGGCCCTTGCCGCCCACGCACTCCGCGAGCAGCGAATCGCCCTTCACTTCGACGGGGTGCTGCGGCTGGGTGCGGTCGTGCTTCTGTTCGTGCGGTTTGGCGTCGGGCAGCTCGGTGCCGATGTCCTGAATCAAGGTGCCTCCGAAGGCGACGTTGAGGAGCTGCATGCCGCCGCAGATGCCGAGCACCGGGAGCTTTCTGCTCAGCGCGGCCTTGAGCACCGCGAGCTCGAAGTTCGTGCGTGCAGGCTTGAGATCACCCAGCTTTTCCTTCTCGCCTTCGCCGTACATCGAGGGGGGGATGTCGAAGGCACCGCCGGTGATCACCAGCCCCGAGACGCGGTCGAGGTACAGGTCGATGACGGAGGGCTCATCGGAATACGGGAGGATGAACGGCAGCCCTCCCGCGCGAAGGATGGCGTCGGTGTAGGCGGCCTTCAGATCGAATTTGGGGAACGGCGCGTCGGGCGTCGGCACGGAGACATCGGGCGTGACGGCAATCGACGGGCGGCGCGGGGCATGCCCGTGAGGCTTCATAGGGCCAATGTAGCCGCTATTTGAGGCCCTCAAAGAACGCGGCCTGAAGCGCCCTCGCCCGCTCCGCGATGTCAGGTGCCAGCAACAGTCCGCTCCCGACCGCGGCACAGTGGGCGCCGCCTTTTGCGACCGAGGTGATGGTCTGCAACGTGATTCCCGCGATCCCGATGACGGGAATTGGCGCTGCCTTCGCAACTTTTGCGAACCCGTCGAGCCCCAGCGGCGGGTGCTTCACGGTCTTGGTCGAGGTCTCGAAGATGGGCCCGACGCCGGCGTGATCGGCGCCCTGGGCCTGCGCTTCGAGGAGCTGTTCGACGTTTCGACAGGTCGCGCCCACCAGCGCCTCGGGCCCGAGCAGCCGCCGCGCCTCCATGATGGGCACGTCGTCGGCCCCGAGATGCACGCCATGCGCTCCGCCCAGCAGCGCGAGGTCGACGCGATCATTCACGATCACCGTCACCTCAGAGCGCTTCGCGAGCTGCACCACTTCACGAATCGCCTCGAGCGCCAGCCGGTCGACGGTGAGCTCGAGGCGGAGCTGAAGCACGCGAACTCCGCCGTCGATCGCCGCCCTCGCCTTCGCCGCAATGGGCAGGTCGGTGCGCAGACTGTCGTCGATCATCGCGTACAGACCGCGAGGGAGCTTGAGGGCCATGACCCGCTGCTATATGGCGGGTGCATGTCTGAAATCGATCCTCGTTACACCGACAAGCGCACTGTCGAGCGCTACACGAAGCAGGGCCTCGTCGACGAGAAGGCCTTCGAGAAGCACCTCAAGAGCCTCCCCGACGTCGCCGACAAGGGCGAGAAGCTCCAGGCCGAGGCCGACGAGTACATCCTCGACGACGACCACCCCGAAACCGACGAGTGAGTCATGGCCGGCGCCTCGGGAGAGAACTTCACGATCACCGATGAGCACCTGACCTTCAGCGCGTTCGTGCTGGGGCTGGCTTCGACCGCGCTCATTCATCTGGGCGTGCAGGAAAACCCCGAGACCGGCAAGTCCACCGTCGACCTCGCGTTGGCGCGTCAGTCGATCGACGTGCTGACGCTGCTGCGTGCGAAGACGCGCGGCAACCTGACGCCCGAAGAAGATCAGCTCTTCGGGTCGATCCTGTCTGACCTGCAGCTCCGCTTCATCGACAAGAGCCGCTGACATGGAGCGCCTTTTTCGCTGGGCGCTCGTCGTCGCGGTGGTGATGGGTGTGCAGGTCGCGCTGAGCTCGATCTCCGACGCGTACGCGGCGCTCAACCTCGATTCCCCGCCCGTCATCGTCGACAACTTCGCCGCGCCCGAGACGGGCTTGTCGGCAGAAGCGCAACGCGCGGTCTGGCTCGCCGGCGTTTCGGGTGAACGCAGCGCGCTCCACAACATGCAGGGCTGGCGCGTGGGCACGATGGTGCTGCTGGCGGTCGCCGCAGCGCTGGTGGCGATTCAGGCATTCCGGCTGCGGTTTTCCGAACCCGCGGCGGAGCTCGCGCAATTGCTCGGTCACTTCGCGACGGCCGCGGCGATCATCCGCACCATCGATGGCGCGCAGAACCTGGTCATCACCCGCGTGATGGCGGCGGAGGTCTCGACCGCGCTCGTCGCGCAGAACATCAAAGACGCGGAGATCGCCGCGAGCATGCTGCGCGCGATGTTCGCCACCGGCAGCGTGATGCGGAGCCTGCTGGTGGTCGCGGCGTTCGTCGCGCTCAGCAGCTTCTTCCGTTCAGAGCGTCTCGCGAAGCTGCTGTCGTCGTCTTCTTCGTCGAGCTGACTACTGCGCGTAGAGCACGTGCTCGCGGAGCTGCTGCACCTGCTGGGGGAACAACTTCCACAGCGGCTGCGGCTCGAGCTGACGGCTCAAGTCGATCAACGCCGAGTTCTTGCGTGGAATGCGGAGTAGCTCGCTGCGCTCGATGCCCAGCACGCGTGACACGTGACCCAGCGGCCAGTTCGCCTGCAGCTTCGCGAACGCGGCCTCGTCATCGCTGTCGTCGGGGAGCTCGACGTCTTCGTAGCGAATCAGCTCGCCACCGACGCGGCGGCCATTCGCATACGCGACGACCTGCTCCACTTCGTCGGGGTCGAACGCGTACGCATGCACCGTCACGCGCAGATGCTCACTGAGCCGCCGCGCCAGCGAGTGATGCGTCAGGTACCAACGCGCGCCCGCGCGCCCATACGTGAACGGTGCGTCCCACGCGAAACGCACGATGCGCGGGCCACCCAGGATCGTCACCAGGAGCCCAGCGTCGCTCTCGCCCTGCCCGTCTTCCTCCAGAGACAGTTTCGCGATGGTCTGCAGCCACGCTGCATCCACATCGGAGAACTGACAGAGGTACCCCCCATGCGCTTCCATGTGCGGCGCGCGCACTACAATAAACTTCCTCTGCGCACAAACACTCAGCCCCCGAAACCTGCGATTTCCGGGCGATTTCATGACGCAGCGCGTGTGACGTAGCCATTCTTATGGGCGGCGCAAGCCCGACGCGGCGAGTTGCGAACGCGCTCCCAATGGTCAGTTTGGGTGCATGCGAATCGATAAATTTACGGTGAAAGCGCAGGAAGCGATTCAGGACGGCCAGTCCCTCGCGCGTCGCTCGAACCACTCCAACTACGAACCCGAGCACCTGCTCAAGGTGATGCTCGACCAGAAAGACGGCGTCATCACGCCGATGCTGCAGAAGATCGGCATCGATGTCCGGCTGCTCGGCGGCCGGGTCGATGAGGCTCTCTCGAAACTCCCGAAGATGGAAGGCGCGCAGACGTCGCTGGGCAACCGGCTCGTCTCACTGCTCGACCGCGCGGAAGACGAAGCGAAGTCGCTCAAAGACGAGTTCACGAGCTCCGAGCACGTGCTGCTCGCCTTCACCCACGACAAGGGCGCGACGGGCGAGATCCTGAAGGCCGCGGGTCTGACCAAGGACCGTGTGTCTCAGGCGATCAAATCGCTGCGCGGGAGCTCGCGGGTCACGTCGCAAGACCCCGAAGGCACGTACCGCGCGCTCGAGAAATACGGCAAAGACCTGACCGAGCTCGCGCGGAGCGGAAAGCTCGACCCGGTGATCGGCCGCGATGAAGAGATTCGTCGCGCGATTCAGGTGCTCTCCCGCCGCACGAAGAACAACCCGGTGCTCATCGGTGAACCCGGCGTCGGCAAGACGGCGATCGCCGAAGGCCTCGCCCGGCGCATCGTCGACGGAGACGTGCCTGAAGGTCTGAAGCGCAAGCGGCTGGTCACGCTCGATCTCGGCGCGCTCGTCGCGGGTGCCAAGTTCCGCGGTGAATTCGAGGAACGTCTGAAGGCCGTGCTGAAGGAAGTGTCTGAAGCGAACGGTGAAGTGATTCTCTTCATCGACGAGCTCCACACGATGGTGGGTGCCGGCAAGGCCGAAGGCTCGATGGACGCGGGCAACATGCTCAAGCCCGCGCTCGCTCGCGGTGAGCTGCACTGCATCGGCGCGACCACGCTCGACGAGTACCGCAAGTACATCGAGAAAGACGCCGCGCTCGAGCGCCGCTTCCAGCCGGTGCTGGTCGGCGAGCCCTCGGTGCACGACACCATCTCGATCTTGCGTGGCTTGAAGGAGCGCTACGAGGTTCATCACGGCGTGCGCATTCAGGATTCCGCGATCGTCGCCGCTGCGACTCTTTCGAACCGCTACATCCAGGACCGTTTTCTGCCCGACAAGGCGATCGACCTCGTCGACGAAGCCGCGTCGCGCCTGCGCATCGAGATCGACTCGATGCCGACCGAGGTCGACGAGATTCGTCGCAAGGTGATGCAGCTCGAGATCGAACGCGAAGGTCTGAAGAAGGAGACCGACGTGCATTCGCGCGAACGCCTCGGGAACATCGAGAAGGAGCTCGCGTCACTGAACGAGCAGTTCACGTCGATGAAGGCCCAGTGGGAATCGGAGAAGGCCGCGATTCAGAACATCCGCGCGGTGAAGGAAAAGGTCGAGCTCGCGCGCAATGATCAGGCGGCGGCTGAACGCCGTGGCGATCTGAACAAGGCCGCCGAGATCAAATTCGGGGTGCTGCCTTCGCTCGAGAAAGAACAACTGCAACTGCAGGAGCGCCTCGGGCAACTCCAGGGCAAGCAGAAGTTCCTCAAGGAAGAAGTCGACGCGGAAGACATCGCCGAGGTCGTCGGCAAGTGGACGGGAATTCCCGTCTCCAAGCTGATGGAAGGCGAACTGCAGAAGCTCGTGAAGATGGAAGAGCGGCTCGAGAAGCGCGTCATCGGTCAGCACGCGGCGCTCGAAGCGGTCTCCAACGCGGTTCGTCGCGCGCGCTCGGGCCTGCAAGACCCGAATCGGCCGATCGGCTCGTTCATCTTCCTCGGGCCCACCGGCGTCGGCAAAACCGAGACGGCGAAGGCGCTCGCCGAGTTCTTGTTCGATTCAGATCAAGCCATCGTTCGCATCGACATGTCTGAGTACATGGAGAAGCACGCGGTCTCGCGGCTCATCGGCGCGCCTCCGGGCTACGTCGGTTACGACGAAGGCGGTCAGTTGACCGAAACCGTGCGGCGCCGCCCGTACTCGGTCGTGCTGTTCGATGAGATCGAGAAGGCGCACCCCGATGTGTTCAACGTGCTGCTGCAGATCCTCGATGAGGGTCGGCTCACTGACGGTCAGGGCCGCACGGTCGACTTCAAGAACACGGTGCTGATCATGACCTCGAACCTCGGCGCGCAGGCGCTGCAAGACGCGGTCGCCGAGAAGCAGACCATCGACGCCAGGGCGCGCGCCGAGGTGATGGAGGCGCTGCGTGCGCACTTCCGGCCGGAGTTCCTCAACCGCGTCGACGAGATCGTGATCTTCGAGCCGCTCAAGAAGAGCGACATCAATCACGTCGTCGACCTGCAGATGGAACGCCTGCGCAAACTCGCCGGCGAGAAGCGGCTCACGCTGCAGCTCACCGACAAGGCGCGCGAGTTCCTCGGCAACGAGGGCTACGACCCGATCTACGGCGCTCGTCCGCTGAAGCGCGCGATTCAGAAGTACGTGCAAGACCCGCTGGCGCTGAAGATTTTGTCTGGCGAGTTCGTGCCGGGTGATGCCGTGACCATCGACGGTACGGCGAACGGGTTGAAGTTGTCTGTGGCTCCGAGGGCGTAAGGAGCTCGGCCCTCACCCCAACCCTCTCTCCCGCCTGGCGGGAGAGGGGGGCTTTCTTCGCTATCTGCAGTTGTACGTGGAGAGCGTCGCGCGATTGACCGGGCTCTCGCTCGAGGTGAAGTAGCCCATGCCGTCAGCCGAATACGCGACGGCTTCGCCTTGATCTTCTGCGGCGAACGGCACGTCGACCGGAGTCGCCGCGAAGAGGTCTTCGAAGCTCGTCGCGTCTTCGGGCAGCCGCAGTTCCACCAGCCGCGAATACATGCGCAACAACACAGCCGTGCCGCACACGTTGATGTCGGCGCCGGTGAGCTGACCATCTGAGTTCCCCGGCACGCTGAGCTCATTGACGAGCTGCAGGGTCACCGTGGTCGAGGGATCGAGCGTGGGGAATCGGTACACCGAGCTGTGCCCCGTCGCTTCTTTCGTCACGAGATAGAGCGTCCCGTTGATCGGGTGCATGAACATCGCCTCCGCGTTGTGCTTCGTGCCATTCGGGTACTGAAACGGCAGCCGCTCCCACGTCACCGGCTGCGTGCCGGAGCTCACGTGCGGCTCGACGACCCGGTACACGGCGTAGTCGGTGCGCACGAGCGAGTTGTCGCCGATGTCGCCGAGATACACGCAGGTCTCCGCGCCACACGGCCCGATGGTGAGGTCTTCCCAATCGTTCGCGGTCGCGCCGGTCAGCGTGAACGTCTCGAGCAACTGCGCGGTCGTCGACGACAACGCGAAGAAGCGCGCTGAATCGCCTGAATCGTTGTGCGCGTAGAGCACTCCGGGCTGCGAACGGCTCGCGACGAGCCCCGAGAGTTCATCGAGCACGTTCGGAATCGTTCCCGCATCGCGCGGGGTCGACCAACGCGTACAGCCACACGCCGGGCCCGCGTCGGGCACCAGCTCGCCGGCGTCGACACCGCCGTCACCCTGCTCGACCACGAAGTTCTTCGCCGACGGAGCGCACGCGCACCGCAGCAAAAACCACCATCTCATTGCGTGCATGTACCAGACTGGACCTTCTGCATCTCAGCCAGGAACTTGTCGGGCGGCAGAAAACCGATCACGCGCGGAGCCGTC
>JBEHYH010000205.1:0-10659 GCA_048498275.1 Myxococcota bacterium | reverse complement strand
TTCGCAAGCTGGACCGTGCAGAAGGATGATGCCGCGAAACTGGACGAGCGCGCCGTAACCGCCGCTGCTCTTGCCGACCAGCGCGCGCGAAGAGCCACGTGCGTGTGTGCGGAAGGTCTTGTCGGTCCACTGCACGAGATCGCGCGCGACGAGATCACGGTAACGGCCGATGCCTTCGGAGTTGATCCACTGGCTACCGCCCAGCGTGGTCCACCCGTCGGCGAACACGCCGATCACCGGCTTCAGCTTGCCGTCGACGATGAGCTGATCGAGCCGCTCCGGCACGTTCTTCGTGAACGCCGAGAAGTTGAGCCACTGCGTGCCTGAGCCGGTGAAGCCGTGGAGAAAATAGACGACCGGGTAGCGCTCGCTGCCCGACTCGTAGCCGGGCGGCAGGTACACCGGCACCGCGCGGGTTGAAGGATCGCCAAGCGGGTTGCCTTCGAGCGAACCCGCGAACACCTGATGCGTCTGAATCGTGCCCTTCATGTCTCTTCGGAGCCTCTAAACGCGGCCTCGCCCGGGGTGCAAGGGAATGCCTGAGTGAAGACGGCTTGCGAAAGTTCTGTGACGTGCCCGTCGCACACAGGCTCTCGCTTCGAGCGAGAACGCGAAGCCGGTTCACCTGAGAGGCGAGCTTTCAATGCGCAACCCTGCGATTGCGCTTTCAAGACGTTTGAAAAAGAGACCCCAGCCGGCAGCTTGAAGAAGTTCGCTGGAACAGAGCGCACACCCGACCATCGGCACCACGTTCGCCTCTTCGCATCACGCACCCATCACCACGCGCCGATTGTGCGAACCAGCGCGAGCGCGAACGCCCACAACCCCTGCGGAGTCGCGAGACTCAACGTTCCCGCCCCCATCGCGCTGTGCACACTCTGAAGTGTCGGCGCGTCTTCCTCACGCATCTCGCCACCCACGTGACCCGCGCGGCGCGCGAGCCCGAAGGCGATCGCGCCACACACCGCGGCGAGCAACCGTCGCGCGTATTTGAAATACGGCGACAACGGCGCGGGAGCCGTTTCGTCATGCGCAGCGACCAACGCTGACGCGGCCGCATCATCAAGCCGCAGAAACAGCGCAACAGTCGCGAGGTCGAACGAAGCGTCACCCGGGCCCGCGGAATCCCAATCGAGCAACAGCACTCGCTGACCATCGAACACGATGTTCGATGGATTCGGGTCGTTGTGACTCAACACCAGCGGCCGCTCTCGCGGAGGCGGCTCCTCAGCGAGCACACCCTCAATCGCTTCACGCGCGAAACCCGGCACGGCGAAATCAGCGAGCGCATTCCACTGCGGAATGAACTTTTCGCGCGGGTCCGTCCACTTCGCGCCTTCCGGCAACGGGATCGAATGCACGCGCTTCAACAACCGACCCAACGTCGTGATCGCGGCGTCACGCGTTCGCGGGTCACCCATGCGCGCGAGAAATCCGCGATCCGCCACGAACTCACTCACGACAGCGCGCCGTGACTCGTCGTGATGAATCACCCGTGGTGCAACTCCCGCTTCTGCCGCGAGCTGCTGCAGCGTGAGCTGCGCACGCCAGGCTTCGACAGACTCATTCGCCGCCGAAACCTTGAGCACGGCGCGCTCGCCGTTCGCGTCCACGCGATACACACCCGCGCCCGAGAGCCCGTGCTTGATGCGCGAAATCGAAGCCCCGCGAAGACTCGTGGGCAGACATTCTTCAGGAGTCATTTTCCGAACTTCTTCATGACTTCCTGCAAGTCGAGCCACGCCTTCTTCTTCTCTTCAGGCGAGCGCAGCAGATACGCCGGGTGGAACGTGGGCATCAGCGGAATGCCTTCGTACTGACGCCACTGACCGCGCATGCGCGTGATCGGCGTGGAGTCGCGCAACAACGTCTGCGCCGCGAACTTGCCGAGCGCGACGATGATCTTCGGCTTGATGACGCCGAGCTGCGCTTTCAAGAACGGCTCGCACGCTTCGATCTCGTCGGGCTCCGGGTTGCGATTGCCAGGCGGGCGGCACTTCACGACGTTGCAGATGTAGACCTCGTCGCGCTCGAACTTCATCGCCTGAATCATCTTGGTCAGCAGTTGACCGGCGGCGCCGACGAACGGAATGCCCTGCTTGTCTTCTTCTTCGCCCGGGCCTTCGCCGACGAACACCAGCTCGGCGCGCGGGTTGCCGACGCCGAACACGATCGTCTTGCGGCCTTTGCAGAGCTTGCAGCGCTGACACGGGCCGAGGTGCGTGCGCACTTCGTCGAGCGTCGAGAACGAAGCAGGCATTGCGGCTGCCGGAGCACGCGGCGCCTCGACCGGCTTTGCTTCCACCCGAGCAGGTGCGCGCGGAGATTCAGCGGCCACGGGCTTCGACTCCGCGCGAGCGGCCGGCGCGGAAACCGCCGGCGGAGAAACCACCGTCGGGTCCTTCAGGAGAATGCGCGTGCCGTCGGCTTCCTGCCACGCGAGATGCCGGCGCAGCTCGAGCGCGACGTCTTTCACTTCATCGCTCACAGCTTCACCTTCTCAATCGCGTCCCACAGCTTCGCGGCGACGTCACGCTTGCTGCCCTGCGCTGATGATTCCGAACCATCGGCTCCGATGATCGTCACCGTGTTGGTGTCGCCTCCGAAACCCGCGCCCTCTTTCGACACGTCGTTCGCGACGATCAGATCGAGCTTCTTCTTCTGCAGCTTGCCGCGCGCGTAGGTCAGCACGTCATTCGTCTCGGCCGCGAAACCGACGAGCACCGGGCGCTTCGTGGAACTGTGCACTTTTTGCGATGCTGTCAGCAGCACATCAGGCGTGCGCACCAACGTGAGCGACTCGGGAGCGTCGCCCTTCTTGGTCTTCGTCGCCGACACCTGCGCCGGCTTCCAATCGCTCACCGCGGCCGACGCGACGAACACGTCCGCACCTTCAACACGCGACATCACCGCCGCGAGCATGTCATCGGCCGTCGTCACGCGAACGACTTCGAACGGAACCTCAGGCGCGTCGACGGGCCCGAGCACCACCGTCACCTGCGCGCCGCGTGAATGCGCGACCTGCGCGACCGCGAGCCCCATCTTCCCCGTCGAGGGGTTTGAGATGTAACGAACGGGGTCCATCGCTTCGCGCGTCGGGCCTGCGGTGATGAGCACGCGCTTGCCGTGCAACGAACCCGACGCGAACAGCGCATTCGTCGCCGCGATCAACTCGGGCAGCTCAGCCAGCCGCCCAGCACCGACATCACCGTCTGCAAGCGGCCCCACTCCAGGGCCGACCAGATGCGTGTTCGGCGTCGCGCGCAGCGTCTTCACGTTGCGCTGCACGGCCGGGTGGTCCCACATCGCGGTGTTCATCGCCGGAGCCAGCAGCACCGGCCCGCGAAACGCGAGCAGCGAGGTCGTCACCGCGTCATTGCCGTGCCCATTCGCGACCCGCGCGAGCAGATCAGCCGTCGCCGGCAACACCACGAAGGCGTCCGCCCAGCGCGCGAGATGGAGATGGCCGAACTTCTCCTCCTGCGACGAATCGAAATAGTCGGTGAGCACCGAATCGCCCGACAGGCTCTGCATGGTCAGCGGCGTGATGAATTCCTGCGCGGCTCTGGTCATCGCGACGCGCACCTGCGCGCCCTGACGCCGAAGTTCGCGCACGAAGTCGCCGGCCTTGTACGCGGCGATGCCTCCACCGACGCCCACTGCGATGTGCTTGCCCTTGAGACTCACGGGGCAACGGTTAACACGACATCACGGCGCGGGCAGCACCAGCCGCTCGTTCTCGCCGCGCAGCGTGATGAGGTCGCTCGCGAAGTCGGGCTTGAGTGAATCGAGAATCTCGAGCCCGCGCGCGATCGGGTTCTTGTTGAACGAGATGACGGCCGAATACGCGCCGCAGGGCACGCCCGAGAAGACGATCAGGTCGTTGCGCGCGCTGGCGCTCACCGCGTTGGCGACGGGCGCGGGCTCGGCATCGAGCGACTCCGGTTTCGCCGGGAGCAACCAGCCGGCGAACAACTTCCGCCCCGGGGCTTCGACCGTCAGCCCGCACGTGCCTTGCGAGCGGCCGAGCTCGACGTGCGTCTCCGGGCCTTTGACGTCGACCGCGCGAATGCCGTCGAGCAGCCGCGAATTGAAAATCCACAAACCTTCGGAGAGTTCTCCAGCGAAGTTGCCCTGCGCGTCAGATCTGAACTCGACGCTGTTCCCCGTGCTCTCCGCGGTGATGGTCGCGATGACGCCCCTGCCCTGGCGGTCGGCGATGTGGCCGGTCACGCGCACGCCGGGTTTGATCACGATGCGCGCCGGTTTGCCCGCGGCCGCTTTCGCCGAACCGCTGAGCTTGCCGAGCGACGCGTACAGCTCGACCTCCTCGACGGTGTAGAGGCCGAGCTTGAAATGCCCGCGAGCGTCGGTGCGCGCGCTCTCAGACATGCGACTGAAGCGCACCGTCGCCCCGGCGACCGGAGCGCCGTCCGTATTGACGACGTCGCCTTCAACCATGGGCTCAGACTCCATCGTCAGATCACCGAGCTCCACACCGGCGTCGTCGAGCGAGAGCATCGTGTAGCCCTCCGCGTAGAGCATCAGTTGCCCCGTCCACGGGATCTCGAAGCGGCCGTCAGCCGCGATGACGCTGCGATCGTTCGCCTGGAAGCGCGTCAGCGGCTCGCCCTTCTTGTTCAGCACGCGGCCATGCGAGCGCCGCGCGTCGGGGCACTTCAATTCGAGCGCGCGCGCGGGCGCCTCGACCGCGAACGTCTTCATCGGGCGCTCGTTCGATTCGCACGAGATGAGCTCGATCGAACCCGCGACGATCCCCTGAAGCTCGAACGAGCCGTCGTCTCCGGTCATCGAGCCGACGTAGCCCCCCTTCTCGTTGCTCGACACGCGGACATTGGCGATCGGAGAACCATCTTCGGCGACGACACGGCCACTCACGGTCGCGCCGGGGTCTGCGGTGACGTCGACGCGCGTGGTCTGCCCTTCGACGACGTGCACCTTCTTCTTGAACGGGAGGTACCCGTACGGCTCGCCGATCACCTCGTAGTCACCGGTCGCGAGCGACGCGTTGCGCGCCCAGCCTCCATCTAGCGGCGTGTCGAGATACGTGCGACGCCAGCCGTCGACCGGCAGCACCGTGACGCTCGAGCTCAGATCGTCACCGTCAGGCGCGCGCACGCGCACTTCGAGCACGCCCTTCGCCTTCAACTGCAGGAGCACCGGTGGGCCGGGCACGGTCGCGGCCGCTTCGCCTTCACCCAGCAGCGGGCTGACCACGTGCACGGTGAACTTCCCCTCGTGTGGCACTTCTTCTTCGAACTGCTCGCCGAACTTGCGGGTGCGTGAATCGACGTCTTCGCCGTTCTCGTCGGTGAGCGACACATGGTGCTGCTCCACGGGCCCACCCTGTGAATCGACGATGCGGCCCGACACCAGCAGCGGGAGCTTGAGCGTGATGTCGAGCCGGGTCTCCTTGCCTCCGGCGATCTCGATCTGCCGCTCTTCGTGAACGAACGCGGGTGTCTCGATGATGAGCGAAAAATCACCGGCGGGAACGTGCTCGAACGTCACCAGCGCGCCCGGCTTGATGTCTTGATTCTGATCCAGCACCGCCGAGCTCAGCGAGACGAAGCCGTCGCTCACCGGTTGACCGTCGGGCGCTTCGAGCGAAAGCACCAGCGTGCCCGCTTCGAAGAGCTCGACCACCAGCTCGGTCTCGCGATCTTCGAGCATCACGTGGTTGTTGCCCGACACGAGCTGCCCCGAGGTCGCGGTGACGCTCACCAGCGTTCGCGCAAGGCCCTCGAAGCGCGCGACGCCCTTCACCGAGCGCTGTCTGAAGTGGTGCCCCGAGAGCTCGAGCTCGATGTCGGCATCGAGGGGAGCGCCGTCGCGCATCGTCTTCACCACCATTGTTCGCGGCGCGCCGAGATGCACGGTGCGATCGCGCTGCACGCGTTCGCCCTCGGGCAGCGCTCCCGGCGCTTCGAAGAACGCCCACGCGAGCGGGTCAGCCGTGCGGACGTCGAGCTTGCCTTTGCGGTCCGCGGCGAGTCTTCGCGTCGTCCCCAGCACCGGCTCGAACACCGTCGCGGTCGCATCGGCACGCGGCGCGTTGTCGTCACCGACGAAATCGAATTCGACGTCGCGGAGCTCACCGAGCTGCAGATCTCCGCCCCTCGCGTCGCCGAACTCGCTGTGACGGCCTTCGGCGCTCGCGAACACGACGGCGCCCACCGGCACGTTCTCGAACGAGAACGTCCCATCGGGGTTCACGGGTTGCTCCGCGATCACCGGCGGCGTCGGGAACGCGTTGCCTCGCAGCGCCTCCACGAGTTTTCGCGTGGTCGCCGGCGCGCCGCAGTTCCACACGGGCAAGCCGCACTCCGAACACTCGGCGTCGTCGAACGCGAACGCGTGCGCGTAGACCTTCACCGTCGCGGTGGGAATCGGCGCGCCCTTCTCATCGACGACACGCCCGAACAGCCGCACCGGCGTCTCGTCGGCGCGCACCTCCGGCGTCGAGGAGCCGTTGAACGATGGCCGCGCGAGGTCTGACGTCTCTCCGGTTCGCGTCGCAGGCTTCGTCAGCCACCAGCCGATACCCGCGCTGGCGATCAACACCACCGCGAGCATCGGGAGCCAGCCGCGCACTAGAAGACCTTCACTTCGCCCTGCGCGGGCACGTCGATGGGCATCACCTTCGGGCCATTGGGCATCGTCGCGTGAAAGCTCGCCCAGATGAGCGTGTAGCGGCCCGGCGTCAGCCCGCCGAGCGTCACGTGCTCGACCAGCGGCTGGTAGATGAGCTGCGCCCAGCTCGCGTGGAGCAGCTCCATCGGCGGGTTCGCGACGCCGGAGATTTCGCCGCGCACCAGCCACAGCGCGTAGCCGGGCTCGAGCGGCACCTGCACGTTGAGCGACGCGAGGCCGGGCACGGGGCCGAAGTTGAGCGTCTGCTCGGTGCCGGTGATCTCCGTGATGATCGCCGGCGGGTCTTCACTCATCACCGGAGGCAGCGTCAGCATGAAGCGGTAGATGCCGGGCGAGACTTCCATCGAATACGTGCCGTCGCCGTTGGTGACGACGCTCACCGTCTCGCCGCGATCCGTATTCACGCCGGCGATCTCGAGCCCCGCAGCCGGTTGCCCGTTCGGCAGGTACGCGACGCCGCTGACCTTGACGCCCGGGCGCAACACCAGCTCGAGGCTCGCGGGCGGTTCACCGTTGATGGTCTTCGAAGCGCCGCGCCGGCCCTTCTTCGCGCTCACCACGAACTCGCGCGTGTACGGAGGTTTGCCGAGCGAGAACTTTCCATCGGCGCCGCTGAGCACCGATTGCTCGCAGGTGTCGCAACTGACGACCGCGTCGGCGACGGCGGCACCCTTGTCGTCTTTGACCATGCCGGTGATCTGCGGAGCGCGCGTCAGATCGAAATCACCGAGGTCGGGCTTGTTCGGGCGATCGGCGATCAGCGGCTCGTAGCCCGGCGCGTCGATCGACACCAACACGTGATCGGGCGTCGACGAGAGCGGCACTTCGAAGGTGCCATCGGGGCTCGTCACTTCATGATCATCGACGCGGAAGCTCTTGAGCGGCGTACCCTCACCCAACACGCGCCCACGAAACACCGGGTGCCGCCTCACGACGATCTTGATCGGCGCTTTGTCAGGCCACGCGATGGAACGTTCGGTCTGCTCGACGGCCTTCGAAACGACGCGCAACGAATACGCGGCGCCCGGGCGCAACGGCGAGAGCTCGAACTTGCCCTGTGCATCGGTCGTCGCCGGTTCAGCTCCACGCGGAGACACCGCGATCGACACGCCTTCGACCGGCGCGCCATCGGTGTCGACGACCTGGCCTTCGATCTTTCCGCCCTTCTTCAGCTCGGCCGAGATCTTCAGTTGATCACCATCGTGCAGCTCGACCGGCTGACGTTCAGACGCGAGGAAATCAGGGTGCGTGGCGATCAACGTGTATGAATCGGGAGGCAGGCCGCGCATCAACACCACGCCATCGGCGCCGGAGACGCGGTCGCTCCGGAAGTTGCCCGCCGCGTGGTACAGCGTGACCGACGCGCCTTCGACGCGGCGGCCATCGGCGGTCACCGTGATGAGCGCTCCGGCGCGCGGTTCGAGCTGCAGCGTGACGTCTTCTTTCGGCGCCTGAACCTTCACGTCACCGCCGCCCCAATCGCTGTGATGCGCGTGGAGTTCGTACAAACCCGGCGACGGAACGGGCGCGGTGAATTTGCCGTCGGCTCCGGAGACGATGGAGTCACCCGTCGGGCTCACGAGAATCGCGACGCCGTTCGCGGGCCGGCCGTATTCGTCGACCACCTGCCCGGAGATCAACGTGCCGCGCGAGAGCGTCACTTCGATCGGCGTCTCACCCGGCACGACCTTCACCGGGACGAACTGCGGCGCGTAGCCGACGGCTGAAACGAACAACTGGTAGTCGCCGACACCGAGCGGCCCGAAGGCGACGAGGTCGCCGGTGCCCGCGTTCTTCTTCGCGATCAGCTCCTGCCCGCGCGTGCGCAGCTCGAGCTGCGGTTTCTCCACGGGTTGGTCCGACTCATCCATCACCGTGACCGCGATGGTGCCGCCGCGCTCGAGCGTCAGCGTCACCTGCGTCACCTCGCGCGTCAGCATGACGGTCATCGGCATCGACGCGAGGTCGCTGGTGCTCGCCACCAACACCACTTCACCCGGGTACATCGAGTTCACCGTGAGCAGACCGCTCTTCGCCGTGAGTTGTCGCGTGAGATGTTCGCCCGTGATCGCGACGGACGCTTCGATGGGTTTGCCCTCGAACACCGTGCGCACCTCCAGCGTGCGCTCGCGTTTGAGCGTCAGCGCGACCTGTTGACCTCCGGCTTCCACGTTGCGTGCCAGCGCCGGCAGTTTCCCCGGAGCGACCGCTGACACCGCGAACGGCCCTTCACCGAGCGCATCGAACGCGAACTTCCCTTCAGCGTCGCTCTGCGTCTCGAGCACGCGCGCCAAGCGGCGCGAGGTCACGCGAATCGTCGCCACCACCGGCTGCCCCGCTTCATCGCGAACGAGCCCGTTCAACGATCTCACCGTCGGCAGAATCAGCTCGACCGGGTCACCCGGCGCTGCACGTTCCTTCACGCCGTCGCCGAACCCGGGAGCGCGCCCCCACACGGTGAAGCTGGTCCCCGCGAGCTGCTCGAAGCGGAACCGGCCCTCCGCGTCGCTCGTGGTGGTCAACGCCGCCTGCTGCTCACCGCTCTTCTTCTCGAGCAGCCCGGCCACGGTCCGCGCGGTCTCATCGGCATGACACGAGAGCAGCAGCTCGTTGCACACGCCGCAGCGCAGCCCGCTCAAGCTGGTCTGCGACGCCGCCGCGAGAAACACCTGCGCGTTGGCCACCGGCTGACCTGATGGATCGCGAACGACGCCGGTCAGCGTCAGCCCCTGCGCACCATTCGCGCGTACGTCGACGGCTTCGAACTGCGGCGGCTTCTCTTCAGGCGCCTCGACGACGGGCGGAGGCGACGGCCAGAGCGCGTACGCCGCGACTCCGAGCGCGACCACACCGGCGATGACGGCAGCGCGTTTCATGAACGGGAGCAAAACCTAGCGGAGAGGACACCCGAACGCCCTCCGACGTTCCACCAGTCAGAGGTGGTCGCGGAGCCGGCTCAGTGAGCGGAATGACGGCGCGGCATCAACTGTCGTCGCCCTCGCACCAACAGACCTGCTTGCCATTCTTCGACGGCTTGCCGGTGGGCGAAGTCTTGCTGCACGCGACGAGGTAGTTCGTCTTGTTGGCGTAGCAGAGCCGTTCGCAGTTGATGGTGACCTCACGGCCTGTGTCGTCACACGTGGTGATGTTGTCGCCCTTGCAGAACTGCTCGAACGTGTCGGGGTCGCAGCTCCTGGGCCAGCAGGCGTCCCAGTACTCCATGGTGCGGTGCTGCTCGCAGGTCGCCTTCTCGAGGTGCTCGAAATAACACTGGTTGCTGAACTCGTAGATGCTGAGCTCGTCGACGCACTCCTGCTGGTCGAGGCCGATGTCGCACTTGACGATGCCTTCACAGAGCTTGTTGACGTCCTGACAAGAAACCAGCAGCGGGAAGACCAGCGCCAGCAATCGTGCGTTCATGAAAGTTCCTTCGCCACCCATCGTGTCGTCCCCCTGGCCCCGCGGTCAGAAATCGTAACGGAGTGCCGCCATCAACCCGAGCATCGTCGCCGAATACGTGTAGCTGGGCGTCGAATCGATGGCCGGTTTGTTGGCCTCGCGCTTCAAGACGAACTGCGACTGGCCGGTGACCTCCACGATGATCGGGTGCGCCAGCAAGCCCGTCGGGTCGGGGAAGTTGGCGCTCACGCCCAGCGACGCGCCGACGGTCGTGTTGTCCATCAGGTTGGTCCCCGGCGTGTCCTGCTTCGGTACCGGCGTCGGGCGGATGAACGTGCCTCCGCGCACCGTGAAGCGCTCGTGCAACCGCGCCTCGATGCCCAGCTTGCCGCCGAAGGTGTCTGAGAAGCCGGGCGGCTGTTTCACCGAGCTCACGTCGAGCGCGCTGCCGAGGCCGAGCCCTTCGAGCGTCGGGCCAGACAGGTCGATGCCCACGCCCATGTACGGCGACGGAGCGCGGCTCCACGCCTGGAAGATGCCGTCAACCGACACCGTGAGCTGCGGAATGATGTCGAACGCCGCGCC
>JBEHYH010000204.1:0-10661 GCA_048498275.1 Myxococcota bacterium | reverse complement strand
CTGGCTCGTTGAACTCTTACGACTGCGCGGGAGCAGCGGGCATTTCGGCCGCGAACGATTCAGCGGGCGCGTTGAACTCGAACGACTGCGCCGGAGCAGCAGGCGTTTCGGCGGCGAACGATTCAGCGGGCGCGTTGAACTCGAACGACTGCGCCGGAGCAGCGGGCGTTTCGGCGGCGAACGATTCTGCAGGCGCGTTGAACTCAAACGACTGTGCCGGAGCAGTGGGCGTTTCGACCGCGAACGATTCAGCGGGCGCGTTGAGTTCGAACGACTCCGACGACGTGACGGGCGCATCGAGCGTCGAGCTGATCTCAAACGACGGCGCGGGAGCAGCGGGGACTTCGGCAGCGAACGATTCAGCGGGCGCGGTGAGTTCGAACGATTGCGCCGGAGCAGCGGGGATTTCCGTGGGCGCGTTGAGCTCCGACGCCGTGACGGGCGCATCGAGCGTCGAGCTGATCTCGAACGACGGCGCGGGAGCCGCAGGGACGTCGGTCGCGAGTGCTTCCGCGGGGGCGTCGAGCTCAAACGAGGGCCCCGGAGCAGCAACTGCCTCGGCAATCGCATCGACGTCGAACGATGGCTGCGCGGCGGGTGCTTCGTTCGTCGCCGGCGCGTCGTAGAACGACGGCTCCGAAGTGAACGGTGCGGGCGCTGCCGCCGGCTTGCTCGGCCCATCGAACGAGAACGAGATGTCGTCGTCTGCCGGAGCGGGTGGCAACAACACTCCGCTCGGCAACGCGCTCTTCGGCACGTCATCAGGCTCGTCGAGGCTGAACTTCGCGGCGGCGAACGACGAGGTCGGCGGGCCCGCGTCGGGCGGAGGCTCCGCGATCCAATTCGGGGCGGGCGCTTCGTCGACTTCGATGGAGATCGGCAGCGACGGAGCCGGCGCGGGAATCGGGTCGGCGACGCGGCGCGGAGGCGCGGTCACCGGCACTTCGAGCACCTCCTCATCGGAGATTTCCATCACGTCATCGGTGCCGACTTCTTCGGCTTCAGGCGCGGTGGGCTTCACCGCCGGCAACGTCGCCGACGGAGGCTTCGCGATGCCCACGAACACCGGCCCTGACGAGCGCGGCGCGACGAACGCGGGGCCCGACGACGGCGGCGCCGGCAACGGTGAGCTCGGCGGCTTCGCGATGGGCTGCGGCAGCTCCCACTGGGGAGCGGCGGGTGGGTTCGCGACCGGCGCGTTCCACGTCTGCGTGGGCAGCGGAGCGCTCGGCGGCTTCGGCAGGTCCCACTGCGGAGCCGGCGGTTGCGGTGCCTCCCACTGTTGCTGCGGAGGCGGTTGATACGCCGGCTGCTGGTACGCCTGTTGCGCGGGGTCGTACGCGGGCTGCTGCGGCGGGTAGTACTGACCGGTGTTCGGGTCGTACTGGGGCTGCTGCGGGTAGGCCTGTTGCGCGGGGTCGTACGCGGGCTGCTGCGGCGGGTAGTACTGGCCGGTGTTCGGGTCGTACTGCGGCTGCTGCGGGTAGGCCTGTTGCTGCGGCGGGTAATACTGGCCGGTGTTCGGGTCGTAATACGGCTGCTGCGGTGGGTAGTACGGCTGCTGCGGCGGGTAGTACTGACCGGTGTTCGGGTCGTAGCCGGGCGGGTACTGGTACCAGAGCCCGTCGGGCCCGTAGTAGCCCTGCGGTTGCGGCTGCAGCATGGCGTTCAGATCGATGCCAAGGGCAACACCCAGCTCCTGCCAGCGGGCTGCTTCTTCTTCGGTGAGTCCGCTCGTCGTGCGCTTCTCTTCGAGAAAGCGGAACTCGCGCATCGCTGCCTGGGTGTCCGACACGGGGGCAGACTCTAACCCGGCCTGACCCTTGATGAAATTCTCGAATTCGGGGTTGGCCGCTATTTCGCAGCGAGCGTGTCCGACACGCGCTCGTCGAGTTCCTGCAGCGTCAGGCTGTAGTGGTCCTGGAGCGCCTTTTCGAAGGGCACTCCGCGACCGCAATCACGCATCATGCGCACCAGCGCCGACATACCGTTCTTCGCGACGAGCTCACGCACCGCCATCGCCGAGAGCGCGTACATCGTGCCGGGGTCGCTCATGCCGACGAGCGGGCCGTCTTTGAGCTGCGCGAGGCTGGGCAGGCGCTTGTTCTTCGCGAGCCCCGCGAGCCGATTCTTGTAGTTGAGCGGAGGGCCGTCGCCACCCTGGTAGCGCCACTCGATGAGCTCCGCGGTGCCCTCGTGCATCCACACCGGCAGGGCGCCATGGCGAAAATTTACGATCTCATCCATCACCGCGTGCACGTATTCGTGCACCAGCACCGCCTGGTTCTGCGAATTCATCTCCGCGGAGTCGTTCATGCGGATCGCGTCTTCACTGTAGAAGCCGGCGATGGCCTGCGACGCCGCAGCGCCGTGATGCAGTCGGAACTCGTCACGCGAATACAGAATCACGTCGCACGGGCGCTCGCGCGCTTCACCGAGCAGCCGCCGCACGTTCACCCGCGCTTCTTCGAGCGAGTTCTGAACACTGCCCTCGTAGTCGGCGCGCGCGCCGAAATCGCGCTTCTGATTGAAGTAGCGGATGCGGAAGTACTGGTTCTGGCGAACGCGGTTGCCGTCGGCGTCGGTGACCGATTCGTAGCTGGAGCTCGTGGAGCGCGGCGTCGCGCCGGTGGGAGAGCGGAAGCTCGTCTGCTCCGCGGGCTCGTCGGTGAGCTCGCCTCTGGTTGCGACGGCGCCCGGCGCGAACGGGAGCTCGGCTGACTTCGTTTCACCGGCCGTCGTCGCGAGCAGCTTCTTCGCCTCCGCGGCCTGCTTCGATTTCGGAGGCACCAGCCGCAACACCTTCGCGGCTTCAGCCGGCTGACCGTCTTCGAGATACAACCGACCCAGCTCGAGCCCGAAGCGGCCATCTTTCGGGAACGTGGTCAGCCCTTTGCGAAACGTGTCTTCGGCGGCGCCGCGTTGATCGGTGCGCTTCGCGGTGATGCCGGTGCAGAAGAGCGCTTCGGCGGTCGAGTTGAACGCGACGCTCTTTTCACCGAGCGAGTTCGCCATCACCGGGTCATCGCCCTGCAGCGCGGTGCAGCCCTTGAGCAGCGCGGCGGCGATCTTCGGGCGCTCAGCCTTCGACGCCGAATCAGGCGAAGCCGCGGCGAACGCGAGGTACAGCTCCTCCCATTGTTTCGCCGCCGCCAGCCTGCCCGCTTCCGAGGCGGTGGGCGCGGCTCCGAGCGCGAGGAGGAGCAGGAGCATTTTTCAGAATTGCCAACTGGTGAGGATGCGGCCGAAGTCGGCCAGCTCTTCCTTCTTCTTGCCGGGTGACGGCGAGAGGCTGACGAGGCGCTCGTTGATGGCGGCGAGCCGCCTGCTCATCACGGCGGCGAGGTTGGAGACGACCTTGAGCGCGGCGACCGAATCGCCCTTGAGCATCTTCTGCACGCGCTTGCTGGGGATGGTGAGCGTCTTCACGTCGGTGAGCGCCACCGCCGTCGCGCTGCGCACTTCACCGTCGCCGACGAGGCTCATCTCACCGAGCACGCTGTTCTTGCCGACGCGCGCGAGCTCCACGCCTTTGCGCGTGACCTGCACTTCGCCTTCGAGAATGACGAGCAGCGCTTCGCCGTCGTCGCCCTCGCGGAAGAGCGTCGCGTCCTTCGAGTGCGCCGTCTCGAGCGCGACTTCGAAGAACTCCGCGGCTTCGGCGATGGTCAGCCCCCCGAAGATGGGGATCTGAATCAGCTTCTTCACCAACTGCGTCGAGATGCTCATTGCTCGTGACGCCTTTCGGAAAATGAAAATCAGATACCGCGCAAAACGGTGGCTTTGCCGACGCGGCCGATGGCCAGCACGTAGGCGCTGGTGCGGAGCGGCAGCTTTCTCGACCGCGAGATCTGCCCGACCTTTTCGTACGACTCGCTCATGATGCGTTCGAGCTCGGCGTTCACGCGCTCCTCGTCCCACGTGACGTGCTGCAGGTTCTGCACCCATTCGAAGTAGCTGACGGTGACGCCACCGGCGTTCGCGAGAATGTCGGGCACCACCAGCACGCCGCGCTCCTCGAAGATCTCATCGGCTTCAGGCGTCGCCGGAGCGTTCGCGCCTTCGAGCACGATCTTTGCGCGCACTTCCTTCGCGAGGTGTTTGTCGATGACGCCCCCGAGCGCCGCGGGCACCAGCACGTCGCAATCGGTGATGAGCACGTCTTCGGCGCGGCAGGCGGTGCCTCCGCCGAAATCTTTCACGCTGCCGTGGCGCTTCACGTGTTCGAAGAGACCGGGCACGTCGAGACCTTTGGGGTTGCGAACGCCGCCGTGCACGTCGCTCACCGCGACGAGGATTGCGCCCGCGTCGTGGAAGAGCCGCGCGACGTGACTGCCGACGTTGCCGAAGCCGTGCACCGCGAGGCGCACGCCCTTGAGCGGCATGCTGATGTCACGGAGGATCTGTTTGGCGATGACCAGCAGCCCGCGCGCGGTGGCGGAGTCGCGGCCGCGGCTCCCGTAGAGCTCGACGGGCTTGCCGGTGACCACCGCCGGAGAGTGACCGTGGTACTTGCTGTACTGATCCATCACCCAGGCCATGACCTGGGGGTTGGTGTTCATGTCAGGCCCGGGGATGTCGCGGGTCGGGCCGATGACTTCGTGAATCTGATCGATGAACTTGCGCGTGAGGCGCTCGAGTTCCTTGTGCGAGAGCGTCGAGGGGTCGACGGTGATGCCGCCCTTTGCGCCGCCGAACGGCAGGTTCACGACCGCCGTCTTCCACGTCATCAGTGATGCGAGGCCTTCGACTTCCTCAGAGGTGACGCCGGGGTGGTAGCGCAGGCCGCCCTTCATCGGGCCGCGTGAATTGTCGTGCTGGCAGCGGTAGCCGGTGAAGCTGCGGATCTCTCCGTTGTCGAGCTCGATGGAGACCTGCACCTTCATCTCGCGCAACGGGGTGATCAGCAGACGCTCGATGCGCTCGCCGACATCCATGATGCGGGCGGCTTTCTTGAAATAGTGATTCGCGGCTTCTGCCGAGGTCATGGCCCGGGAACTTAAGGCCACTTAAGAAGGTGCGTCTAATGATTGATGAGTCGCAGACCAGCGAGGCGCTCGAAGCATTGGGGCGCCGTGTACGTGCGCTCCGGGAAGGGCGGCGGCTCACGCAAGACGAGTTCGCGCGCAAGAGCGGCATCTCGGTGAGCTTCGCGTCGCTGCTCGAACGCGGCGGCCGCAGCCCGAGCTACGAGACGCTGCTGAAGATCGCCGAGGCCCTCGAGGTGCAGGTGGCTGACCTGTTTCGCGATGGCGCGTCGTTCGAAGTGCAGGACCCTTCGCACGCGCGGCTGGTCGATTTCGCGAGGCGGGCGCACCTGTCGCGCGGGCAGGTGGAGAAGCTGATCAGCGTCGGCGCGGCGATGTTCGACATCGAACTGGAGCGCGATGACACGGTCGTGAGGTGTGCGGTGGAAGGGTGCGATCGCCCTGTGCTCGCGCGTGGGTTGTGCGCGCCGCACTACCACCGAGATCGCCGGGCGAGGCTTCAGCAAGACGACTGATCAACGAGGGTGATCAGCGTGCACCGCCGAGCGCGCTCTCGATTTCGAGCACACGCCGTCAAGCACCGGCCGAACTGATTCGACGTACGCGGAGCTCCCGCCCGTCGTCAGCCCCTGCCGCCACCGGCTTCGCCGCTGAGCCTTCGAGTGGAGCACCTGGCCTTCGCCACCTGCTCCGCGTCTTCGAAGAGACATCACGCGCATCGGCTGACGCGAAGCCGGTGCGCAGCTTGTTGCCGATGTTCCACGGTGCCCGCGGGCCGTTGGGCTCCTACACACCGGCGCTCGACGAAGAGCAGATGGCGAAGCCACGGGCGGCAGGGGCTGACGACGGGCGGGAGCTCCGCGTACGGAAAAAGTGTTCGGCCGGTGCTTGAACCGGTTCGCACACGGTGCCCGTTGGACTCCTCAATGAACGGCGGAAATCACTCCGCGGTGACGGTCTCGAGCAACAGCGTGTTGTCGAGCGTCGGCGCGCTGGCCACGAGCCGCGTGTGAATGCGCGCGTGGCTCGCGAAGATCTTCGTCCCCTCAAGCACGGCGTCGGCGAAGAAGCCGACCGCTCCATCGACGCGCGGGCTGGTGCGGCCCTGCCACGAACCATTCTCACGGCGCGCCAGCTTGAGGTCGCCGTGCGTCGCGTCCTGGTACAGCGCGAAGGTGATGCCACCGGGGCCGTAGACGATGGCGCTGTCGGTGCCCACCCAACCCTGATCACCCGGGAGCGTCGCGTTCACGCCGGTGTCGATGATCTCCGCCGTCGCGCCCGCGTGCAGATCAGCCTGGTAGTAGAACTTGAAATTCTTGCTGGTGAAGTCGTGGTACGCGATGCCGATCGACCCGTCGGTGTTCACCTTCACATCGGGGAAGAAGCCGGTGTCGCCGCTCGAATCGATCAGCACCGGTGCCGACGCCACACCCGACGAATCGACCGTGAGCGCGTAGAGATCGCCATCGGCCGGCGTGGTGCCCGTCTTGTTGCGCTTCTGGTACGCGATGACCGCGTTCTGCCCGCTGAACGCGAGCGACGTGAACAGACCGACACCGGGGCTCACGCGCTGCAGCGACGGCTCGATCTCTCCACCATCGGCGCTCAGCGTCGGCTCGCGGTCAGCGCACGCCAGCACCTTCACGGTCCAATCGCTGGCGGAGGCCGGGCTCGAGTTGTTCGCGCGCGCGATCTTCAGCGCGGTGACGTTCTTGAGCGCGCCGGTGGGCTGCGTGCCCGGGCACTGGCTGACATCGAAGGTCGCGTCAGCGGAGTACTGGAAGTACGAGATGCTCGGCTTGCCGTCGGGGCCCACCGCGATCGACGTGTACATGCCGACGTTGCCCGCGGAGTCGACGGAGTGCTTGCTCCACGTGCCGTCAGCGCCGCGCAGCGCGAACTTCAAGTCGCCGTTGGTCACGTCGTAGTAGCTGACGAACACCTTGCCGCCCGAGACCGCGACGTCGGTGTAACGGCCGACGTCATCACCGGGCTCCGCGACGCCGCCGCGCACGCCCGACGGGCCGTAGGTCGGAGCCGCCGTGGGCACGCCGTCGATGTAGTCGGTCGACTTCACGACGCCGTCGAGGCCGTAACGCACCACCACCAGGTCGCCGTACTGGCCGTCGTACTCAGAAACGTAGAGGTCCTTACCCGGGTCAGACGAGATGGCGGAGAAGCGGCCGAGGTCGTTGCTGAGCAGCGGAGGCAGCTCGGCGCAGACGCACGCGACCTTCGGGAGATCGCACGAGTCCCAGATGTTGGTCGGGTCCTTGAACGTGCCGATGAAGCCGGCGTTGCACGTCATCGGGCACGCCGCGGTGGGGCGCGCCGGGTTCATGCTGGCGAGCGAATAGTCCTGGCAGCGATTGATGTCGGCGACGCAGCCCTTGCCCGAATCACAGTGGCCGTCGCACGGCAGCCCCGCCAGGCATTCGCCGTTGAAGCACGCCTGACCCGCGGGGCACACGCCGGTGTCGCCACACGCGTGGAGCTTGCAGCGCTTCGAGGTTCCGTAGACGTCGGTGTATTCCTCGCAGAACTTGTCTCCGCCGCTGCCACAGTCGGCGTCGGTGGTGCAGCCGGTGAACTTGTCGAAGCACTGCTTCGCGTCGGCGCGGCACGTCTGGCCCGGGCAGCAGTCAGCTTCGGTGGTGCAGGTGCGGTCGGTGAAGACACAGCACATGGTGTCGGGCTTGGCCTTGGTCGTCTTGCACTCCGCGTGATTGCCGCACGCAGCGTCGTCGGTGCAGGCCTCCGTCATACCTTCCACGAGATTCGGAACGCCCTGGCAGACGTTCTTCGGTGCCAGCGGGTTCTCTTTGCACTTGCAGCCGCTGATGCTGGCGAGGAAGCAGATGGCAATCGCCGTGAGGGAACGAGACATGCACGACACCCTACACGTGACAGCCACGCCATGGCATCAAGCTCCACGGCAAAACGTTTGACGCCACGCGGCGAAGTCAGCCGGCGTCGGCCACGAATGGCGGGCGGATCAGCGTGTGGATCAACGGCTCCGGTGGTCGCGGGCGCGGAGGGCTCTGACATTCTTCGCCCAACGCGGTCGCCGCGGCGCTTTGAATGACGAGACCTCCGTCGGCGCAGCTCAACACCGTGGTCTCGAAGCGGCCTTCACACGTGCGGCCCGACGGGTGGAGCACCGGCGCCAGCGTGAAGCCCACGAAGCCGTGCGAGGTGCGCTGGAGCTCCACGCGGATATCGGCGTGGACGACCGCGCCGGCATCGGCGACGCCGCCATCGATGACGACCTCACCGGCGTCGGCGAGCATCAGCGCCGCTTCACCCGGGGCGAGCACCACTTTTTCCGGCCCTTTGCGGAACTTGCGCGGCACGAACCCGGCGTCGGCGCGGGCAGTGTGCGTCACGTGCAGCACCAGCGTCCCTCCGTCGTCGTCAGCCGAGTACTGCCACGCTTCATCACCGGCGTAGCGCCACGGCCCCGACAGCGGTTCGAGACAACCGTCGGGCACGTTCACCGGGTCGGGCACGGGGGGCGGCGGTGCGGGCGTGGCACGCACACAAGACACGCACACAAGAATCGGGATCAACCACCGCATGAGCGGGTGTTAGTGTCGCCGCCCATGATGAAGCGCGCGAGTTTGCTGCTCCTGGCCCTCACGCTGTCGACCGGCGCGTACGCGCAAGACGACGATGATCTCGCGCCGCTCGCGCCCATCGGGAAGCAGAAGCCCAAGCCCAAGGCCAAGCCGAAACCCAAGGCCAAGCCGCCAAAGGGCAAGCCGGTGGTGACCGATGACGACGATCTCGCGCCCATCGCGCCGATCGCCGCGAAGGCCGAGGTGAGCGTGAAGCTCGCGTCGTCGACGTTGACGGGCGCGGTGCTGTCCATCGACGGCAAAGAAGTCGGCACGCTGCCCCTGCCCTCGCAGCCGGTGTCGCCCGGCGAACATTCCATCACCGTGAAGCGCCCCGGCTACGCGGCGTTCGTGAAGAAGCTGCTGGTGCCCGGCGGCAAGTTGATCGAAGTCGAAGCGAAGCTGACGCCGGTCGCCGCGGTGCTGTCGGTGACCAGCGACGTGCCGGGCGCGCAGGTGCTGCTCAATGGTCGCAGCATCGGCACGGCGCCGCTGTCTGATGTCGAGGTGCCCGCGGGCCCCGCCGAAATCGAAGTGGTGAAGGAGGGCTACGCCGAGAGCCGCCAGAAGATCACGCTGGTCGCCGGCAAGGACTACCCGGTGTCGGTGAAGTTCCAGCCCGACGAGGTGGCGAGCGACAAGCCGGTGCGCACCGATCTCACGCCGGGGCTGACCGATCCCGGTCCCGTCGCGGCGGTCTCCTCGGAGCCGGAGCCGGTGTGGAAGAAATGGTACCTCTGGGTGGCCATCGGCGTGGCGGTCGTCGCCGCCACGGTGTTGACCGTCTACTTCACCGCCATTCGGCCCGCCGATGAACACAAGCAGTTTTGCGAGAGCGTGAAGGGCGCGAACCTCTACATGAACTTCACGCCGCAGACGTGCCCCGGGCTCTTCTAGCGGTCACTCGCGGAGGCCGTCGCTCTCCTTCCGGGCGCGCGGCGTGATGATCAAGAACACGTCGCTCACGCGGCCGACGCCTCCGGTGTCGAGCACCGAGGCGTGAATGCGAAAGAAACCCGTCTCGGGCAGCAGCGCGCGCAGGTTCACTTCGTTCGCCTCGAAGCGGAACGCGCGGCGCGAGAGCAGGTCGATGCTCTCGGCTCCCTCCGACAGCCCATTCAAGTAGCCGACGGCCGCGCGGTTGATGCGCTTGCCGTCGTCTCCATAGACCTCGATCAGAATCGCGTTGTCGACCTCGAAGCCCTGCGTGCCCGCCTCGTCGCCGGCGAGCCACACGTCGGCGCCATCGGCAGACAACATCGGCGAGTCACCGGTCGCGACCACGCGCGGCGTGCGCTCCTGGTCCGTATCGGCTTCGAGCGTGATGGCCACATCGGGGATCTTCTCGGTCTCCCGCTCGGGCGTCGCGGTCAGCAGCCGCACGGCCTTCCGCTCCACCGGCTTCACCTCGATGTTCTTCGTGCAGGCACACAACAGCAGCAACGCGAGGAGGTGACGCATTCACGACTCCAGATCGAGACGGGTGAGGGCTTCATCATGCCGCGCGCCTTCGTAGACATGAAACGCGGCGATGAGATCGAGCTGAGGCGGGCTGACCCCGGCGAACAACGTCACGTCGTCGGCGTCGACGCGGCCGGGCGCACCCCGCAACACCTCGCCGAGCGCCGCGCCCTGCTTCCAGGGGAACGCGCCGTCGGAGAACGCGCGGGCGTGCTGCAATTCACCCGGAGCCAGCGGCGCGAAGTTGAACGCGTTCGCCTGCACCACGGAGACGTGCGTGCCCGCCCGCAGCCTGAGCTCGCCGAGAGCAACGCTGCCGGTGAGCAACACGAGGTCGGCGGCGGCGACGGCTTCTTCGACCGATTCAGCGGCGTGAATCGCCATCGACATCGTGGTCGCCAGAGAACGGGCCCGCGCGAAGTTCTCGGCTTCGTTCTCTTCGTTGAGCCACACGTGCTCGATGCTCCGCACGAGTCTCAGCGCCTTGAGCGCGCTCGAGGCCGCGGCGCCTGAACCCAGCACCGCGACGTGCTTCGCGTCACTCCGCGCTAGCACGTCGGCCGCGAGCGCTCCCACCAGCGACGCGCGCAAC
>JBEHYH010000203.1:0-10678 GCA_048498275.1 Myxococcota bacterium | reverse complement strand
CACCTTGATGGAATAGAACTCGAGCGTCTCCTCGTAGCTCGCCGACACCATCGAGTAGGCGCGCATCAGCGGCTTGCCTTCGTCCATCAGGCCCATCATCACGAACTGCCCGTTGTGAAAGCGGAAGTTCGCGTCGCGCGTCGTGGTGAGGCTGAAGAGCCGGTCAGACCAGTGGTGAACGCTCAGGACTTTTTCTTCGGTGTGATGCGAGGCCATCTCTGGGGGCGCCACATGCAAGAAGCGCTCACGGAGTGCAACTTCAAGTGCCTCATCAATCCGGTAAGCGAAACGCAGTCAGAGACCGGCGCTGCCGTAGATGACGTAGACCGGCGAGCCGAAGGTGTTGGTGTCGACGTAGTGGAGGCGCCCGCCGCTCACGATGGCGTGGTTGGGCGACGCGGGGAAGGTGGTGCCCAGAAGCGGCAGGCCGTCGAGCAGCACGCCGAGGCCCGCGGTGCCGAAGGCCGCATCGATTGCGCCCGCGGCGGTGAGGCGCGCAACCGATGCGTAGGGCGCGCCGGTGAGGCCGAAGCCGGCGGTCATGCCCAGCACGATGCGGCCGTCGGCCAGAAGGTCGAGCGAGAGCACCGACACCTGATGGTCATCGAAGGCCAGCTTCACCACGCCCGCGGCGCCGAAGGTGCCGTCGAGCTGCCCCTCGGCGGTGTAGCGCACGAGCTTGATGTCCCACGGCTGGTCGGCGCCGGTGCGGCGCTCGGAGCCCGCGACGAGAAGCTCTCCGCCCGGCAGCACGCGCATCACGTGGCCCTGACCGCCGGGGCTGGTCGCGACGCCGTTGACGCCGAAGGTGGTGTCGAGCGTGCCGTCGTCGTTGATGCGGGTGACGGCGAAGTCGTCTCCGCCCGCGAGAATCACCTTGTTGCCCTGGAAGGCGAGGCTGCGGGCGACCTCGTTCTTGCCGAAGTCGAAGCTGGCCGCGCCGGTGGTGGCGAAGGTGGTGTCGACGGCGCCTTCCGCGGTGAAGCGCGCCACGCCGAAGTCGGCGTTGTTGGTGGTGTCGACCGCGCGCGCCGTGAGGCCCGCGACGTACAGCTTGCCGTCGGCGCGCTGGGCGAGCTGATCCGCCGTGCCTCCGACCAGCGGCCCGAAGCGGATATCGGCCTTGCCGCCCGTGCCGAACGTGGTGTCGAGCGCGCCATCGGCCGAGAAGCGCGCGAGGCCATACGCGCCGCTCTGGCCGCCCTGCGAAGCGACCGTGCCGGCCACCAGCAGCTTGGTGCCCTGCTGCTGCACCGCGAAGGCGACATCGGTGGTCATGTCGATGTCGAGGCCGGCGTCGAAGGGGTCGGCGTAGTGGTACGTCGGCCAGGTCAGTGTCGTGTAGCCGGCCGTGCCGAACGTGGTGTCGAGGCCGCCGTCGGCGAGCATGCGCGTCACCAGGAAGTCTTCCTCCCGGTTCGAGCCCGTGCCCGAGATGGCTTCACCGGCCACCACGAAGCGGTCTGACTGCGCGACGAGCGCGTTGGCCGAGCCGTAGATGCGGCCGGTGTTCGTGGTGCCGGTGCCTCCGCCCGTGCCGCCGCCAGAACCACCGCCCGTGCCACCGTCTGAACCGGGAGTCATGGGGCACGCCAGAAAGACCACCGCGGACAGCGTCATCAGGAGCGTTCGCATGGCCGGGAGGTTTACCCGCATCGAAGCGTCGACGCTGTTTTCCCGAGCGGTGTTTCAGTCTGACTGTGAGCCATCGCGAGGCGTTTTTTCGTCGCCGGGCGCGCCGAGAATGCGGCCGAGGTCGACGCCGTGACTCTTCGCGACCTCGAGCAGTTGACCGAACCCCGACGCGAGCGGAGCGAGGCCTGACCCTTCGCCTCCCCACTGATGCACGCTGATGCGGCCGAACTGCGCGCTGAAGGCCTGCGCGATCTGCGGCAGCGCTTCGGTGATGAAGCGCTCGGCGACGCGTTGATCTCCAACCGCGTTCTCGATGTCGCGCGACTCGCGCTGAAACTGGAGCTGCTCGCGATGCGCCGCTTCCTGGCCCTGCAGTTCGGTCAGCGTGCGCTGGAGCTGCGCCGCGCTCGCCTCCTGCTGACGTTGCGCGAGCGCGCGGGCCTTCAAATCGGCGAGTGATTCAGCGGCCTCCACGCGCGCGCGTTCGGCGGCGGCCGCGGCGGCGTCGGTCTTCTTGCGCGCGAGGGCGAGCGCTTCGTCGCGTTCCAATTCACGGCGCATCTTTTCCTGCGCGGCGGCGATCTGCTGCAGCTCAAGCGCGCGTTTGCCTTCGATGTCGCGGGCGAGCGCCGCACGTTCGACCTCCGCGAGCTCCGCCTTCACGCGCACCTCGGCTTCTCTCGCGGCGCGCTCACCGGCGAGGCGCTCTTCTTTGAGCTTGAGCTCCCGTTCGAGGCGAGCCCGCTCGGCGCTGAGCATCACGCGGCTTTTGTGCTCTTCCTGCATCGCTTCGAAGATTTCGCGGTTCACCACCCACACGTCTTGAATGTGAATGGTCGCGACCTCGACGCCCCAGCCGTGGTCGCCGCCGACGACCTGCGCGATTTCGCGGCGGAGCTCCGCGGCGATTTCTTCTTTGCGTTTGCGGATGCATTCCTCGACCGACATGTTCGAGACGAGCCACTTCGCGGTCGAGCGGCACATGTCGGCGATGGCGAACGCGAGCTTCTGTTCAGCGCGCTCGCGGAACGAGAAGTTGAAGAGGCGGAACGTGCGGCGCGGGTCGGCGATGCGGTAGATGCCCATGCCGCGAATCTTCACGTCGACGTTGTCGGAGGTGATTTGCGAGGCCTCGAACATCACCTCCTTGAGCGTGGTGGGGATGACCGCGACCGTGTCGCTGGGCCATTTGAAACATGACGCGCCCTGGCCGCTGCTGCGCTCGCGCAGCTTCCCGTTGCGGAAGTGCACGAGGTACTCGCTCGGCTTCGCGGAGATGATGCCCCAGCTCTTCAACTTCTCCGGGTCTTCATCGGGTTTTCCGGCGCGCCAGCCCGGGCCGCTTTCTTCTGCTTCGGAGTGAAGGGCGAAACCGTCTTTCGAAACGATGCTCTTCGGAGGTCTGGCGGTCATGCGCCGCGGTCACTGCGAAGCGAATGCCAGCGATTCTTCCGAGCGAGCCGCGCGCTGAAACGCACCAGCGTTGAGCAACCGCTCCATTCTGGAGCGCGCCGCAATGGATCAACGGCAGGTGTCGGGCACGCCGCACTCACACGCGAGCCGGAGCGCCGACGCCACGAGCCCCGCGCTCTTCTTCTGCTCGTCGGGCGTGAGCGTGTTCACCACCGTGGGGATTTCGCGGCACGCCGGGCTCTTCATGTTGAAGTCACAGGCCTTCACGAAGAGGTCCAGCGCCGCTGGCCGCTCACCCGCGTCGCGCTTCAAGAAGGCGAGGTGCAGACAGCCATCGTGAATTCGCGCGTCGCACGAACGGGTGAGGAGCGGCAGGGCCTTCGCCACGTCTTTCTCGACGCCATCACCGGTCGCGTAGTGAATGCCGAGGTCGGTGCAGGCCAGCTTCACGCCGCCGTCACACGCGCGCTGACGAAATGCGAACGCGCGCTTCGGGTCTTTGGTACCGGTGTCGCCCTCGGCGTACATGAAGCCGACGCTCGCGCAGGAGCTCCAGTCTTTCAGGTCGCACGCGCGCTCGTAGGCCGCGGCCTGCTTTCGTTCGGCAAGTTTCGAAGAGCGGTCGAGGCGCAGACCTTCGTTGACGCACGCATCGACGTTGGCGCACGGAGGAGCCGCGTTCACCACCGACGCGAGGAGCAGGATGAGCATCATGGCGCGCTCATAGACGCACCCGCGACGAAGTGAGCCTCGGGTTTGTCGACGCGCTTCGCTTCGGGAGCTCGCTACTCGTAGACCATGCGCAACGGCCCGGGGAACAACCACGCGAGCCCTTCACGCAGCCGGTCGCGCCAGTTCTCCCAGTTGTGCCCGTCGCGCGACTCCACGTAACGGAACTCCATTTCAGTCGCCTGGAGCATCGGCACCAGTGAGCGATTCTCGTAGATGAGCGGCTCGTGCATGCCGCACGAGATGAACGCCTTCTCCGAGACCATCGTCGGGTTCTCGCGGAACTTGTTCATGAACTTCACGACCGGGTCCCACAGCGCGCCGCGCTCTTTCTGCTGCCCGATGTCGTTGAACGCGAACGAACCCGACTGCAGCAGCAGCCGCCCGTAGAAACCCGGGTAGCGCACGGCCGTCGAGAGCGCCGCGACTCCGCCGAAGGACGCGCCCATCAGGCAGCGCCCGCGCGGAGTGCCCAGCAACGGCAACCGCTTCTCGAGGTCGGGCACCACCTCTTCGGTCACGAAGCGCGCGTGCCGTTCATCGTTGGCGTATTCGCCGATGCGATTGGGTGAACCCGACAACGCCACGATGACGTCGGGGATCTCGAGGCGGTGAATGAGGTTGTCCAACACCGTCTTCAGGTTCGCGAAGCGCACGTAGTCAGGCCCGTCGTGCACGAAGATGAGCGGGTAGCGCCGCGATTTTCGAAAACGCGCGGGCAGGTACACGTTGAAGCGCCGCGTGTCGTTGAAGGCCGCGCTCTTGATGACCCACGGTTCGAGCGTGCCGGGCCGCGCTTCGGGGTCGAACTGCGTCCATTCCGGTATCGCGTAGCCGTCGCCATGCACTACGGAGTTCGCGCCGAAGGGGTCCGTCGCGTGGAACGGGTTGAGCGGGTCGAGGATCCACGCGCGATGGCCTCCGCGCACCACCTCGAGCTTGTACTCGACGCGCGACATGCGGGGGATTTCGAGCGTCAGGTACCAGAGGTCGCCCGCCGGCAGCTTGTGCAACGGCTGCGAGTTGTCGAGCCCGTAGACCCACGTCTTGAGGTGCACCGCTTCGGCCGCGCCCCGGAACACGAAGGTGACGCGCGTGCCTTCCACGAGGGGGAATGAGCCGCCCTCCATGAACTTGTCGATGGAAAGTTCGCCTGACTTCACCTTGTCGATGGCCAGCGCGCTCATGACGCCCACCCGGTGGTGACGGAGCCGTCGACGTTCAACTGGCAGGTGCCCTCAGCGCCGTACCACTTCGAACGGCTGAAGCAGACGAACTCGCCCTGGTCGAACGCGATGCACTTGAGCGGTGCGTGACGGCGGCTCATCCACCCCACGCGGAAGGCCGAGTCGAGTTTCAAACGCAGCTTCGGGTTCGGCAGCGGGAGAATTCCTGAATGCAGACCGAGGCCCTGTTCGAGCACTTCTGAAATACCGACGCCTTCGGGAGGGCTCTCGTGAAAGAGCACCACGCGGCCGCCGGTGATCATCGCCCCGCCGCTCCAGGCGATGAGGTGCTGGTCGTCGAGCAGCTCGGTGACGCCGAACATGCGGAAGCGGTTGAGCAGCACCGCGACGTGACCGCCCGCGACCGCGAGCGTGCCGGTGCCTTCGAGGAGCTTCTTGATTTCTTCACGGTGCTTCGCGATGGCGGGGCGCTCGAAGGGCTTGAGCTGGAGCTCCCACGCCTCACGCAGCGCCACCACGCGGTCGAGGTGTTCTGAATCGAGGCGGCGAATCTGTTCGAACGACAACCGCAGCTCATCGGCCGCCATGTCGCTGCCCTGCGACTTGCGGTCGATGTCGATGGCCGCGTCGAAGGTGCGCTCGAGGCGCAAGCGGTAGAACTCCTGAATCTGCCGCAGCGTTTCCTGCCGCGAGCGGTGCGCCTTGGCGTACTCGGGGTCTTTCGCCAGCACCTGCTCGCCGCGCTCGTAGAGCTTGAGGTTCACCGTCGGCCGGCCAAGGAGCGCGGGCAGCTCTTCGTCCTGGTCTTCGCGTTCCTGCCAGCCGCACGTCACCAGCGCGATGGGGCCTTCACGGCCCAGCACCTTCACCGCGGCGCCGAGCGATTGCTTCAACTGCTGCGGGCCCAACAAGACACCTTTCACTGCTTCTCTCCGTGCATCGGGGCGGGTTCTTAGTCTGAGCCGCGCACGCTTTCGGAAAAACGCGCCCACACCGGTGGGCAGGTGTCGCTCATGTGTGCCTCCGCGCTTTCCGAGCGCGCGATTCCCGCATCGAAGAATGTCGTCACCCCACCGACACTCAAGTTGCGGTGCCGGCTGACGCGGGTAAACGAACTCCATGCGAACCCTCACACTTGGAATCGTCCTGCTGGCTGGCTTCGGTTGTTCTGTCGCGCAGAAGGTCGACAACGTCTTCGACTGCGCGGCCATCTGCGACCGGTACAAATCGTGTTTCAACAATGACTACGACGCGTCGGCGTGCGCGTCGAAGTGCCGCGCGAAGGGTGACGACGCCGACTACCGCCGCAAGGCCGACGTCTGCAACGCGTGCATCACGGACCGTTCGTGCACCTCGGCGACGTTCAGTTGCGCGGCCGACTGCGCGTCGATCGTGCCTTGATCACGGGTCTTCGAAGGGGATGCTGCAGGTCAGCATGAAGTCGAGGTCATCGCTCGCATCGACGTTGCCGACGAAGTCGGTGCGCAGCGCATGACCGATGGCCGCGAAGCGCCAGGGAGCGGCGCCGCGGCCATTGTTGTCAGCCCAGCGCACGCCGATGCCACAGGTCGTGAGCAGAGCGCGACCGGGCACTTTGGTTTTGATGAGCACATCGAAGTCGTCGTCGGCGTTCACGTCACCCGCGAAGTCGGTGCAGAGAATACCGGCGGTGCCGCAGGCGACGCCCGTCGCGGGTGTTGATGAAATCGGGTCGACGCAGCTCCATTCGGTCGAGAGGCGCGCGTTGTTGTCGGCAGCGCGGCGACAGAGCTGAAAGTTCTCGGCCGGGCCTGAAGGGCACACCATCGCGAAGTCGAGATCATCGGTGTCATCGACGTCGCCCACGAAGTCGAGCTGGTTGGCGACATCGAGACCGGTGCAGCTCCATGCGGCGCCTGCGCGGCCGTTGTTGTCAGCCCAGCGGCGGCAGAAGCGGCAACCGTTGAGCGCGTTGTCGACGACGGTGAGCGCCGAGATGGGAGTCGTGGTGCCGACGCCGAGCCCCCCACCCGCGTTGTAGAAGTTGGTGCCGTCGAGCACCCAGCTCGAGCCGTTCCAATACGGCACGACGCCCGTCGAAGCGCCGGCGCTGAGCAGACCGGTTTCGCCTTGCAGACCTTGTGGGCCGGCCGGGCCTTGAGGGCCTTGCGCACCTGCGACTCCGGGAGGACCTTGAACGCCGGGGAGGCCCTGCGCGCCCTGAGGACCTTGCGGCCCTTGAGCTCCGGCGGCGCCTGCGGGGCCAGTGGGACCGACTCCCCCTTGAGGGCCTTGCAGACCTTCGGGGCCCTGAAGCCCGCGGTCACCGGTCGCGCCTTTTTCGCCAGCGGGCCCTGCGGGCCCGGCCGGGCCTTGCTCACCCGGTTCGCCTTGCGGCCCCTCGGCGCCCTGCGTGCCTTTCGTCGAAGAGGTACACGCCGAGATGAAGAGACCCAACACCAGTGCGCGGGAGTGCATGCGCCGCGAGAATTTCACCGCCGCACGCGCGAGTCACGGGCTCACCACGTGGGAAAGAAATGCCTGCCGGTCAGGTACACACGGCACGTACCGGGGCATGCGCACGCTCTTCTTCCTGAGTCTGATTCTGTGCTCGTCGGTCGCCTCGGCGCAGATCGTCGTTCAAATCCCCGCGCCGACCATCGTCTTCCCGGCGCCGCCTCCGGTCGTCGTGGTGCAGCCCGGCGTCGAAGTGGTCGAAGACAACGATGACGAGATTTTCGTCGTCAACCACGTCTACTGGGTGCGCCGCAGAGACCACTGGTTCTACACGCGCGACCACCGCGGCGGCTGGGTGCGCGGAGAGCCTCCGGGCTCCATCGTTCGTCTGCCGCCCGGCCAGTACAAACACTGGAAGCACGGCGGCGGCCCTCCGGGGCAGCAGAAGCACAAGGACAAGCGCTGATGCACCCCCGCCTGCTGCCGGGCCCGCTCCGGCACAGACGAGTCATCGGGGGAGTCACATGGATGCCGAAGAGCGTCTGTGGAATTTCTATGTGTTGCATCGAAACGAGTGGCAGGGCCGCCTCACGGAGGCGGTCGTCGCCGCGCGTTTGAAGACCTACGCCAGCATTTCGCGGCCGCAGCTGTTCCTCATGCTCGGCCGCTCGATGGATCTGCTGTTCGCGTCGGTCCGCGACCACTCGCTCGACCTCTACGTGAAGGCGATGACCGCGAACTTCAAGCTGCGCGTGCAGCAGGGCATTTCGAAAGAAGACCTCACCTCCGCGCTCGCCGTCGCTTGGCGGGTGTTCGACGAGCTCGCGAAGGAGGCCGTGCGCGGTGACGAAGAGGCGTTTCAGGCGCTGCGCGTGCGTGGCCTGCGCATGCAGGCGGCGACGAACATCGCCTTCACCCTGGTGACACAGGGCAAGCGCTGATCAACGCGCGAGGCACTTCACCGTCTGACCGACCGTGTTGAGAATGCCGCGGAGCGTGTCGTAGTCGGGGTGCTTGAAGCGCAACCACGCGTTGGCCATGTAGCCAGCTTCGACCGGCTGCGTGCCGCTGCCTTCCGGAGGCAGATGGGCGTCAATCATCCACTGGCCGAAGGCGCGCTCGATTTTGTCGAGGCCGATGTACTTCGCGATGCGGCCGTCCTGGCTCGGGCGAATGGCAATCATGCCGGTGGAGAAACGGCGCGAGAGCCGCGAACCCGGGCGGCCGTGCACGATGGCGTTGGCCCACTCGCGGTAGAGGTCGACGTCGTTGGCGACGTTGTAGAGGTCCCACGTGCGCACGCCGGGTGGGCGGCAGCCGATTTCGGAGAACTTGAGACCCTTGGGGCCGCTGAACCATTCCATGTGCGTGGCCGAGGTGCCGATGCCGAGGCCGGTGACGACCTTCTGGCCCATCTCACGGAGCGCCGAATAGCCGTCGGCCGAGTCGATGCGGTTGGTGGTGATGAACTGCGGGTTGATCCACCTCGTGCGCATCGCCTCGAGCACGTTCGGGTAGTAGTGCGTGGCGAAGTCGTGCACCACGCGGCCGCCGATGGTGATGGTGTCGTAGAAGCCTTCGTGGCCCTCGATGAACTCTTCGACGGCGACGCTGCGGCCCTTCGAGAGCCCTGAATCATCGGCGACGCGCTGAATGTCGGCGATGGAGTTGACGCGGAAGGCTCCCGACGCGCCAGCGCCGTCGCGCGGCTTGATGATCAGCGGGAAGCCGACCTGCTTCGCGAAGGCGATGACCTCGTCGACGCTCGACGCGGCGGTCGACTGCGCGCACGGCACGCCGGCTTCACGGAGCGCCTGCTTCATCGACGGCTTGTCGCGGCAGAGGAACGCGGTCTTCACCGAGGTGCCCTCGATGCCCATCGCCTCGCGCACCTTGGCGGTCGACATGATGTGCGCTTCGACAGACGCCTCCAGGCGGTCGATGCGGTGGCGAGAATTGATGAAGCGCGCCGCGTTGAGCACCGCGCCTTCGTTCACCACGCTGGGCACCTGCTCGTAGTGCGTGAGCCACGACTTCAATTCGCCCGAGAGTGATTCTTTGCTGCCTTCACCGATGGCGGTGACGGTGGCGCCGACTTCCTTGAGCGCGCGAATGAAGAAGCGTTGATTCGTGGGGAAACGGGGCTCGATGAAGACGACGTGCATGTGACGCGCACGGTACCACGCGGTGATTAATGCTTGAGGACGAAGCGAAGACCTCCCACGCTTGGCGTTCATGAGCGATGAGCGGCGGCTGGAGCCGGTCGCGTTTCATCGGGCCCTCACCGAGGCGCTCGAACGGAACGAACCGGGCTTGTGGAAGTGGATCGCGTCGGACGACTACTGGAAGAAGCACGGCGAGGCGGTGAAGCTGGAGCTGCTTCGTTCGACCTATCGGCTCTCGCGCGAAGGGCACGATGCGCTCTACGCCGCCGCCGATGACGTGAGCCGCGCGCTCGGGCTGGAAGCGCCCGTCACGCTGTACCAGATGCAGCAGGGCGAGCCGCTCAACGCCGCGCTGGTCTTCGTGCCGAACGAAATCCACGTGGTGCTCAGCGGCCGCGTGGTGGAGTTGCTCTCGCCGGACGAGCTCCGCGCGCTGCTGGGCCACGAGCTCGCGCACTTTCTGTTGTTCAGCCGCGAGGGCGGCCGGTTTCACATCGCCAATGAGTTGCTCAACAGCATGGTGCGCGCCGACCGCCACGCGCCGAGTCACGCGATGTCGTTTCGCCGCTTCAGCTTGTGGATGGAGTTCTTCGCCGACCGTGGCGCGCTGGTGGCGTGCGGCAAGCTCGATGCGGCCATCTCGTGTCTGGTGAAGATGCAGACCGGCCTTTCCACCGTCGACGCGGCGGCCTTTCTGAAGCAGGCCGAAGAGGCGATTCAGGGCACGAGGGGCAGTCGCGGCGTCACGCACCCCGAAGGTTTTCTGCGCGCGTGGGCGCTGCAGCAATGGCACACGGGTGGCGACGAAGCGGCGCTCCAGCGAGTGGCCGATGGGCCGTTGTCGCTCGAAGGGCTCGATCTGCTGCAGCAGCATTCGCTCAACGAAACGACACAGGCGCTGCTGCGCGCGATTCTGGCTCCGGAGTGGATGAAGACCGACGCGACACTCGCGCATGCGCGGCGCTTCTTCCCTTCGCTCGACCTCGCGGCGCCGCCTTCGACGGTGACGCTGCCGGCGGGCGACACCAGTCTCGAAGAGTATTTCTCGTACGTGCTGCTCGACTTCGCGGTGGTCGATGCAGACCTCGAAGACACGGCGCTCTCACGACTCGC
>JBEHYH010000202.1:0-10702 GCA_048498275.1 Myxococcota bacterium | reverse complement strand
CGGCCTGTCGCCCGGCAAGATGCTGCAGGGGCCGGGCACCGAGGCCGCCGCCGTCGTGGCGCTGCGAGAAGGCATCGCGCAGAAGCGGCCGGTGAGCGTCAACATCACCAACTACACGAAAGACGGCACCGGCTACGTCGCGCTGGTCGACGTCGGGCCCATCTTCAGCGGGCCCCGGCACATCGGCTTCGTGGGCACCGCGCGGCTCGTGCAGAACAACGTCGGCCGCCGCGGTTGATCAACGCCGCGGCAATTGAAACGTGAACGTCGCGCCCTGACCCGGTTCACTGCCGCAGCGCACCTGACCGCGGAGGCCGGTGGCGATCTGCTGAACGATCCACAACCCGAGCCCGGTCGACTGCTCACCGCCCGTCGGCGTCGCGGAGCCGCGGCCGTACTTGTGAAACAGCCGCTCGCGCTCCTCGGCGCTGATGCCGGGGCCTGAGTCGCGCACCGCGAAGCGCACCCACGCGTCGTCGGAGGAGATGGTGACGAACACCTCCGAGCCGCGCGGCGAATACTTGATGGCGTTGGACAGCAGGTTGTCGGCCACCTGCCGCAGCGCCGAAGCGTCGCTCTCGACCTCCGGCGTGTCGCCGCCTTGCACGTGGAGGGTGATGGTCTTCTTGCTCGCGGAATCCTGCAGCGCGCTGACGGTGTCGCGCACCACCTTCGACAGCGAGAGCGGCGCGAGCTTGTAGCTCCGCTTGCCGTCTTCGATGGCCTGCACGTCGACCAGCGTGTCGATGAGCGATTGCAGGCGGTGCACCGACGCGTCGATGTCGCCGGTGACCTCGCGCTGCATCTTCGGGTCTTCGATGATCTTCAGCGTCTCCACGCTCATCACCAGCGACGACAGCGGGTTGCGCAGGTCGTGGGCGATCATGCGCATCAACCCCTTCTGCCCACGGTTCGCGAGCTCGAGCGCGTCACGGGTGACTTCGAGCTCTTCCTGCATGCGCTTGCGCACCGAGAGCTCGCGCGTGCGCCTCCGGGCGCTGAGCACGAGGAAGACGCCGACGACCGCGCCGAGCACCAGCGCCCCGAGCAACAACTGCGACGCGCGTTCCCACCGGCGATCCGACTCGTAGTCGAGCGCCATCCACCGGTTGCCGATGGCGATGCGCTCTTCGGTCGGCAACGCGCTGAAGACCTTGTCGATGATGCCGACCAGCGGCTCGTAATCAGGGCGGACGCCGACGTGCACGTCTCCCGCGACGAACACGCCGCCGACGCGGAGATTGGTGAGCCGGTCGTGCTTCACGGTGAAGGCCGCGACCGACGCATCGGTGACCGCCGCGAACACTTCACCGTGTGACACCGCGCGCACCGCGTCGGCCATCGAGGGGAAGCGCACCACCGTGGCCTCCGGCGCCTGGGCCGCGATGGAGTTGGGCAGGGTGGCGCTGCTCGACGCGATGCCGATGCGCTTGCCGTCCAACGCGCGCAGGTCGAAGAGAAACGGCGAATCAGCGCGAGTGACGATGGCGTCGGGCGAGTACTCGAAGGGCCGCGTGTAGCGCATGAATTCCTTGCGGGCCGGCTGCTCTCCGATGGCCATCACCATGTCGGCGTCGCGCTTCTTCAGGCTCTCGAACGCGGCATCGAGCGTGGGCGTCACGAGGTTCTCGAAGCGCAAGCCGGTCTCCTGCGAGATGAGCGCGAGGTAGTCGACGTTCAACCCCTCGACCTCGCCGCGCTCGTTCACGAACGAGAACGGGCCGAAGTCGGCGACCTGCGCGACGCGAATCACCGGGTGCGCGAGAAGCCAGGCGTGCTCTTCGGGGGTGAGCGCGATCGACAACGCGTGGTGCGCGAAGGCCGCCGAGGCGATCGACACGCACAGCACCATCGCCAGTCGCGTGGAGTTGATCACCGGAGTCGCAAATTACTCCTACTCCCGCGCGGCGAGTCATTTTCCCTCGAAGACGGGGCGCTGTGGCGCGCGTCGAAGCGTTGGGCGAGAGTTTTCTTCATGCATCAGCGAATGTGGCTGTTGTCGTCGTGCCTCGGGGTTCTTCTTTCAACCGGCTGCGTTTCACTCGACCTTCCTGAGCCGCAGGTCGGCAAGGTCGAGGGCAGCGTCGCGACGTCTGATGGCGCGCCCGTCGCCGGGTTGACGCTCACGCTGACGCCGGAAAGCGGCGCGGCGCAGACCGTCGACACCGGCACCGACGGCGCCTTTGAGGTCAGCGGCCTTCGCCCGGGCATCTGGGTCGCGGCCGCGAACCGCGACGGGTTCCTGCCGCTCGAGAAGACCTTCAGCATCGCCAGCGCGCAGACGCGCACGCTCGGCATCCTCACGCTCTACGCCACGCAGGCCGACGACAACGCAGGCAACGTGTCGGGCACCATTCACGTCGCCGCGTCGGGCGTGACGCCGCTGGGTGCGACCGTCGAGGCGCTGCTCGAGCCCGACCTGCGGCTGGTCGCCACCACCACGGTCGGCGAATCGGGTCTCTTCGCGCTGCGGCTGCCGCCGGCGAGCTACACGCTGCGCGCCACGCACCCGTCGTTCGTCACCGCGGCGCTTCCCAACGTCGTGCTCAGCGCGCACGCGCAGGTCACGCTGGCTGACGACGCGCTGGTCTTCGCGTTGAACCCCGGCCGGGTGCTGGGTTCGGTGACGCGCGAAATCGACGGCGCCGACGACGGAGGCACGCCCGCCGCCGGCGTCGTCATCTCCTCGGAGACGGGCGCTTCGACGACCACCGCGAGCGACGGCACCTTCACGCTCGGCGGGCTGCCCGCGGGCGCGCGCGTGCTGCGCTTCGTCGCGCAGGGCTACCATCAGGAAACGCAGCGCATCGAGGCCCAGGTCGTCGCGGGTGCCGACGTGACGCTCGCGCCGCAGCGCCTGCTGCTCGACCGTGGCGGCGTCGAAGGCGAAGTGCAGATGGGCGACAACAGCCCGCTGCGCGACACCACGGTGTTCATCGATGGCACCGCGTATTCAGCCAGCGTCGCGGCGTCGTCGGGTGAGCCCTCGAAGGGCACCTTCCGCATCACCGGTGTGCCGGTCGGCGACTACACGCTGCGCGCCGAGCGCACCGGCTACCGCACCGTCACCTCGGCCGTCTTCCACATCAACGACGCGCAGCAGACGGTGCTCAACCCGCCGCTGGCGCAGCTCACCGCGGTGCAGGGCGCGTTCGCCATCGACGACGGAGATTCCACCAACACGCCGGGCTTCACCGCCGTGCGCGACGTGCTGCTGACGCTCAACGACACCACCAACGTCGCGGCCTGGCGCGCGGCGGAGAGCAGCGCGGAACTCGCGAGCGCGGCGTTTCAGCCCTTCGGCGCCGACGGCGGCACGGCCATCGCCTTCCAACTCTCGGCGGGCGACGCCATCAAGACCATTCACCTGCAGGTGCGCGACGCGCTCGGCGTCGAAGGCGTGGAGGTCACCGCGTCGGTCGTGCTCGACACCACGCCGCCCGGCGCGCCCACGCTTCGCCTCGGCGACGGCAGCGGCTTCACCTCGCAGACCGATCCGCTCCCCTTCTCGTTGAATGGCTCCGACCCCGGCGCTCCGGGCGTGGCCTCGGGCGTCGCGTTCATGCGCGTGGGAGCGACGGTGACGAGCGGGCAGGTCGACGCGCCCCGCCGCACGTACCAGCGCGATGACGTCTTCACGCGCGGCACCAACGCGCAGGGCCCGGTGCAGGTCTTCGCGCAGCTCATCGACAACGCCGGCAACGCGAGCGCGCCGGTCTCCGCCGTCGTGGTGGTCGATTCACTCGCGCCGACCGGCACCTCCATCACCATCAGCGACGGCGCCGCGGCGACGAAGCCCGGCTACACCAACGAGGTTCGCGTCTTTCTGCAGGTGAGCGCCAACGCCGAGCCGAACGACGGCGGGTTGCAGGTGCGCTTCGCCACGAGCGCCACCGCGCTGGCCAGCGCGACGCCGCAGCAGGTGGCTCCGGCGACGACGCTGGCGACGTTCCTCGACCCGGTCGATGGCGTGAAGCAGCTCCACTACAGCTTCGTCGATTCGGCCGGCAACCAGTCGGCGCCGCAGGTCGCGACCATCATTCTCGACACGCAGAAGCCCACGCCGTTGTCGCCCGCGTCGGCGTTGGTGACGTTGACTTCGCCGGCGGTCACCAACACCCGCACCGGCGCGTGGGCCGCGACGGTCACCGACGACCGCGAGCTCTCTCCGTCGCAGGCGGTGCAGGTGGAGATCGACGGCGCGCTCCTGCCCGCGACGCCGCCGACCAGCCCCACCACCGTCACCGGCCCGCTGGCGTTCACGTTGCCCGACGCCGACGGGTTGCACACCGTGCGCGCGTATTTCAAAGACGCCGCCGGCAACCCGGTCGCGAGCGCGGCCAGCACCATCACGCTCGACCGCGTCGCGCCCACCGGCAGCTTCACGCTCGTCGGCGCCAGCGCCGACGGCCAGCCGGTGCAGGTGTTCGCGTCGAGCTCGGGAGCCGTGCTCGGCAATCGAACCGTGCAGGTCGCGGTCTCACCGGGTGACGCGACGGGCGTCTATTTCTCCACCAGCGCCATCGCGAGCTGCGCGGCAGTTTCGTCGGCAGCCTTCGTGGCGCCCGGCGCCGCGTCGCTCGCCACCTTCGACCTCGGCACCTCCAACGGCACCGTGACGGTGAGCGGCTGTCTGCGCGACGCCGCGGGGAATACGGCGACGCTGAGCGCGGTGAGCGCGCGCGTCGACACCACGCCGCCCTCGGGTTGCCAACTGGTGCTCTCGAACGAAGGCATCAACGGCGTGACGCCGCCCGCCGGCTTCACGGCCGTCACCACCACCGCGGTGAGCTTCAGCGGCTGCAGTGAGACGCCGGTCGACGTCGCGCTGGTGGAGAACGCCAGCCCGGTGGCCTGCACCGGCGCGCTGAGCTGGCAGCCGTTGACCTCCTCGCTGCGGCTCACGCTGGGCGCCGACCGCGCGTACACGTGGCAGGCCTGCGTTCGCGACACGGCGCACAACGCCACCAGCGCGGCCCAGGCCGTCATCACGCTCGACACCACGCCGCCCAGCGGCGCGAGCGTGCGCATCAACAGCGGCGCCGCGTACGTGAATGCGTCGCAGGTCAGCGGCGGCAACACCACGCTCACCGTCGACGGCACCGCGCAGGGCGCCACCACCTGGGCCGTCGCGAGAACTCCGGCGCCGACGGGGTTCATCACGTTCTCCGGTTCGACCACGCTGGCCTCGCCCGCCACCAACGGCACCACGGTCATCGTCTACGCGCGCTATCGCGACTCCGTGGGCAACGTGACCGACACCCAGTCGAGCATCGACATCGACACCGCGTTCCCCGCCCCGCCGGGCATCAGCGTGGTGCAGACCGGCACCGGCGCGAACTACATCAACAACCAGTCGGCGCGCGTGAAGCTGACGGCGCCGGGCGTGCAGGTGCGGCTCGCGGAAGGCCCCGACCTCGCGACCTGCACCACCAACCTCGGCAACAGCGTCTTGCAGCCCCCGCCCGACCCGGCGTTGCCCTTCACCGTGCAGGTGGTCGGTGACGGCCAGCACACGCTGTGCACCCGCAGCCGCGACGCCGCCGGCAACGATTCGACCGTGGCGGCGATCACCGTGACGCTCGACACGCACGCGCCTCCGACGCCGCAGATGCTGACCCAGAGCTCGACCTACAAGCCTTCGAACACCGCCGCGAACACGGTGTCGGTGACGCTGCAGATCTCCGCCATTCAAGACCCCAACCACGGTCAGTGGTTCATCGAAGGCGGCGGTCAGGCGCGCCTCGCGGTGGTGCCCACCACCTCGGGCACGACCTTCAACATCCCCGGGTATGCGGTGAGCGATTGCCCGAACTCGACGCGGCAGCAGGCGGGCATCGTGAACAACTACGTGGTGACCGAGACCGACCTCGCGGGCAACGAGAGCCCGCCGGCGCGCGTGACGCTCACGCTCGACTGTGAGCCGCCCGCGCCGCCGAGCCTCGAGCTGTCGCACGTTCGCAACGGGCGCACCTCGGGCCGTGTGCAGTGGGCGAAGTCGACCAGCCCCGACATCGCGGAATATCGCGCGTACTACGGCACCAGCCCGGGCAACGCGGGCGAGTGGTGGTCGTTCAACGGCACCTACGCGAGCGAAGGCCCGTCGCCCATCGCCGCGGCGGCCACCCCGAGCGGGCCCACGCAGGAAGCGCTGCTCAACGGCCTCCCGCCCGGCGTCATCACCTACGTCACGGTGTCGGCGGTCGATCGCGCGGGCAACGAGAGCTTCGCGGGCACCGGTGACGCCGGCGCGACGTGGCAGGTCTCGCTGTACCCGAATGAAGTGCCGGTCGACCCGTTCGGTGAAGGCCAGGTGCTCCAGGCCGCGGGCACCTCGTTCAACGAAGTGAAGCTCGAGGCGAGCGACGACGTGCTGTGGGCCATCGGCAAGGTCGGCGGCAGCCCTGATCAACTGTACCTCGAGGCGCTCGACACCCGCCCGTCGTGGAACCAGCCGGTCTCGCCCTGGTACAGCTCCGGCGCGACCACCGAGGCCGCGTCGAGCCCGGCCACGCCGCTCATCACGCGCCTCGAGTTCCCCTGGTTGTTCACCGCGAGCAACGCGCAGCTCCGCGTGTGGAACCTGAGCACCGGCGTACCGGTCTTGAAGGCCAACGTGACGACCCCCGCGGCCGTCGCCGGCATGGAGGTGCGCGGCACCAACCTCTTCCTCACCGCGCGCGGCGGCAACGGGCTGCTGTACCACTACGACCTCACGTCGCTGTACGACAACGTCACCGGCGGTGGCCCGGTGTTGGACGAGTCGATCGCCATGGCCACGGTGGCGACGCAGTCGACGCAACTGGTGTGGTCGCGCGACCGCCTGATGAGCACCATGACCACCGGGCATCAGATCGCCTTCGACCTCACGCAGGCGCTCGACAACAACACCGCCACCGACATGACCACCACCGACCGGTTCGTGAACCAGGTCGGCTTCACCACCGACACCCTCTTCCAACCCATCGTCAGCGGAGACCTCGCCATCACCTCCGCCAACCATCAGGCCAACGTCATGAAGCTGCCGGCGTTCTGGTCGAAGGCGGGCACCTTCTTCGACGAAGCCTCGCGCACCTCCTTCCCCGCGATGGGGCAGGCGCAACTGGTGGCCGACCAGTACGTGTCGGGCCTCTCGTCGTACAGCGTTCAGCAGCCGAAGCTGATGGTCGGCACGTTCAGCAACCCCATCGCGCCCGCGCTCCAGTGCAACGTGGAGGCACCGGTGGCGACGGCGGCGGGCTCCGGCACCATGGCGACGACGTTGGTGGGCAACTACGCGTACACCACGCCGCCCAGCGGGCACCTCAATTCGTGGCAGTTGGCCGACGGCGCGGCGCTGAGCCCGCGCTTCACCACCGGCTACCGCACCGGCGCGCCCGTGGTGGTGCCCGGCTTCGTCACCGGCCCGACCGGCATCGTCTTCGACTTCCTCGGTGGGAGCAGCGACCCGGTGCGGCGCCAGACGCCCGACCCCGTCACCGACTGCGCGTTCGATTCCATCGTGGTCGACGACACCATGGTCGCGGCGCGCGACGCGAACCTGCGCATCACCCGGCTCGATACCGCGTTCAACCGCACGCTGCTCCCCGCGGCCGACGTGTCGACGTACAGCACCTCGTTCACGCCCTCGACCGCGGGCCGCCTCACCAGCATCAGCCGCGCGGGCAACTACGCGGTGGTGGCCGCGGTGCGGAACACGGCGCCCGTCTCGCTGTGGCTCGAGGTGTACCGGTTGAGCAACCTGCGTTCGCGCGCCACCAACGCCGCGCGCACGCTGGTCGCGGCCGACAAGGTCGGTGAGTTCCAGTTCGACACCACGACCAGCGGAGCCACCGGCGTGAACCTCCGCGTGAAGATGACCAACAACATCGCCACGGTGATGCGCACCACCGCGACGGCCGCGCCCGAAGCGGTCGCCTGGCTGGTCGACGTCGCGCCGCTGATCGACGACGACCCGGCGACCACGATGTCGGCCAACAACGTCGTCGGCAAGTTCGTGCCACCCGTGAGCTCTCCGTTCGCCACCATCTTCAAGGCGTTCGACGGCAAGCTGGCCAACCGCTGGCTCTACCTCGCGATTTCAGACGTCGATCACCCCGGCAACACCGGGTTGTGGATCATCGACGCCGCGGAGGCCTACGACGGCAACGCCGCGACGAAGGCCGACCTCAACGACGCGCTGGGGATGCCGCTGGTACCCATCATCAACCCGACCGGGCTCGACGTCGCCGGCAATACGCTGGTGATGATCGGCACCCGCAATCAACAGCCGCTGGTGATGTCGTTCGACGTCTCGTCGTCGGAGGAGCCGCAACTGCTCAGTCAGGCGCCGCTCCCATTGCCCGCGTACCAGGCGACGTCGTGCAACGGCACCACCTACGAAGGCGTGGCGATCGCCGGCAGCCGCGCGTACGTGGGCACCGCGACCAACTTCGCGGTCTTCGATCTCGAGTGAACCAGCAGGCTCCCGGGCTCAGTTCGCTCCGCGCTTGGCAGACCGACGGAACACGAGCAGCGAGAGCGCGACGAGCGCCGCCCACGCCTCGGTTGAACTGCAACCGCAGCCGGCCGGAGGCGGCGGATTGCCGTCGGCTCCGCCATCGCCGGGCTGAAGCGCCCCGGCGTCCATCGTTGCGCCCGCGTCGGTGACCATCACTCCGGCGTCTTCGTCATTCATGCCCGCGTCGGCCGTCACGCCGGCGTCGTTCTCGGGCGCACCTGCGTCGAGCTCAGACCCCGCGTCACTCACCGCACCGGCGTCGACCTCGGCTCCGGCATCGCTCGTCGCTCCGCACCCTCCGAACTGGAAGTCGACGTTGGCGACGGTGCCGGCCTGCGCGTCTGTCTGCGCGATGGTGTCGAGACACGGAGCCGTCACGCCGTTCAAGAATCGATCGAAGAACGCGAGCCCGTATTTCTTGAAGAGCTCCTGCCGCGCCTGCTGCGTCGTGCCGCCGCACGAGAACGTGCACGTGGCGCTCAGGGGATCTTGCGGCTCACAGTGCGTGGACCCGACGACCTTCAGCTTGCCCTTGAGGCCCGGCAGGCTCGTGAACCAGGGCAGCGAGTTGTTCTGCGAATTGCACGCCGACGATTCGGTCGCGAGGAACAACGCGGGCGCGGTGACGTTCGCCGTCTGGGCAGCGCCGAGCCCGTTGTTGTCGACCGCGTCGAAGAGCAGCACCGAATTCACCTCGTGCCGCGACGCCGCGAGGAACGCCGACAAGCCGCCCGCGCTGTGACCCGCGAGCGCGATGCGCGTGGTGTCGATGGTGCTCACGCCGCGTTCCTGCTCCATCGCGGCCCAGAGGATGTCGGCGTTGCGCGAATGGTCGCTCGCGCCGCACTGCCCCGAGAGCAACAGCGGGAACTGCGGAATCACCACGACGACGCCCTTCGCCGCCAACGCGCGCGCGAACACCTCGTGGTTCTCCTTGCCGTTCTGAAAACCGTGCCCGATGCCGACGAGCGCGAACGGCCCGGCGCCCGCGGGGCGATACACGTCGACGTCGTAGCTCGCGGGCGTCGAACCCGAGCAATTGGGGAACGACACGGTCACGGTCGTCCTGGTCACCTGCGCGAACGCAGCCACGGGCAACAGGCACAGCGCGAGCAACAAACGCATGGTCATTTTCCTTCGAGCTTCGGGGCGTACTCGGGAACCGTCTCACGCAGCCGCTGCCAGAGCGCCTTCGCGCCGGCCTCGTCACCCTTCGCCTTCAACCGGTCTCCGAGCGAATCAATCGCCTCAGGGTTCGAGCTGGCCACGCGCCACACGTTGTCGGCCATCGGCTGGCGATTGAGCTTCACCATCGTCCACGCCATGCCGGCGCGCAGCCTCGCGTTGTCGGGCTGATACGGCATCACCTGCTTGTACGAATCGAGCGCCTCCTGAAAGTTGCCCTTCGCGAGCGCGTCTTCGGCGCCTTCGACGAGCTTCACGAAGTTGGCCTCCATCTCCGGCGTGCGCGGCGCGTTCTGAAAGGCCTCCATCACTTCCTTGCTCAACACCGGCGCCTGGCCCGGCTGCCGCGGAGGCGCGAGCGCGGCGATCTCCTCGCCCGTGACGCCGACCTTCGTGAGCCCGCCCTTTTCAATCGCCGCTTCGGTGCGCTTGAGCAGCCGCTTCGCGTTCGCCGCCTTCGGAGAACCCGGCGCGTCTCTCAAGAAGCGCTCGAGCTCGGTCTTCACGTTCTTGAGCACCTCGACGTCGTCGCCCTGCGTGTCGAGCCACACCGCGGCGCGCGCGTAGCGGGCGTCGACGTTCATCTCGCTCAGCTTCAGCGCGTTCTCGTACGCGTCGAGCGCGCCCTTGACGTCGCGAGAAAGAAACCGCGCATTGCCGAGCAGCACCTCCGCTTCACGCGCGGGAGCGAGCGCGATTTCCAGGCACGCGACCGCGGCGGGCACGTTCTTCGCGGCGACGAGCTTCTTCGCGGCTTCCGTCGCGTCGGCCATGGAGACGTTGTCCTTCACGTCACAGCCCGCGGGCTTCGTCTCAGGCAGCGGCTTCGAGCCCAGCGCCTTCTTCTGCGCGAGGTACAGCGCGCGCGGCGCATCGGCCTTCGCCAGCGCCTGCGCGTAGAACAACTGCGCATCGGCGTAGCGGCCCGCGCCGAAATACAGCCGGCCCAGCGACGCGGCGATCTCGCCCCACGGGCCAAGGTCATGCGCACCGTGCCCGCGGGGCGCTCGCGCAGCT
>JBEHYH010000201.1:0-10745 GCA_048498275.1 Myxococcota bacterium | reverse complement strand
GCGAAGTCAAGGACGTGCTCCTGCTCGACGTCACCCCGCTCTCGCTCGGCGTGGAGACGGCCGGCGGCGTGAACACCAAGATCATCGAGAAGAACACGACGATCCCCTGCAAGAAGTCGCAGGTCTTCTCGACCGCCACCGACAACCAGCCGCTGGTGAGCGTGCACGTGCTCCAGGGCGAACGCGAGATGGCCGCCGACAACAAGACGCTCGCGCGCTTCGAGCTCGTCGGCATCCCTCCCGCGCCGCGCGGCGTGCCGCAGATCGAAGTGACCTTCGACATCGACGCCAACGGTCTGGTGCACGTCTCCGCGAAAGACCTCGGCACCGGCCGCGTGCAGCAGGTGCGCATCGTCTCGAACTCCGGCCTGACCGAAGAGGAGATCAAGAAGATGATCTCCGACGCGCAAGGCAACGCCGAAGGCGACAAGAAGAAGAAGGAGCTCGCCGACGCGCGCAACAACGCGGAGGGCCTCATCTACACGACCGAGAAGTCGCTCGAGGAATACGCGACGCTGCTCGGCGACAAAGACAAGAACGACATCAAGAGCGACCTCGAGAACCTCAAGAAGCACCTGGCTGACGGTGAGCCCGCGAAGATTCGCGACGCCATCAAGCAGCTCGAGGGCAGCGCGTACCGCATCGCCGACGCCATCTACAACGCAGAGTCCAAGAAGTAGCTCATGGCGCTCAAGTTCGAATCGCTGGAAGAGGAGGTCCGCTTTCTCCGCGGGCTCCTCTCGGTGCAGCGGCTCGCCGATGAGGTGCTGGAAGATTGTCTCGAACGCCAGCTCGGTCTCTCGGCGGCGCTCGACGTGTTCCTCACGCAGTGCGCGCGCATGATTCACGCACGGGGCGCGTTCGTTCAGATTCTCGGCGCGGGCGGCCCGGTGCTGACGCGCGTGTGGGGCAACGAGTACTTCGACGCGTCTGAATGGGCTGACCACCGGGGCGCGGTGCCGCTCGGCAACTCGCGCACGCTGTTCGTCGCGCCGTTGAACCTCGGGAAGATCGCGTTGGGCAGCATCGGCTTTCTGCTGCCCGGCACGTTCGACGACGGTGAGCATGTGCTCGCGCTGGTCGACACCGTCGCGGAGATCCTCGACACGGCGGTGCTGTCGTTCATCGCCATCGCCGACGGTGATTCGCCGCTCGAGAAGCTCGAGACGTTGTCTGAAGCGGGCGACCTGCGGTCACGCGCGCGGCTGGGCAAGTACGAATTGCTCTACCCGCTCGGCACCGGCGGCATGGCGCAGGTGATGGTCGCGCGCACCGTGGCTCCGGGTGGCGTGACGCGGCTGGTGGCGCTCAAGCGAATCCTCCCGCGGCTCGCCACCGAGCAGGTCATCGTCGACCAGTTCCTCGACGAGGCGAAGCTGGGCATGAAGTTGAACCACCCCAACCTCATCACCTTCTACGACTTCGGCAGCGCGGCGGGCTCGTACTTCATGGCGATGGAGCTGGTGCGCGGCGTCGACCTCGACACCGTCATCTATTCGCGCCACGGCCTGCTCAAACCCGCGGAGATCAGCGCGGTGTTGATTCAGGCGCTCGAAGGTCTGCACTTCGCGCACGAGCTCAAGGGTGAAGACGGCGCGAGTCTGACGCTCGTGCATCGCGACCTCTCGCCGCACAACCTGATGTGCAGCTTCGACGGCCGCGTGAAGGTGTTGGATTTCGGCGTCGCCAAGATGAAGGACCAACGCACGGTGACACTCCCGGGCATCGTGAAGGGCAAGCCGCTCTACATGTCGCCTGAACAGGCGACGGCGGAGCGCATCGACCGACGCAGCGATCTCTTCTCGGTGGGGCTGATTCTCTACGAAGCGCTGATGGGCAAACGCGCGTTCGACAAGGGCGACGACACCGCGACCATGGAGGCCATCGTGAACGATGCGCTCCCGCGGCCGCCGGGGCTGCCGTCAGCCATCTGGGGCGTGCTCGAGAAGGCGCTCGAGAAGCACCCGAATGATCGCTTCCGCAACGCGCTGGAGATGGCCGAGGCGCTCCGCGAAGCCGCGCCGCCGGTGCCCGTGCATGAACTGGGTTCACTGCTGCAGCAGCGCTTCCCCCGGCGCGTGACCGAGGTGCAGAGCTGGGAGCGCGAGAAGCCTCTCGATTCTTGAGAAGCGCACTGGAGCGTCCACGCCGCTCCGTATTCGCGGACGGTGCGTGACGCGCATCTTCGCGAAAGCACTCGACGGCACACCCGTTGCTCCTGCGTCGCCCGCCGGAGGGATTTCCCCTCCTGCATTTCAATGGGGCGGGTTCATGAGCAAGGTGAGTGAGAAGTTGAAGGCGGTGGCGGCGGCGGTGCAGGCCATCGAGAAGCAGTTCGGCCGCGGCGCGGTGATGCAGATGGGCGAGGAGGCTGAAGTGCAGCCGGTCGCCGTCATCCCCACCGGGTCGGTCACGTTGGACAAGGCGCTCGGCGTCGGCGGGCTGCCGAAGGGCCGCGTCGTGGAGATCTTCGGCAACGAATCGTCGGGCAAGACCACGCTGACGTTGCACGCCATCGCGCAGGTGCAGGCGCAGGGCGGCATCGCGGCGTTCATCGACGCGGAGCACGCGCTCGACGTGAGCTACGCGCAGAAGCTGGGCGTGCGCGTGGAGGAGCTGCTGATTTCGCAGCCCGACACCGGTGAGCAGGCGCTGGAGATCACCGAGCAGCTCGTGCGCAGCGGAGCGGTCGACCTCATCGTCATCGATTCGGTCGCGGCGCTGGTGCCGAAGGCGGAGATCGAAGGCGACATGGGTGACGCGCACATGGGCGTGCAGGCGCGCTTGATGAGTCAGGCGCTGCGCAAGCTCACCGGCGCGGTCGCGCGCAGCGGCACGTGCATCATCTTCATCAATCAGATCCGCATGAAGATCGGCGTGGTGTTCGGCAACCCGGAAACCACCACCGGCGGCAACGCGCTCAAGTTCTACAGCTCCGTGCGCTGCGAGATTCGTCGCGCCGGCAACTTGAAGGAAGGCGACAACGTCATCGGCACGCGCACCAAGGTGAAGGTCGTGAAGAACAAGGTCGCCCCGCCCTTCCAGGAAGCGGAGTTCGACATTCTGTACAACAAGGGCATCAACCGCCCGGGAGAGATCGTCGACCTCGGCGTGCAGCTCGGGCTCATCGACAAGTCGGGCTCGTTCTTCAAGTACGAGGGCGAGAGCATCGGCCAGGGCCGTAACGCCGCCATCGAATGGGTGAAGGAACACGAGAACGAGAGCAAGAAGCTCGTCGACGCGATCCTCTCCGCCCCGCGCGCGACGAAGACCGAGGCGGCCGCGCAGGCCGAAGCCGCGTGAGGTGGGCGGTGGTGGTGGCCACGCTGGCGACGCTCGTGGCCGCGATCGACGCGTGCGCGTGTCTCGAAGCACGTGCGCCGCGAAAATCACGCGCGCGGGAGACGCACAAAGTGGCGACGACGCGGCCATCACTGCCGCAACATCACGTCGTCAGGCATTGAAGGGCGTGCGTGTTCGAGTGGCCGGCTGCGTGCGCGTCACCAGCAGGCTCCTCGGCACGACATGAACTTCGACCAACACACTGCGCGCGCTCAGCAAGGAGAAAGCCCACGCGCCTCCATGGAGATCGCGTGGGCTTCTTTCATTTCGAACCAAACATCAGCTCAGTGACGGTGACGATGCGGGCCGTACCCCGGCCCCGGCCCGCGCGGGGGACCACCACGCGGCGGCCCGTAATAGACGCGCGGCGGAGGCGCACGCACCCGGTAGTTGTAGAGGTACACCGGCTCGTCGCGGAAGTGACGCCACCCGCGGCCGTCCCGGTAATACCAACGGCCCTGGTACCAATAGGTCGGGCGGCCCTCGTAATAGACGGGCACCGCGGTGGCGATGAACGCGGGCGGCGGAGGCACGACGACGGGAATCGCGACGTGCACCTGCACCTGCGCCAAGGCAGGAGCGGCCCACAGGCTCGCGGCCAACGCGCCGGGCAACAGCAGTTTCTTGAGCATCTTCTTCATGGGTTCTTCTCCTTTCAGGTCGAGGGTTGTTCGTTCGCGCGTTCTTTCAAGTCACCCGCCAGCTTCGTGCGCTGTTCAGCCGTGAGCAGCGGCACCACGGTCTCATAGAAGCGCGCGGTGCGTGCCGCGCCCGGCGCCGCGATCTCCACGCCGAGGGTGTCGGCCACCGATTTGCTGTCGAACGCCTCCGCCGAGAACGCGTCACCGAACGCCTCGACCTGCGCCGACACGCGGTCGGCGTCGAAGCGCCGCGGCAGCTCAGCGAGCGCCACCTCGAGCTGCTTCGAAGCCGTGTCGAGTTGCGCGGGCGTCAGCGCCAGCTTCTCCGCGAGGCGGTTGAGCCGCCCGCTCTTCTGGCCCGCCTTCGCCGCCTCGTTCTGTTCGCGCCAGACGGCCCAGTTCGCTTCGAGCTTGTCGGCGAGCGCCGCGCGTTCACCGGCGTTCAACGTCGCGTGCAGCGCGTCGAGCACCGCGACGCTGCAGTTGCGCGCGTCGTTCGCGGCCGTCGCGATGCGCTCGATCTGCGTGTCGGCCTTCGCTTGATCGATCGTACCGCTCTCCGTGCCCTCGGCGAGCACGCTCAACAGGGCACGATTCGCTTCAGCCGCGGGCTTCTGACAGGCGATGAGCTCGTCTTGCAGCTTGTCGATCTGCTTGCCCTTCACCTCGTCTTCATCGCCGATGCCATCGAGACCCATGATGATGAACTCGGTGACGCCCTGATTCCGATGGCGGTGGTAGTCCTGCACGGCTGCCGTCGACTGTTCGTCGTCGTCTCCGCTCTGCGCGCCCGAGGTCGTCGCGCACGCGCTGCACAGCGCCGCGGCGAGACTCACGTTGATGAATGCTTGTCTCATGCTCGTCCTTTCGTGTCGGGTGGAATGCGCACGATAAGCGCACTCGACACACGGTGGGACAAGCGACGAATTCAGAACGTTACGAATTCGAGACAGCCCGAATTGCCTCCCTGTCAGGGCTTCTTCACATCGCGCAACGCCACGACGCGCTTGCGCACGGCCTTGAAAACATCGGGCAGCGAACCGGTCTGCGCCGATTTCAGGAGCCCATCGGGGATCGCGAGGCCCGGGTCTGAATCGATGATGTACATCGCGAGGGTCTTCTTCTTGTCGTCGCCCCACGGCAGCAACTTCCACGCGCCGTTGTTCCGCTTGTACGCGCCGCGCACCATCGACCACTCGCGGGTGAAGTGACCCGCGGGGTCTTCACGCAACACGAACGAGTTGTCGCTCCACAGGTCGGGGATGGGCCACGGCATCTTCAATTCGGTGTGACAGATGGGTTTGCCGTTTTCGTCGCGTAGCTCGGTCTTCTTCACGCGCGGCATGAACTGGTCATAGAGCCCGCAGTCGCGAATCACCGGCCACACCTCGTCAGACGGAGCGTCGATGACCGCCATCGATTCAGCGGCGACGCCGCGATTGTCGGTGGGCTTGCGGTCGTGCAGCACCATCTCCCCGGCGGTCAGCTTCTGAATCTCCTTCTCGGTGAGCGTGGGCATCTCGACCGGCTGCGCGAACGCAGACACGGCAACCATCGAAGAAACGAGCAACGCGCGCATCCCACGCTCTTACAACAGGCCGACGGGTCAGGTCGCTCGCGGCCCGAAGTTCCGAGGCGTGGAGACTGTTTTCGCCGCTGCTCCGGGGGCTACGCTCGGGCCATGAAGCTCGCGATCGTCCCCGTGATCTCGATGCTGGCGATGGGCTGCGTCACCGTGCGCCCGATGCCATCGCCGGTCGATCTGTTCCACGACGAGCTGTTCGGCGCGCCGTCCGAGAAGGTCGACCCTGATTCGGCGCTGGTGATCAGCGAGGAGATGCGCGCGTACCTCGATGAGCGCATCGGTCACCACGTCGGAGATCGCCGCAAGCAGTTGATCAGCGCGCTCTACAACGACAAGGAATTGAAGCTCGAATACGACGCCGCCGAGACGCGCACCGCGTCGCAGGCGTTCGAGTCACGGTCAGGCAACTGTCTCGCGCTGGTGTTGATGACCGCCAGCTTCGCGAAGGCGCTCGGCATGACGGTGCACTACCAACTGGTGCTCGGCGATGAGGAATGGGACCGCGCGGGTCACCTCTATCTCTCGCTGGGTCACGTGAACCTGACGCTGGCGGAGGTGCCGAGCATCGACGAGGTCAGCTACTCGACCAACGACAGCATGACCGTCGACTTCATCACGCCGCAGCGCGGAGTCTTTCAGCGCACGCGGCAGGTCGAGGAGCACACGTTGATCGCGATGTACTTGAACAACCGCGCGGTGGAGACGCTCGCGCAGGGTCAGCTCGATGACGCGTACGCGTGGGCACGCGCGGCGCTCCTCAAAGACCCGGAGCTGCAGCCGGCGTATCTCTCGCTCGGCGCGATCTACCGCGCGGCCCATCACCCGGAGCAGGCAGAGGCCACGTTGCAGCGGCTCCTCGAACGCGACCCTGATCATCTCGTCGCGCTCGGCAATCGGGTGCTGGTGCTCCGAGATCTCGGCCGCGTGGAAGAAGCGGAGGCGTTGACCACGCGCCTGCAGAAGCTCGACCCCCACCCCGCGTTCAGCTACTTCCGCAAAGGGCAGGAGGCGCTGCGTGAGGGCCGGCTCGAGGAAGCGCGCGCACTCTTCGAGAAAGAAGCCTACCGCTCACCGTCGTTCCACGAGTTCCAGTTCTGGCTCGCCATCACGTACATCCGCATGGGCGACCTGAAGCGCGCCGCGTCGTATCTCTCCCGCGCGATGGAGCTGAGCTCGACGCGCAGGGATCACGAACTCTACGCGGCGAAGCTGGAGCGTTTGAAAGCGCTCACGGCGCGTTAGCTCTGAAATGAACGAGGCGGCGCCGGGCTCGACGGACGCCAGGTTCGCTCGCCCGAGGTCGAGAGCCCGCGCGCTGGTCGCGACGCCGCCCACCACCTTCAACCGCTTCATCACTCAGAGCAGCGCGGACCGGCGTGCCTTGAGCGCGTCGACGACCTTGCGAACGTCCTGACTCTTGTCTTTCGGGAGCACCAGAATCGCGTCGCCCGCGTCGACGACCACGACATCGGTCATGCCCACCACCGCGATGGTGCGCTTGCCACCGAGCACCACGCTGCCGCGCGTGTCGATGAGCACCGCGTCGCCTTCAGAGACGTTCCCCGCCGCGTCGAGCGCGCGCACGTCGGGCAACGCGTTGAAGCTGCCGACGTCGCTCCAGCCGCAGCGCGCGGGCACCACCGAGATGTTCGACGCTTTCTCCGCGACGGCGTAGTCGATGGAGATCGACGGGAGCTTCTTGAATTCACGCTTGAGCACGGCGGCGGCGCGCCGGGTGCCCCACGCTTCGCGCAGCGCCGCGATGGGCTTCACCGATTCAGGCAAGTGCTTCGTCAACGCCGCGAGCATCACGTCGGCGCGGAAGACGAAGATGCCCGCATTCCACAGGTACTCGCCCGATGACACGTAGCCCTTCGCGGTCTCGAGGTTCGGCTTCTCGACGAACGCGGCGACCTTGCACGCCTCGCCTGACTGCTTCGCTCCGACGCGGATGTAGCCGTAGCCGGTCTCGGGCCGCGAAGGCGAGATGCCGAGCGTGACGATCTCGCCGCCTTCCGCGACGCGCACCGCTTCACGCACCGCCGCCTGAAACGCGGGCACATCGGCGACGTGTTGATCAGACGGCAGCACGACGAGCACACCCTGAGGGTCAGCGTGCGCGACGTGAATGCAGGCGAGCGCGATGGCCGGCGCGGTGTTGCGCGCTTCGGGCTCCACCACGATGTTCTTCGCCGGCAACTTCGGGAGCGCCTTCTTCACCAGCGCCGCGTGCCGCGCCCCACAGACGACGCTGGTGCGCGCCGGCGTCGACAGCCCGTTCATGCGCTTCATCGTCTCGGCGATGAGCGGCAGCTTAGAGGTCAGCGGAAGAAACTGCTTCGGGCGCGAGCTGCGCGAGAGAGGCCAGAATCGCGTGCCGCTGCCGCCCGCCATGATCACCGCGTGAATGGAGTGCATCTTCGCGCGGCTCTACCATCAACGGCACGCACCGGAATCAAAGTCGTGAAACGTGGCGCCGGGGACACCGACGAACTCCGCGCTCCAGGAACCGTCGCTCAGCACGAGCTTCAGCACGCCGAGCGACGTGTTGTTGCGCGCCACGCTGCTGGGGTGAATGTCGGCGTACTCGGCGAACGTCGCGCCACCGGTGCCGACGGTGAGCTGCGTGATGCCGTCGATGGGCCGCATGCGTTCGTAGAAGTGTTCGTGACCGGTCAGCACCAGCGTCGCGTGATGCGCGGCGAGCACCTTCCAGAACGGAGCGGCCTTGTCGAAGTTGCCGTGTTTGCCCGACGAGAAGCGCGGGTAGTGCCAGTACGCCAGCACGCATTTCTTCGTGTTCGCGGCGAGGTCGGCCTCGAGCCACTTCACCTGTTCGCCATCGGGCGCGCAGGACACGTACTGACACAGCTCGCTCGTGTTGAGCACCACCACGTGCCACGCGCCGAGCTCGAAGGAGTAATAGCCCTTCGAAGGGTCGCCAGCGCGCGCGCCGAAGTACGTGAAGTAGCCCGCCGCGCCCGGCGTCCGGTATTCGTGATTGCCCGCCGCGGGGAACGTCTTGTCTTTGAAGCGGCCCCACGTCGGCCCGTACACCGACTCGAAGAGCGCCAGCGCGCCGTCGTCGTATTGAAGGTCACCCAGCGCGAGCACCGCGTCAGGGTGCAGCGACTCGACGAGGTCGGCGGTGAGCCTCGAACCCTCCGACGGTTCAGCGAGCGAGATGTCGCCAGCCGCGACCACCGTCACCGGTTTCACCGTCGCGCACGAAGAGAGCAGCGCGACGAACAGCCAGGGCTTCACGGCCACTCGTTGGCTCCGGGCAGACCCTTCATCGGAGCGCGCGCACGCACCACGCAGAAGCGCTGGCCGGTCGGCGCTTCCATCACCGTCCACCGTGCGCCTTCGCCGACCCGCTTCGCGCCGAGCTTCTCGAGGCGCGCGATTTCCGCCGGTTGATCATCGGTCTCGATGTCGAGGTGCACGCGGCTCTCGTGCTTCACGTTCTGCACCTCGATGTGCAGGTCGCGCGGTGCGTCGTCGAGCTGTGCGTAGCCATGACCATCATCACCCAACGACTTCATGCCCAGCGCGTTGCTCCAGAAGTTCGCGGCGGTGTCGGGCGCGGTGTCACGGCAATCGATGATGAAACCGGCGAGGCGGCTGTGATGCATGGCAGCTCCTACTGGCTGAGCGCGTCGTTGATGTTCTGCATCTGCTGCTGAATCTGATCGCTCGCCTGTTTGGCCTGCGCGCGCATCTTCTTCTCCTGCTCCGCCTTCTTCCGCGCTTCTTCTTCGTCGGCGGCCTGCTTGTCGGCGAGCGACTTCTCTCGCGCCTGGAGCTGCTGTTCGCGCGCCTGAAGGTCCTTCTCCTTCGCGTCGAGCTCCTGCTCGCGCTTCGAGTTCTGCGTGGTGTTCACCACCTGCACGGTCGACGCCTTCCCCGAGCCGCGCTTGCCCTTGATGACCTCGATCTTCTGACCGAGCGCGAGTGACAACACCACGATGGCGAACATGTTCATGACGGCTCCTTCACGGTTGCGGCGCGGGCGGCGGCGCGTCTGCGGCGGGGGCCGCGTCCACGGGTATCGGCTGAACCTCGGGCGGAGGCTGATGGGCGCGCGCGTTGCTCACCGCCTGCAGGTAATACTGTTTTCGACTCCGCGCCGCGGCCTGCTCGTACGCGCCCAGCGCCTGAGGCCAATTGCCCTTCACTTCATGCGCGACGCCGAGGTCGTACCAGGCGCCCGTGAGCTCCGGCTGCTTCTGCGTGAGGTCAGTGAAGTAGGCGATGGCGCCGTCCCAATTGCTCGAGAGCAGCATGTTCACGCCGTTCGACAAATCGCCGCCGTCATCGAGGGGGAACTCCACACGTTCAGAACCCGGAGACAACGTGCCGACGAACCGGCCCGCGAGATTCGCCGCGACCATGTCGACCAACTGCGCGGCGCGGCCCGACGAGCCGTATTGCGTGTCCCAATACGAGTAGTCGAACGGCACCTGACCATCGGGGAGCGTCATGAACATGCGCGCCTTGATGAACGCGCGCGCCCGCGGGCCGCTCGAGGTGATCTGATTGTCGACCGCCGACTCCACCACCTGAATGCGCAACGTGCCGTCACCGCACGGAGCGGGCTCGCACGTCTGGTAACCCAACTGCGCGAGGCTCTGCTTCACCTTGTTCGCGACGGCAGTGTGCGTGGCGATGGGTATCGAAATCGTGCCCATGAAGACGCCCTTCATCACCGCGTCGCCGACCGACTGGCGCATGTCGGAGCTGGCTTCGACCGCGATGGTGCGCACCGGCCCGAGCGTAGCCGCGGGCGGCGTCGGCCGCGTCACGTAGAGAGAAGGTGCACAACCCGTGAGAGCGACGAAGAAAATGAGTGGGAGTGAGCGCATGCGCACACAGACTCTACTGAGCTGCGTTTCATTCGCACGCGCAGATCCCTAAGCTCCGCCGCCATGCGAGTCAGGTTGATGGTGGTTGGGGCAGTGCTGATGGCGAGTGCGCTTTCGTGCACTCCGTCGGGTTCTTCGAATCACTCCGGTCTCGACCTTGATGGCGGAGCGGAGGACGCGGGTTCCAACTTCGACGCGGGCTCCAACTTCGACGCGGGCTCCAATCTCGACGCGGGCTCGAACTTCGACGCGGGCTCCAACTTCGAAGCGGGCTCCAACTTCGACGCGGGTTCAAACTTCGACGTAGGTTCA
>JBEHYH010000200.1:0-10764 GCA_048498275.1 Myxococcota bacterium | reverse complement strand
CGATGACGTCACCGGGGCGCAGCGTGACCTGCGCGTACGACTCCCCGTTGACCATCAAACCGTTGGCCGACTGCATGTCGATGATGCGCCATTCACCGTTCTCCTCACGCACCACCTTGCAGTGCGTGCGTGAGAGCGAGCGGTGATCGATGACGATGTCGTTGTCGTCGACGCGGCCGATCTTCAACTCGGTGCGCGTGCACTTGAACTCCCGGCCCGCGAGCTCGGTGTTGAGGATCACCAGGCGCGGTGCTTCAGCCGCGTCGATGTTCTCCACCGCGCGCTTGCGGCTGGAGCCCTCGAGCGAATCGAGGCGGATGACGGAGGTCGCCTGATGTTTCGCGATGGGCGGCGGCGCGTCCTTGCCGACCTCGCCTTCATCGGGGTCTTCGATGGTGGGCAGCGCCGGCATCGTCGGCAGCGACGTGTCAGGCATCTTGCGCGTGGGCGCCGAAGGAGCCGGACCCGCGGAGTCGAGCGGCACGGTCGCGCCGGCCAGCTCCTCTTTCTGCAGCGCGAGGTCGTAGTCACCGATCTGGATGAGGTCGCCGTCGGCCACCTGCACCTGGCCGGAGATGCGATCGCCGTTGATGCGGATTCCGTTGTAGCTGCCGAGATCCTCGATCAGCACGTGGCCGTTGTTGCGCATCAACCGCGCATGACGACGCGACACGTTCCGCTCCGTGAGGCGGATCGTGTTGCCCTCCTGCCGGCCGATGGTGATTTCGTCCCGGGTGAAAGGAACGACAGTCTTCCGGCCTTCATCGTCTTCGATGATCAGCTTCAGCACGCGGTACCTTTCTACCACCACTTCAACGCCATCTTGCACCAACGTAAGTGATGCAAGCGCCCCGACGCTTCCACATCAGCGTGGCGGTAACCAGTAGCATGTGGCACGTGTTTTCGAGTTCCACTTCTTCACCGGTCACGCGGCGATGACGGCCACGGTCACGCTCCGCACCGACGCGGGTGATGAAGAGGTCGATCTCGCCGATTTCGAAACCCGGCTCCAGCGAGGGGAGATTTCACCGCAGAGCCTGGTGCGTTTCCCCGGCGTGACGGGCGTCGATTTCGTCAACGCGTGCGAGCTGGAGATCTACCAACGGCTCCATCAACCCAAAGAAGCGTACTTTCAGCGCCGCTTCGGGCTGTCGCATTTTCCCTTTCTGACGTCGGGGATCATCGCGCTCAACGTGGCCATCTTCCTGCTGACGGTGGAGAACGGGGTGCTGCCGTTGGACAGCAAGGTGGCGCTGGGCGCGAAGGTGGGGCCGTTGATCCTCGACCTCGGCGAGGTCTGGAGGCTCTTCACCGCGAACTTCCTCCATCACGATGCGCTGCACCTCGGCCTCAACATGTTCGTGTTGTTCAACGTGGGCTACGTGCTCGAGAACACGTACCGCACGCTCGATTACCTGTGGCTGCTGGTGTTCACCGGCGTGGTGACGATGACCGCGTCGTTGATGTTGAACGACTCCATCACCGTGGGCGCGTCGGGCATCGTGTTCGGGTGCATGGGCGGCATCGTGGCGTTCGGGCTGCGGTACCACCGGCAATTGCCCTCGCTGTATCGAACGCTGCTGAGCAACGCGGCGATCCCCATCGTGCTCGGGTTGTTGCTGATCGGCGTCACCTCGCAGGGCGTCGACAACGGCGCGCACATCGGCGGTCTGCTCGCGGGGTTGCTCACCGGCTTCTTCCTCCGCCCGCGGCTGCTCGCGGCCTCGCGTCGCTTCTGGTGGGAGCCCGCGCTGCGCGCGCTCCCCTCGCTCGGTCTGCTGGCGGTGATGGCCTTCGGTCAGCCGTTGTTCTTCGGGCAGTTCCTCCCGCATTTCAGAATCGAGAAGAGCGACACGTTCGGCTTCACCATGCCCGTGCCCGCGGGGTGGATTTCGGGCGCAGACCCGATGGGCCCGGTCGCCTGGTACAATGGTCTGCCCGGCGCGGGCCGTGCGAGCGTCGTCGCGCAGGCCGTCGAGATGCCGGAAGGCGCCGACGTTCACGAAGCGGCGCGGCGGTTCATCGACGAGCAGTTGCAGCCGCGCGCGCTGGGTGACGACGTGCTCTCGGTGAAGGTCGAGCCGCCGGAGCCCGCGCGCGTGGGTGACCGTGAAGGTCTGCGTGTTCGCGCGATCGTCGAAGACCTGAGCGGCCGGCGGAAGATGCAGGCGCACTTCGTCGCGCGCGGCACGCTGGTGTTCGAACTGGTGACGGAGTGGACGGCCGCCGCGCCCCGCTACGCCCAGGTCGCGGACTGGATCGTTCAAGGCGTGCGCTTCACCGAGCCGCGCGGGTTGCGAGAAGTGCGCGCGGAGGCGCTGCTGTTCCCCAATTCGCCGAACGCGTTGGCGCGGCTGGGTCAGGCGCTGCTCGATCAAGGTGAAGTCTCAGGCGCGGCTGATGCGCTGGCGGCTGCCGTACGCGGAGCTCCGGGGCAGGTGCCGTACCGCGTGGCGCTTTCGCGGGCGTTGCTCGAATCAGGTGAAGTCGAGCGCGCGTGTGCGGCGAGTGATGCGGCGCTCTCGTACGAACCCGATGACGTGACGGCGCTCGAAGCGGCGGCGCGCTGTGAGCTGGCGCGTGGGCAACCGGCGAAGGCTCTCGAGAAGCTGCGCGCGGCGCGTGCGCAGGCTCCGAATGACGAGCGCTTGAAGGCCGCGGAGTCGAAGCTGCGCGCCACGCTCCCGTAAGCGGTAGAGTTCCGCGCAATGCGCCTTCGTCTGGTCTTGTTCGGCTGCCTGTCGATCGCTGCGTGTACCTGTGAGCCGCTCGGCGTCGACAAGCTGCGCTTCGCGTGCAGCAGTGACGACGACTGCGAGTCTCCGCAGAAGTGCGTCGCGAACGAATGCCGGCCCTCGACAGCGCTGACCGACGCCGGAGTTGGCGGTGGCTCGGCGACCGGCGGCGGAGACGGAACTGGCGGCGGCTCCGTGACCGGCGGTGGCGATGCGACTGGCGGCGGCGCTACGACGGGTGGCGGAAGTGCGACGGGCGGCGGAACTGCGACGGGCGGCGGCGCTGCGACGGGCGGCGGAAGTGCGACGGGCGGCGGAACTGCGACGGGCGGCGGCACAGCGACGGGCGGCGGAACTGCGACAGGCGGCGGAACTGCGACAGGCGGCGGCACAGCAACCGGCGGAGGCGCGGGCACACGCGACGGCGGCACATGCGCGATGCCGACGGCGCTTCAATTCGGGCCCGGTGGCGCTTCGGTTTCAGGAGTCACCTCCGGCACGACGTCGATCGCCGGGTCCTGTGGCGGCACGCTGTCACCGGAGCTCGTCTTCTCTTTCACGCAGACCACGACGGGTCCATTCCTCGCGACGGTCGCTCCTTCTCACGACGCAGGAACGCTGCGCCCCGTGCTCTACCTGCGCTCCGCGTGCAGCACGCAGAACGACGTCTCGTGCCAGTTGGCCGGCGCCGCGCTGCAGCCGATTTCGCTCTCCGTCGATTCACTCGACGCAGGCATGTACTTCCTCGTGGTCGACGGTTTCGGAGGCGGCATGGGCTCGGCGGGTCCATTCACCATGTCGGCGTTCCGCGGCACGCCTCCGGGAGACGCGTGCAACTCGCCACGCTTCGTCTTCATGGGCAGCGCCACGCGTGCGGTCGTGGTGGGCGACACCAGAGGCATGAATGACGACTTCACGCCGACGTGCGGCGCGGTCGGCAGCCCTGACATCGTCTATCAATTCGTCGCTCCGCGAACGGGCACGCTCAGCGTCGAATCGTTCGCCACGTTCGATACCGCGCTCTCGGCGACGGGCGGCTCACCGTGCGATGGCGGTGCGGAGCTCGCGTGCTCCGACGTCGATGTCGGCGGCGACGAGGGCGATGAACGCATCAGCTTCGCGGTGGTCAGCGGCACCTCGTATTTCATCTGGATGAATGGGTACGACCCGGGCGACGAAGGCCCGTACCAGCTCGTGTTCGAGCTTCCGTGACGCAGAAGTATCTCTCGTCGCAACACCGTGCGCGGAGCACCGAGCCTCGCTACCTTCGCGCGTATGGACGCTCCTCAGGTTCGCCGTCGGCGGTTGAGCAGCTCGCCATTGTGCCGCGGTCTCACCGAAGCGGAGCTCGATGAGATTCTCGCCATCAGTCGCGACATCACCGTCGCGGCGGGTGACTACGTCTTCAAGCAGGGCGATGCCGCCGACGCGCTGTTCTTCATCGGCCGCGGGCACGTCGAAATCTCGCGCGACGGTCAGGTGATGGCGACGCTGGGCATCGGTGAGTCGCTGGGCGAGCTCTCGGTGCTCGGCGGCGGCTACAAGCGCAGCGCGTCGGCGAAGGCGCTCAGTGAAGTCGTCGCGGTGCGCGTGGCGATGCGCGACTTCCGCCGGCTGCTCGAGGCGTGGAACGTCGCGGCGATGAAGATCACCGTGAACCTCACGCCGCAGCTCATCGAGCGCATCGCGGTGCTCAACGACCGGGTGCTGGCCGCGGAGAAGAAGAAGGACGCTCCAGCGTCACTGCCGCACTGGAAGCTGTAGTAGTCACCGGAGCCCATATGCGACTGATGTGCGTTGCCGTGCTGGCGGCCTCCGTGGCGCTGGCTGATGAAGAGTCTGCCGCGTCGATCGCGAAGAAGTCGCGCGACCGTGGCGCGTTGAACCTCGTGGGCCTCACCGCCGAGATGAAGCTGGTCACCACCGGCGCCGACGGCAAAGCGAAAGAACAGCAGCTCACGTCGAGCTCGCGCACCATCAACGGCAAGTCGCACGCGCTGGCGCGCTTCTCGTCGCCCGCCGGAGTCGCGGGTGTCGCGGTGCTGACCATTGCGGGCGAGCAAGGCGAAGGCGATGACGTCTCGCTGTTCCTCCCGAAGCTCAAGCGCGTGCGCAAGGTCGCGAAGAGCGATCGCGGCAAGTCGTTCATGGACACCGATTTTTCGTACGCCGACATCGGCTCGAACGGCACGCGCGACGAAGACACCAAACGCCTGCCCGATGAGAAGGTCGAAGGCCGCGATTGCTTCGTGCTCGTCGGCAACGGTGACGAATCGTCTCCGTACGGCGAGGTGAAGATGTTCATCGACAAGCAGACGTACGTGCCGATGAAGGTCGACTACGCGGGCAAGGACGGCAAGCCGTACAAGCGCTACCGCACGCTGAAACTGAAGGCGTTCAAAGAGCGCGTGCTCGCGGCGGAGTCGGTGATGGAGAACCTCCAGACCAACAGCAAGACGCAGATGACGATTCTGAAGCTCGAGGAATCGACGCTGGGTGATGACGCGTACACCGAGCGAGCGCTTGAACGCGGCTAAGTCGGCGGCGCTCGTTGCACTGATCTCGTTCACCGCATTCGCGCAGGAAGCGGCCGACGCCGGCGAAGCGCCTGCGATGGAGATCGAGTCGTTCGACTCCACCATCGAGTCGTTCGAGCCCGTCGACGCGGGCTCCGTCGCCAAGGTCGAAACGTTCGAAACGCCGAAGACGTGGCAACCCACGGTTCACGCGTACGGGTGGACGCAGCTCTACGGCTCGGTCGACACGCGCTTCGATTCACCGCGCGGCGCGGCGATGGCCGAGAACGTCGGCGAGGTGCGTTGGCGCGCGTGGCTCGGGCTCGACGTGAAGTTGCTCGACTGGGTGCGCGTGGTGGTCGAGGGGCGCTTTCAGGCGCGCGGCACTTCGCAGCGCGACGGAGATCGTCTCAAGGGGTTCTTCGAGCCGATGCTGGGCGACGCGTACGTCGATCTCTACACGCGCTACGTCGACCTCCGCATCGGCAACCAGCGCATCCCGCTCGGGGCGAACGTCGGCTTCGCGCCGGCCGACGCGCTCAACGCGCGCGACTTTCGCGAGACCGTCGGTGAGCCCGAAGACTTCGTGATCCCCGTGTTCGCGATCCGCGCGCAGGGCGACATCGGGCCCATCTCGTGGCTCGCGGCGTACGTGCCGTTCTTCACGCCGAATCGGTTCTTCCTCTTCGGGCAAGACGAATCGGTGTTGCAGCCGGTGTTCGCGCGCTCGCTCGACAACACGCGCATCGACCCGTCGATCGAAGACTACGTGCAGGATCATCTGATGGAAACGAAGCGTCCCGTTCCCTTCGTCGGCGACGTCGCGTTGCGCGCGAAGTACCAGGGCCGCGTGAACGTCGGCGCGAGCTGGGTGTGGATGAACGAGAAGACCGCGCAGGTGACGATGGACCCTGAACTCCAGCAGGCGTTCACGTCGCAGGCGGCGGCGGTTTCAGTGCTCAATCGCGCGCAGGCCGGGGAGACGCTCTACACGGGCAGATATCTGCGCCAGCACCTCTTCTCGCTCGAAGGCTCGGCGTTGCTCGGGCCGGGGCAGCTCGACGTCGACGCGTCGTACACGCCGCGCCAGACGTTCTACGACCAGCGCTTCAACCCGGTGAACCATCAGGCGGTGACGTGGGTCGCGAGCTACAGCCAGGCCAGCGACTCGCCGTTCTTCTTCGCCGTCAGTTACATGGGCATGGCGATCCCCGGCATCGGCGCGAAGGAACAGTTGATCATTCTCGAGCCCGCAACCGCGCGCGGCGCGCCGCACACCGCGTTCTTTCATCTCTTCAGCGCGGCGCTCGCGTACTCGTTCTGGGACAAGCGCTTCGAGGTCTCGGTGCGTGGTTCGTTCGAGCCGATTCAGCGGAGCTTCTCGATTTCGCCGCGCTTCACGTGGACGGCGGTCGACGGGCTCAAGGTGTTCGTGATGGGCGAAATCTACGAGGGCTCCGCGTGGAGCGCGTTCGGGTACTTCAACCGAAACGACCGCGTGATTCTCGGCGCTCGCTACGAACTGTTCTGACACGATGCGCTCGTGAGACGAGCCGCGTTGATCGTGGTGGCGTTGTTCGCGGTGCCCTCGTTGGCTGGTGACGCCGGTATGCGCATGCAGAATTTCGTTCCGCCGATCTACGCAGACGGTCCGCGCGTCGATGAGGCTGCGTTCGCGGCGTGGTTTCCGAAGCAGACCGACGTGAAGGTGCCATTCACGATCTGGCGCAAACCGACGCGCGTCGGAGCGGTCGGTGTGTTCACGAAGCTGTCGTTCAACGACAGCGCGCTGGGTATTTCGCTCGATGAACGGTTGCGGCAGTCGTGCGCGAATGAAGAGCCGTGTCGCGTGTGGCTGTCAGGGCGCCTGTCCGAGCCGGCGGTGTTCAACGTGTTCGCGGTGCACGAGCGCGCGACTGGAGACGGACCGCAGCGCGCGCAGTTCGCGCGTGGTGAGTCGTGTCTCGCGATTCGTTCGCTCAAACCGTTGCACTGCGCGCGCGGGCCGACGCGTTGCGAGAAGTGCAAGTTGGCGTCGACGCAGCCGGCGACTCCGAAGCTGCTCGATGTCTGCCCGTGGGGAGATGCCGCGCGGCCGACGATCGAAACGCAGCGCAACGGCGAGAAGGTGTTCCGCACGTACGACCTGCTGCGTTCGTTTGCTGGTGAGAGCGAGGCGCGAGAGTTCGCGCAGAAACATGGGCTCACCGACGTTGTGCTGTGAACGGGTTTCGCGCGTCCGAACACGGAGCTTCGACGCGCGATGAGAAACGGTCGCTGCGCGAAGAGAGACCGGCACCGCGCAAATGAAGGCCGCTTGAGGTGCGCATGCGAGCGCGGCCTACGCGGGCCTACACGAGCAGTCACTCACCCCGTCCCGTTCGCCGGAGCGGGGGATTGCGGGAGGAGCGCGCGCACGGCGAGGAACACCAGATGCGCGGCGAGCGCGGTGAGCACGAACGCGACGACTCCGTTGATCTGTTCGACGCGTGTCGCGGTCTCGGCGAACGCGGCCTTCAATTGCAACACGAGCGAGCTGAACGTCACCACCGACACGAAGCACGCTGGCAACAACGTGTACCAATACTTGCGGCCCTCACGTTGTAGCCACACGGAGATGCCCCACAGGGAGAGCGCCGCGAGCAACTGATTGCTGGTGCCGAAGAGCGTCCAGAAGCTCTTCCAGCTCCCCGGTTGCGCGACGGCGAGAAAGAGCGCCGGCACGCCGGCGGTGATGCCGGTGGCGAGCAGGCTCCCCGCGCGTGACTTGAGACCGAAGAGCTCTTCGAGAATGTAGCGGCCGAGCCGCGTGGAGACGTCGAGCGTGTCGAACACGAAGGTCGAGAACGCCATCGCGCCGAAGGTCACCGCGAACGGCAGATATTTCTCGCCGAGGATCACCGCGAAGAAGCGCCCGAGCCCGACGCCGTACAAAGTGCCCGCCGCTTTCCCCTTCGCCGCTTCGGCCGAGACGATCATCACCGTCGCCAGCGCGATGACGGCGACGAAACCTTCCAACAACATCGCGCCGAAGCCGACCGGGTGCGCGTGCGTTTCTTTCTCGAGTTGTTTGCTCGTCGTGCCGCTGCAGACCAGCCCGTGGAAACCGCTGCACGCGCCGCACGCGATGGTCACGAAGAGAAAGGGGAAGAGCAGGCCCGTCGCTCCGCCGATGTTCGCGCCGTTGTACGCGGGGAGTTTGATCTCGAACCCGCCGAGGAACATGCCGACGGTGCCGATGCCGAGCGCGAGATAGAGGACGAAGCCGCCGAGATAGCCGCGCGGTTGCAGCAGCGCCCAGACCGGCGTGAGCGACGCCAAGAAGCAGTACGCGAGAATCACCAGGCCCCACGTCGTCGCCGACAGCGAGAACACGGTGGAGAACTTCGTGCCGAGCCACACCGCCGCGAGCGTCGCGGGCACGAAGATGACGGTGAGCAACCAGAGCGGCGGTTTCAGCACGCGCGTCACCACGCCCATCACCAACGCGAGCAGCAGGTAGAGCGTCGATGACGTCGCGACCGCGCCTCCGGGGTGGAAGTCGAAGGTGAGGCCCGCGAGCTCCGGGTCGCCCTGCACGAAGGTCGACGCGGTGACGTCGGTGAACGCGACGATGACGTAGACGAGCGCGACCCAGATGAAGATGAGCATCGCGGTGCCCGCGCGCGCTCCGAGCTGCAGCTTCACCACTTCGGCGATCGACTTCGCGTCGTGCCGAACCGAGGCGACCAGCGCGGAGAAGTCGTGCACCGCGCCGATGAAGACGACGCCGAAGATGATCCACACCAGGGCGGGCAACCAACCGAACTGCTGCGCCGCGAGAATCGGCCCGGCGATGGGGCCCGCCGCGGCGATCGCCGAGAAATGCTGGCCGAGCAGGTAAAACGGCTTCGTCGGCACGAAGTCGTCGCCGTCATTCTTCGTCACCGCCGGCGTGACGCGCGCGTTATCGAGCGCGTATTGGCGGGCAATGAAGCCTCCGTAGAAGCGATAGGCGAGGGCGAGGCCCGACAGCACCAGCGCGGCGAGCAGCGGCAGTGACATCGGGGCAGCGTGCCGCCCTTCAAGAACCTTTGCACCTGCTTCGCGGCCCGCGTGTCCTTGTCACATGGGATTTTTCAGCTCGTTGTTCGGCAAGACGTCCACGGAAGCAGACCTCGGCGCAGCGAAGGCGGAGCGCGAGAAGTTCCTCGCCAAAGCCGGCCCCGGCGATGACGAGTCACAGGCGGTGAACGCGGCCTCGGGTCTGATGCTCGACCAGAAATACGCGGAGAGCATCGCGGCGTATGAAGCGTTGGCGGCGAAGTACCCCGAGCGTCGCGGTGACGCTGACTCGCAGATCGGCGCGGCGCACTACTTCCTCGGCGACTTTCACAAGGCCATCGAGTTCTACGTGTCAGCGCGCAGCAACGGCGCCGACGAGTCGATGATGGACGACAACCTCTGGGAGGCCTGCGAGGCGCTGGTGAAGAAGGGCGAGAAGGCCGCCGCGCAGCGCTACCTCGAGCTGTGCCCCAACGGCAGCTACGTGAAGAAGGCGCAGAAGGCGCTCGCCTGAGTAAGGAGGCGCCATGCGCCTCCTTCAATTTCCGTACTCGCCGTTCGCCGCCAAGCTGCGCACGATTCTGAAGTTGAAGAACCTCGCGTGCGAGGTGGTCGACGTGCCGTACCTCGATCGCGCCGAGCTCGTGAAGCTGACCGGCACCATCTATGTGCCCGTGCTGCACGACGGAGACACGGTCGTTTCCGATTCAGCGCGCATCGTCGAGTACCTCGAGAAGAAGGGCGGACCGACGGTGTACGGCGACCCGCTGGCGAGCGTGCTCGAGCAGTGGGCCGACGAGTATTTCGAAGAGTTCGCGTTCAAGCTCGCGTGCCCGGGCTTGGAAGAACGCATGGGCCGTGAGCAGGGCCTCGAAGCGAAGGCATTGTTCACGTTGATCAAAGAGCGCCGCTACGGCGCCGGCTGCATCGCCCAGTGGAAGCGTGATGAAGCGCAGTGGCGCGAAAACACGCTGAAGCTGCTCGCGCCCATCGCGCAGACGCTGACGAAGCGCGCCTGGCTCGTCGGTGAATCGCCGTCGGTCGCCGACGCGGCGCTCGCGGGCCAATTGACGATGGTGGAGTTCGCGTTCCCCAACTTCGTGGCGACGCACGTGCCGGCGCTCAGCGCCTGGTATGCGAAGCTGAAGGTGTGAGAGCGCTCGCGCTGGGCCTGCTGCTGTGCGGTTGCTCGTCGAGCCCGGCGACGGGGCCGAAGCGCGCGGCCGTGGCCTTTCGCGATCACGTGCCCGACTACCAGAAGGTCGCGTCGAAGCAGTATTCGATGCACTACCTCGAGGGGAACTACGCGCACGTCGACTATCTCGAAGCGACCGCGACCGACCTCGGTGAGACGCGCTGGCTCGCGGCGGTCGAAGGCGCGGCGCTCACCAATGACTCGGTCGACTGTTTCTTCCTCTCGATCCAAAAGCCGTCCGACTTCGACCCGAATAAGAAATATCCGGTGATCC
>JBEHYH010000199.1:0-10790 GCA_048498275.1 Myxococcota bacterium | reverse complement strand
CTCGCCTTCATCGTCGCGCTGGTGCGGCTCGCGTTCGTCTCGAACCCCGTGCTCGAACCGCGGCATCTCCCGTGGGTGCTGCTCTCGGGGCTCGGCGAATTCGCGTACGTCTATTCGCTGGGCATGGCCTACGCGCGCGGTGACCTCGGCCTCACCTACGCCGTGTCTCGCGCGGCGGCGCTGGTCTTCGTCTGGCCCATCTCGTCGGCGATCTCAGGGGTGCTGCCCTCGGGGCTCGCGCTGTTCGCGACCGCGCTGGTGGCGCTCGGCATCCTCTTCACGCGCCCGGCGAATGGAGCCGCCGCGCAATGGCACGTCGGGTGGACGCTCGCGACCGGTGCCGCCGTCGCCGCGTACCACACGGGCTACAAGGGCGCGGTCAGCGCCGGAGCCACGCAGACGCTCGCCTTCGTGGTCACCCTGACGCTCGCGGTGCCGCTGCTGTTGCTGAGCGCCGGCCGCGAGGTGCGCGCGCAGGTGCCGTCGTTGCTCAAGACGCCGCGCATGCTGCTGACCGGCGTGCTCTGCGCCGGCTCGTTCCTGCTGCTGTTGGACGCGCTGGTCACCGCTGATTCAGGCCGCATTCTCGGCGTGCGCAACGCCTCGGTCGGCTTCGCGATGGTGCTCGCGGTGCTGCGCGGCGAGAAGTTCACCACACGGCAATGGAGCGGTGTCGCGCTCCTCTTCGCCGGCGTCGCCTGCTTCGGCGTCGAGCAGTACCTCTCGTGAGCGCCGCGTTCACCACACGATGGTGTACGCGCAGTGGCCTTCGTTCACCGGCTCGGCCTTCACGTGCTGCGCCTGGGCGCCCACCGAGTTCATCGCCGCTTCGAGCGCTCCGACGTTGTAGGGCACCGGCAGCAGGTCGTCGGTGTGCGTGAGCATCATCTCGCGTGGGCCCAACCGGCGGAACGTGCGCTTCCCGAAGCTGAACGACGTGGCGTACGCGGTCGGCTCGTTGGCCATCAGCCGCGCGGGGTCTCCGCGGCCGACGATGCTCAGCAGCATCTTGCCCATCGGTGACGAGAAGAAGCCGTCGGCGCTCGCGTAGCCCATCTGCCGGACCGCCTCGTCGATGCCCTTCGGCTCGTGCAGCGCCTCGGCGCAGGCGTGCAGCAGCTTGAAGAAGTCGCTGGCCGGGTACGAGAGCAGATCAGCGGGGCGCTTCCGGAGCGACTGCTCCAGCACGCCCGCCGCCACCTCCGAACCTTTCTTCGCCGCGAGGTACTCCAGCATCGCGTTGAAGACGAAACCCCGAACGGTCGCGCTCTGTGGCGTGCGACGAAGGAGATCAACCAACCAGTTACTATCTAAAGCCATGTAGTGAGTCCGGGAGCAGCGGGTGGAAATGCCGAACTAAAATGTGACGCAATCGACCGCGAGCCGCCTCGTAGACACGGCATCAAGGGCGCTGAACCCAGAAGTCACGAGGCGCCTGTCGGCTTTCACAAAGAAGGAGATGGTTATGTTTGCGTCTGCGCAAAACAGCAGAGGTGTCGTTTCGTTGAGCGTCGTCGCGGTCGCGCTTGCAGCGTTCGTGTTGGGAATGGGCGTGATGGTAAAGGCTTGGCGCGAGGGCGCACAGGTGGCGCGTGCACCCGGTTGCCAGGTGGTCTGCAACGTCGCGGCCGTCTCGGTTCGCTGAAGAATTCAGCTCGAAATCACGTGCCGCGCACGGCGCCGGTCTTCGATTCGAGTGCCATCGGTAACAAAAAAGAAATTCGGCCGGAAATAGCGCCCCACGTGGAGCGTTAGGCCTTCAGAAGTCGCCTTGGCGGGCGGAGAAAACGGAACTCCCAGGAACTTCCGGTATTTCGTGCGAGGGTGGTCCTCGCCGCTGGAAGAGATGAATTGCACCCCTTCGTTTTCTCCGCCCGTCCAAGGCAGCTGTTTTTTTCTAGACCAGTTCCCTCGGGAAATGCCAGTCGCGCAGGCCTATTTCGGCCCGAGCCCGGCTTTTTTCCGCGCCTCCAACAGCTTCGCGAGGTCGCCCGCGGCCAGTGGCTGCACGGCGCCCAGTGAGCGGCTGGCGAGAAGAATCTTCGCGTAGTGCTCGACGAGCTCCATGCGGAGCAATGCGAGATTCAAGTCGGGCCCGAGCGTGAGCGCGCCGTTGCCCGCGAGCAGCATCGCGTCGACCTTCTTCGCGGCGGCTTCCACACCCTTCACCGCGTCAGGCGTCTTCGGCATCGCGCGCGGCACGGTGGGAATCGAGGCGCCCAGCGACACGACGATCTCCGGCATCGCGATGGGCGAGAGCTCCTGACCCGTGAGCCCGAAGGCGGTCGCGGTCGGCGGGTGCGCGTGGAGCACCACATCGACCTCCGGGCGCGTGCGGTACGCGGCGAGATGGAGCTCGAGCTCGGAGAAGGGCTTCTTTCTACCTTCGAGCACCTTGCCGCTCATGTCGGTGATGATCAGCGACGCGTCGTCGACCTCGGCCTTCGAGTACGCGGTCGGCGTCATCAGCAACCGGTCACCGCGGAGGCGCACCGAGATGTTGCCGTCATGATTCGCGACCCAGCCGTTGGCGTGCAGCCGGCGCGAGAGCGCGACGAGTTCAGCCCGGAGCTTCGGCAGCGGAGCGAAGGGCATCAGGCGACGTCGACAGAATCGACGACTCCGACGATGAGCGCGCGAATGGGCGCGTTCGGGTCTTTGAGTGTCATGCGCACGCCGCCGCCTTCATTCATCACCAGCACCGTGTCGCCCTTGCCGGCCGACGAGATGTTGTCGATGGCGAGGTACGACCTGCCCATCGGCTGCCGATGTTCGTCGAGCGGCTGCACCACCAGAATCTTGCGGCCTTCGAAGACCGGCAGCTTCTCGGTGGCGACGACGGTGCCGAGCACTTTGCAGAGGTTCATGCGTCGACCTCATCGACCAGACCCACGATGGCGGAGTCGACGGGCACGAACGTCGGGTCGCACGCCAGCGCGGCCTCGCGAGAACCTTCGAGCATCACGAACGAGCCCGGAGAGGCCGAGACGCGGTCGACCGCGACTTCGACCGGGCCGGTCGGCTGCTTCGCGTGATCGAGCGGCTGCACCAGCAGAAAGCGCGCGCCTTCGAGACCGGGCACGCGGTTGGTGGCGACGACGGTTCCCAGGACTTTGCCGAGGTACATGGCGGCGCGGACCCTATTACGGCGCGACCGCGACGCCCACCTTGAACGGCAACTCGAGCTGGGTCTCCGCGTCGCTCCCGGGGAAGACGATGCGCTTGCCGGTCGACATCATGCATTGACCCCAGTCGGTGATTTCGTGCTTCTTCGGGTCGATGCCCGCGGCCTTCACCGCGCCCGACGGGCCGACGGTCAGCACCACGGTGATGTTGCCCACCGCGAGGTTGGGGTTGCGGCGCAGCGCATTGTCGATGCAGGTCTGGAACGCCTTCTGTTTGTCGGCGACGACCTTGCCCACCGCCTCTTGCGAGAGGCCCGAGCTGTTCACCGCGGTCGTGGAGCCGTTGTCGTCGCCGTTCTTGCGGACCTTCGGGCCGGCCGTCTTGAGGCCGGTGTCTCCGTAGAACGCGGCGAGGCTGGGGTCCTGCGCTTTGGGCGTGACGACCTCGGGTTCGGTGTTGCCTCCGCCGGAGTTCTTCTTCGGCGTCTGCGCGGCCTTCTTCTTCGCGGCTTCCTCGGCAGCGAGGCGCTCGGCCTTCTTCTTCGCGCCGTCGCCGGTGAGCAGGTCTTTCAACCCTTCCGCGCCGCCGGCGGAGAAGAAGCTTTCCTGCACTTCTTCACCCTTCTCGTTGGTGCGGGTGACCGTCGGCAGCTTGACGATCTCGAAGGTGTTGAGCAGGTAGACCAGCAGCACCGGCCCGCCGATGAATGCGAGCGCGAAGAGCGCGATCTTCCACGGCGGGTTGCGCTTGTTGGCGCCCGACGCGATGAGAAACGAGCGCGTGGTCTCACCCATCGGCGCGTCACCATCGGTCGCGCCGAGGGCGGCGAAGGGGTCGACCGGCGCCTGTGCAGGCGTGGGCGTCGGCGTGAGCGTGACGGCTTCATCTCCAAAGAGCCCATCGAGCGGGCCCTTGGCGCTGTGAGGCAACGACTGCGGAGTCGGGGTCATCGACGCAGCGGGAGGTGCGTCCGCGCCCGCCGGCGGCGTGGGGATCGCGGCGGCGACTTCGGGCACGTCTTGAATGCGGCTCCAGGCGGCCATGCCCGCGCGCCACACGTGCGTGCGCGAGGTGACCTCGCCGACCGCCGCGCGCTGCGTGAGCTGAGCGAGGTCGAAGGGGCCCTGCTGCTGACCTCCGAGCATCGCGAACCACTGGGCGGGCGGCGGAGGGCCGACGGGCGCGACCTGCGGCGCCGGCGAGGGCATCGAGGCCGTCACATTGACGGAGATGAGGTTCGAGCACTGCTTGCAGCGGACCTTGAAGACCGTCTTCCCTCCGATCTTCTCGTCGGAGATGACGTACTTCTTTCCGCACTGGTCACAGGTGACGTTCACTTCTTTCGGGCCCTCTGGCCAACCTAGCTTGCGATTCGTTGACTTGGAAACTTGCGGCCACTATGTCGCGCGCCCCATGGCAGCCAAGGACCTCGGAACCAAGCACGTCTGCTTCAAGTGTGGCGCGAAGTTCTACGACCTGAAGAAGCCCAACGCGATCTGCCCGAAGTGCGGCGCAGACCAGAAAGACGCCGCGGCCAAGCCTGAAGGCCGTCGCAGCCGTCTGACCGCGGTTCCCAAGATCGTCGAACCCGTCGAGCCCGTCGAAAAAGAGGCCACCGACGACGTCGAGGTCGAAGAAGAAGAAGCCGAAGAAGAAGACGAAGAAGCCTGATGCGCGGGCGCCGCGCTTTTTGCGCTGGTGCCACGCACGCATCACAAGACGGCCACGTGAACCGTGGCCGTTTTTACGCAGCCAGTTGCCGAATCACCTTCACGACCTGCTCCCAACCGGTCTCGCTGAGCGTCTGCTCACCCGACGGCTTCGGAGTCGGCTTGGTTTTTCCGCGTCCCATGGTGGTTCCTCCCTTCATGCGCGCTTTCCTCAGCAAGCGGCTTGCCAGCTCAAACGGCCACATGCAGGTTTTGATTTCTTCGTGATTTTCGCGCGCCGCTTCTGACTCCGATGAGGGCCACCTCTGACATTCGAGTCAGGGGGTGCAAGTTAAGTCGTGGACTTGCCAACAATCTTTCGGCTATTGGCCCACTCGTCTCACACCGGAGGAATACGACTTGCGGGAGAAACTGTTGGCCCTCGCAGCGCTGCAGAAAGTCGATCTCGACATCGCAGCGCTGAAGAAAAATGCTGAGGCATACCCTCGCGAGATGGCCGAGCTCGAGAAACAGCTCGGTGCAGCAAAAGCAGCGGTAGACGCAGAACGTTCCAAGCTGGAGCAGCTCGAATCTCAGAAGCGCTCGCTGGAAGAAACCATCGCCGAAGACAAAGACAAGGTTCGCAAGTGGGAGGCGCGGCTCGCTGAGCAGCGCTCCACGCGTGAATACTCGGCGCTCGCCCGCGAGATCGACATCGCCAAGAAGGGCCAGCAGACCTCTTCAGAAGACGCGCAGGAGCTCGGCCGTCAGGCGACCGTTCAACGAGAACTCTTGAAGGGCAAGGAAGGCGAGTTCACCGGCGCCACCAAAGCGCTCATCGAGAAGATCGACGCGCTCAAGGGCAAGCTCGCCGACGTCGAGGCGCAGGTGAAGGCCATCGACGTGAAGCGCGCCGAATCGGCGAAGACTGTCGATGAGCGGCTGCTCCGCCAGTACGACGTGATTCGCAAGAAGCGCATGCCCGCCCTGGTGCCGGTGATGGCGCCGGGCACGTGCAGCGGTTGCCACGTCAACATTCCCGCGCAGCGCTTCAACACGCTCGTCGCGTCTCGCGGTGTCGATACGTGCCCCGCGTGCTCGCGCATGATCTACGCGGCGGAGGTGCTGGAAGCGCCGCCGGCGAAGTAAGAAGTCTCGCTGCTGCATGGCGACGAAGAGTTCCAAAGCGCTGAACGGCAAAGCCCTCCAGGCGGCGGTGTTGCGCTTCATCGCGCGCGAAGAGCCGCTGGGCGCGACGCTCTCGGCCTTCCCCCAGCTCGACCGCGTGAAGCTGCAGCGTGCTCTCGAGCGCGCGGCGGGTCTGCTCGAGGGCAACGGGGTCGACGAGACGCCGGCGCCGCCCGCGTATCTGCGACTGCGGCTGTATTCAGACGGCGCGGCCCGTGGGAACCCCGGCCCCGCTGGTGCTGGAGCCGTGCTCGTCGAGCCGTCGGGTCAGGTGGTCGACAAGTTGGGCAAGTTCCTCGGGCGGCAGACGAACAACTACGCCGAGTACCAGGGCATGTTGTTGGGCCTCAAGCGCGCGCGAGAGCTGGGCGTGCGCGAGGTCGAAGTGTTCGCCGATTCTGAATTGATGATTCGTCAGCTCGGCGGCCGCTATCAGGTGAAGTCGCCGACGCTGCGCCCGCTGTATCTGGAGACGCTGCAGGTGCTGAACGACTTCGAGCGCGTGAAGCTGGTGCACGTGCCGCGCGAGATGAACCGCGCCGCCGATGAAATGAGCAACCGCGCCATCGACGAGCGGATGTGACTCCGGTTCTCGAACTGCCGAGCGCCGCCGCGTGGGCTGCGTGGCTCCGGGAACATCACGCGAAGTCTGACGGCGTGTTTCTCCGCATCCCCAAGAAGAGCGAGAGCACGCTGACGTACGCGACTGCGCTCGAAGCGGCGCTCGCCTGGGGGTGGATCGACGGGCAGAAAAAGGCGCTCGACGAGGCGGCGTGGTTGCAGCGCTTCACGCGGCGAACTCCGAAGAGCCCGTGGTCGAAGATCAATCGCGGCAAAGCCGAAGCGCTGATTGCGAGCGGCAAGATGCAGAAGCCGGGGCAGGCTGAGGTCGAGCGCGCGAAAGCCGACGGCCGGTGGGAACGCGCGTACGACTCCGCGAAGACCTCGACCGTGCCGGAAGACCTCGCTGCAGCGTTCGCGCGAAATGCGAAGGCGCGTGCGTTCTTCGATGAACTCGACGCCGCCAATCGCTACGCGATTCTGTATCGGGTCACGACCGCGAAGAAGCCGGAGACGCGCGCGGAGCGCATCGCGAAGTTCGTCGCGATGTGCGCGGCCGGGAAAACGATTCACCCGGCGAAGAAGCGCAGCGTCAGGGCGTCATCGTCTCGAGCGCGTTGAGTCGAGGCTCGAGCAGTTCACGCAGTGAACTCGCGCTCTCGAGATGCCGGCCGAAGACGAGAGTGAAGAAGTCGCGCGTGCCGTTTCTGGCGACGAACACGTTGCCGCGTTTCTGGCCGTTCTCGACGATGGTCTTGCCGGTGCACGCGTCGCCCCACGTGAACGATTCACCGTCGATCAACTCGACTCCGGACGGTAGACCCATGAGCCCGAGGCTCGTCATGCCGAGATACGTGCTGGTCGCTCCATCGAGTTCCTTGTGCAGCACGATGCGTGTGCGGAGCACCACGTCCGAATCGTCGTCTTTCTCGAGTAGTTCTCGCGGGTCATGGTTGGCGCTGGCGCACCTGTGTTGATTGTCTCTCGGGTTGCGCGCGCGACGTCTTCAAGAGTCACGAACGCGCGCTCGTCGCCGGGAGCGAGCGGTACCTTGTCGACTCCGCGGGCGACGAGCTGCCAAGCGATCGCCAGCAGCAAGAGCGCGAATAGCGTCGCGACGAACTTCAGCAGCTGCTTGACCAGTCGAGACATGCCCCCTCAGCGCCTCACCATTCGCGACCGGCTTCGTTGAAGATTCCGTACTTCTCGATGAGGCGATTCGCCGCCTCGAATGCTTCCCGATTTTTTTCGAGCCATCGGCGCTGGCGCTCTTCGCGCACTGCCTCCCGGAGTCGCCCTTCAAAAAATGAGCGGGAGATTGAGCCCGAGTGCGCGCGCTTGTTTCACGAGTGCGACGTCGAGCGTGAGGGAGGTCTGCGAGCGTTTCTTGCGCATGCCGTAACGTCTTCAGGGAGGAGGCGCGCCACCATCGGCGTTCCAACCCGCGTCCCACGGGCCGATGCTGCCGACTTCGATGCAGCCGTTGCCCGACGGTTGGTCTTCGTTGAGGTCCCACTCGTAGAAGCGAACGTTCGACGCGCTGCCGGTGATGCGGCCCGCGGGCGCGCGGTCGGCGCGGTTGATGGTGATGGTGCCGGCCTGCGCGAGGTACGAGCGGGCGCAGTTCACCGAGTCGTCGCAGTCCTCATGGTAAATCGCGCAGACTTTGCACGAGAGGTAGCCCTCGCTCTTGAAGGTGTACGTGAGCGGAGGCGTCGGCGGCGGCTGGCCATTCGGGTACACCACCTCGACACGGAAACCATCGAACGGCGGCGCGCTCGGGTCACCGACGCCCCAGAACCCGAAATTGTAGAAACCGTCGCTGTTCGAGAACGTGCGGTACTCGAAGAGCAGTTCGTTCTGCGGAGGCGTGGTGATGGTCGCGATCTGCCGGCAACCTCCGCCGCCACCGCTGCCGCCGCCGGTGGCGCCTGAACCGCCGCCGCTGCCACCACCGGTGCCTGAGCACGTCGAGCACGTCTGCGGCGGGTCACAGGCGAACAACGCGAACACCACGGCGAGCGCGAGGAACGGAGCGAGTCTCATGGCGGGCGAGCATGCCTCGGGTTTGTCGAAACCGGGGTGCTTTCGCGCGCGCTTCGAAGCAGAACCTCGTTGATGCCCAGCGTTCTTCGTTCTCCGACTCTCATCTGGCGGCCCGGTCTCGCGCGTGAAGCGAGGCCACTTCAGTCTGACGGCGTTCTCGCGGGGAGCCCGTTCTCCACGCGCGGCGCCGCGCTTCAAGCCGCGACCGCCGCGCGCAAGACCGCCGACCTCACGTTTCTCCTGCAGCAGACCAACGAAGGGTTCGTCGTCTCCAGATACTCGGAGAACGCGCGCACGCACGTCGATGGTCAGGAGATCCGGCTCGAAGGCGTGGCCGATACCGAGACGTGGCTGCTCGATGCCGCGGGCGCGCTGAGCAAGCTCTCGGGTTCTCGTTTTGAAAAAGTCAGCGAGCGCGACTTCTTCGAGCTCTCATCGGTGACGCTGGGACGCAAACTGCCGGCGGTGCCCGCGGAGAAGCAGGTGAATCACGGGCGCAACGTGACGTGGACTCCGCGGTTCGCGTTTCGCCCTGGGCGCGACATCGAGCAGCTCGTCGACGTCATGAAGTGGGTGCAGAACACGCTGCCGCCCGATGTGAAGGTGAAGGCCGCCGGTGCGCGGCACGCGTGGAGCCCCGCTGCGGCGACCGACGGCGTGTTGATTCAACCCGAAGGGCTCGCGTTCACCGAAAACGTCGAGGGGCACCCCGAGTTGCTGCGCGTCGGCTCCGGCACGCGCATTCGCGATCTGAACCAGACGCTCTGGCAGCGTGGTCAGTCGTTGCCGGTGCTCGGAGGTTTCGACGGTCAGACGCTCGGCGGCGTTCTGCCGACGGGCACGCATGGTTCGGTGTTGTCGAAAGGCACGCTCGCTGAAGAGCTCGTGCGCAGCATCGACCTCGTCACGCCTGCGGGAGAGAAGGTTCGGCTGGAGCCCGCGAATGGCATCACCGACGCCGCTGAGTTCGCGCGCACCAACCCCGGTTGGAAGTTGATGAAGAGCGATGACGCATTCAACGCGGCGCTCATCAACGTCGGTACGTTCGGAGTGGTGCACAGCTACGTGCTCGCGCCGGTGCCGCGCTTCCACATGAAGGAGGTGCGCACCATGACCACCGGCGCCGAGGCCGAACGCATTCTTCGCGGTGGCAACATCGAAAAGCTCGCGCTCACCGACGACCTGGGCACGCCGAACGCGAAGTTCCCCGGGCAGCCGGCGCACGCGTACCACCTCGAGCTGCTGTGGAACCCGCACAGCGACAAGATGGTGGTGACCACGCGCCAGCCGTTGCCCGCGGAAGAATCGGAGAAGTTGAAGGGAACTCCGGGCGACGATGCGCGGCCGTCGCGCGACTTGTTTCGCACGCTCACGGTGCCTGAAGAATTCGGCCGCCCGCGTTGGGCCGTCGCGCTGTTCGATGAGCTCCACAGCGTGGTGGGCAAGTACACCGACGTCGCGAATGAGCTGTTCCCGGCGGACGCTCCGAAGCAGGTCGACCGTCTGCTGGAGATGATGCCCGACCCCGGCGGTTTCATCGGCCGCAGCTACACGGTGTTCAACATCGGCGATGGCGCCAACGAACTGCCCGCGCAGTCAGCGACCATTTCGGTGCCGCTCGAGAACGACGAGTACCTCGACGCGATGAACGTGCTCCGCGACACCGCGAAGCGCTACGCGGCGGAACATGGCCAGTACCAGACCGGCCCGATTTCGCTGCGCTTCGTGAAGGCCAGCAAGGCGCTGCTCGGCGACCCGGTCGATGTCTGCAAGTTCGAGATCATCTTCTCGGGCAACGACAAGGCCGATCAGCAGCACGCGAAGGAGCTCACCGCGGCCTACGCGCAGGCGCTCACCGCGCGCTTCGGCAATGACGTGCGCTTTCACTTCGGTCAGCTCGCGCCCGAGGGGCTCGACAACGAAGCGCGGCTCGAAGCCACGTTGCCGGGGTTCGAGAAGTTCCAGGAAATCCGCAAACAGTTCGACCCCACGGGCCGCATGCTGAACGCCTGGCAGCAGCAGATGTTCGGCTGAAGCGGTCAGCGGCCTTCCCCTCCCGCCGTCTTGTGCTACGGGCGTGCGCGGTCGGAGTCACCCGGATGAACGCCGCTCAGTGTAGGCATGGCTGAGGGGAGGAAAGTCCGGGCTCCAGAGGGCAGGGTGCTGGTTAACGACCAGCCGGCGTGAGCCGCGGGAAAGTGCCACAGAAAATAAACCGCC
>JBEHYH010000198.1:0-10795 GCA_048498275.1 Myxococcota bacterium | reverse complement strand
AGGCCAATGCCTGCGGTAAACCCGTGGTCGGCATTGCCGCGATGGCGATGCTCGAGACCTTGGTGCACGAACGGACATGATCGTGTCGAACGTGGGGATCAGGTCTGCCAGCATCTTGCCCTCGCACATGTGCGCGAGACCGGCGAGCAACTGGTAGCCCGGCGCGCGCACGTGCAGCTTGTACGGGCGGCCGGAGCCGTCGGAGCGGATGTACCAGCCGAGCTCGCCGTTGGCCGACTCGGTGGCGCTGTAGATTTCACCGGCAGGCACGGGCACGCCTTCCATCACCAGCTTGAAGTGGGCGATCACGCCTTCGATCGAACCGTAGACGTCTTCTTTCGGCGGCAGCGCGATGCGCCAGTCGTCGATCATCACCGGCCCCGCGGGGATCTGCTTCAGGCACTGGCGGATGATCTTGATCGACTCCGCGATCTCGATGACGCGCATGTAATAGCGGTCGAAGTTGTCGCCGTTGTGGCCGACGGCCGTCTTGAAATCGAGCTGGTCGTAGACCCAGTACGGCTTCTTCTTGCGCAGGTCGTAGTCGACGCCACAGGCACGCAGACACGGGCCGGTGAAGCCGAAGCTGAGCGCGTCTTCCTTCGTGATGACGCCGGTGCCCTTGGTGCGGTCGGTGAAGATGCGGTTGCGCGTCAGGAGCGTGTCGATCTCCGCCGCGAACTCCTCGATCTTCACCAGCGTCTTTTCGGTCTTCTCGACCCACCCCTCAGGCAGATCGCGGTTCACCCCGCCGATGCGGCCGAAGCTCGTCGTCAGACGCGCGCCGGTCAGCTCGGTGATGCGGTCGGTGATGATGTCGCGCGCTTCGATCGCGTAGAGGAACGAGGCGAACCCGCCGAGCTCCATCGAGAGCGCGCCGGCCGTCGTGAGGTGGCTCGCGATGCGGTGCAATTCAGCGCCGATCACGCGGATGTATTTCGCGCGCTCGGGGATCTCGATGCCCATCAACTGCTCGACCGCCGTGAGGTAGCCGAAGTTGTTGTGCAGCGACGCCACGTAGTCGAGGCGGTCGGTGTACGGGAGCACCTGCGTCCACGTCACGTTCTCGCAGCTCTTCTGGAACCCGCGGTGGAGGAAGCCCACCTCGGTGTCCATCTTCACGATGTTCTCGCCATCGAGCTCGATCTTGAGACGAACCGTGCCGTGCGTCGCGGGGTGCGACGGGCCGAGGTTCACCACCATGTTTCGCGTCTGCAGATGCGCTTCGAGCTCGTCTTCGCTCGGAGTCGGATCGTATTCGTCACCGGCTGCGGCCATGTGCGTACTCCTTGAAAAGTGAAATCAGTCCTGCACGCCGTTGGTGCCGGGACCACGGAAGATGTCTTTGATCGGGCGCTCGGGCGTCAGGTGCTGACGGCCGCGCAACGGGTAGTCCTTGCGGAGCGCGTGCCCCTGGAACTCCTCGTACATGAGGATGCGGCGCTTCACGCCACCGGCGAAGTGCACGCCGTAGAAGTCCCACACGAAGCGCTCGCCCCACTCGGCGCCCAGGTAGACGCTGATGATGCTGGGGATGTCTTCGCCTTCGTTCACGCGCACCTTGAGGCGCACCTCTTCGTTCCGCTCGACCGAACGGAAGAAGTAGAGAACCTCGAAGCGCGGGTCGCGCTCCTCAGGAGGAAGTTCGAGGCGGTCCACCGCGTCCATCGAGATGAACTGCGTGAAGCCGAGCTCCTTCACCTTCTTCACGACGGCGACGATGTGATCTCTGGCGACCACGCCCCATGCTGCGCCGGGGCGATCGACGTACCGTTGAACGAGAGCTTCGGGGAGCTGGGCCTGAATCTGATCGAGCGCGAAAGTGCTCAAAGTTGCACCCTTCAAGAGAGGAAAAGCGCGTTGCTCTTAGGGAGGGGCCCCACGCGAGTCAACGTGTTTTCCTCAAGCACTTTGGTCACTTAGCCGCAGCGGCCAGTACCGGAGGTGCTGAAACCCATGAGCTGAAATCTCGGCGTCAGTGGACACCGATGACTTCACCGGCCTCAGTCAAATCAAGCTCATACGCGGCGGGTACCTTGGGCAGACCCGGCATTGTCAGAATCTCGCCGGTCAACGCGAGCAAGAACCCGGCGCCGGCCGACGCGCGGACGTGGCGCACGGTGACGGTGAAGCCGCTCGGCGCTCCCTGTTTTTCGGGGTCGTCTGAGAGCGAGAGGTGCGTCTTCGCCATGCAGACCGGCAGACCGCCAAGCCCCCACTTCGTCAGACGCTCGAGATCCTTCTTCGCCGTCGAGGCGAGCACCGCGCCATCCGCTCCGTAGATCTTCCTGGCGATGGCGTTGACCTTCTCTTCGAATGAATCGCTCAGCTCGTACGTGAACTTCGCGGGCTGCGCGGGCTTCTTGAGCGTGTCTTCGACGAGCGCGGCGAGCGCTTCACTGCCGGAACCGCCTTCGAGGAAACCCGAGTTGCGCGCGATACGAACGTTCTCCGCCGCCGCGAGCTTCTCGACGAGGGCGAGCTCATCGGCGGTGTCCTGCGCGAACACGTTCACCGCGAGCACCGGCTCCAGCCCGAAGCCGCGAATCGATGCGATGTGTTTGCGCACGTTCGCAAAGCCGCGCTCGATCGACTCGAGGCCCGGTTGATCACCACCGTGCGCACGAATCGCGCGGGCGGTCGCGACCAACACCACGGCCGACGGCCACAGCCCTGACATGCGGCACTTCAAGTCGAGGAACTTCTCGCCGCCGAGATCGAACGCGAAACCGGCCTCCGTCACGACGACATCGGCGAGCTCGAGCGCCGCGCGCGTCGCCATCACCGAATTGCACCCATGCGCGATGTTCGCGAACGGCCCACCGTGCACCAGCGCGGGCACGCCTTCGGTCGTCTGCGCGAGGTTCGGGAGCAGGGCGTCGCCGAGCAGCGCTGCCATCGACCCCACCGCGTTCAAATCACCCGCGGTCACCGGCTTGCCGTCTTTGTCGATGCCGACGATCAACCGTGCGAGGCGTGCCTTCAGATCCGCGACTCCGCCCGACAGACACAGCGTCGCCATGATCTCGGAAGCGGCGGTGATGTCGAAGCCATCTTCACGCGGCACACCATTCGCCGAGCCGCCGAGGCCGATGACGGTGTTGCGCAGGAAGCGATCGTTCATGTCGATGCAGCGCTTCCACGTCACCTGCTTGAAATGTCGCTGACCGAAGTTGATCGCGTTGTCGACGAGCGCCGCGAGCAGGTTGTTCGCCGCGGTGATCGCGTGGAGGTCGCCGGTGCAATGCAGGTTGATGCGCGCGCTCGGCTCCAGACTCGCCTTGCCGCCGCCGGTGCCGCCACCTTTCGCTCCGAACACAGGACCCAACGACGGTTCACGCAGCGCCGCCATCGCGTTCACGCCGCGGCGCGCGAGGCCCTGCACGAGCCCGATGGAGGTCGTCGTCTTCCCCTCGCCGTATTTCGTCGGCGTCATCGCGGAGACGAGCACGAGTTTTCCCTTCGGCCCGCGCTCCTTGAGACGATTCACGGTGGCCCACGACAGCTTCGCCAGCGGCCCGTACTGCACGAGATCATCAGCGGTCAGGCCAACCTTCTTCGCGACATCGACGATGGGGAGCATGGCCGCGCGCGTAGCACGTCATTTTCGCATCGTCGCGAGCGCTGAAGACCACTTCACCAGCGCGTCGAGCATCATCGTGGCGCCCTGGCCCTGCAGCTCGTTCGGCTTGAAGACTCCGTCGACGATCTGATGCGCGAACAACGGCACCATCACCGATTCGAGCGTCACCACCATCTTCATCGCCGACAGCATCGGCTTCACCATCTGCACCGCGCGCATGCCTCCCGCGGGCCCGCCGTAGCTGACGAAGCCGACCGGTTTGTGCGCCCATTCTTGCGAGAGATAGACGATCGCGTTGATGAGCGACGGAGGCGCCGCGTGGTCGTACTCCGGCGTGACGAAGATGAACGCGTCAGACGCTTCGACTTTCGCGCTCCAGCGTTTGGTGTGTTCGTGCTCGTACTGCTTGAGCCGCGGGTGATGCGGTTCGTCGAACAGCGGCAGGTTCTCTTCTTTCAGATCGATGAGCGTGGTCGTGAAGCCGCCGTGCGCGCGGGCTTTCTCGAACATCCACTGCGAGATCGGAAAACCTGCGCGGGTCGGGCGCGTGCTGACTGCGATGACGGAGAGGTTGGGCATCGCGCCACTGTGGACACGCGCACGTGCGGCGACAAGAAGGCACCTTCGTGAGCGTTACGAACAAACTGGTGCGTGTGGAGCAGAGCGGGAAACGCTGCCCCGCGGTGAACGAAGCCGCCGCGCTCCTCGGCGACAAGTGGACGATTCTGGTGCTCGGGGTGCTGAGCAAGGAGCGCCCCACGCTCCGCTACAACGAGTTGCATCGCGCCATCGCCGGCATCTCGCAACGCATGCTGACCTTGACGCTCAAGACGCTCGAAGCGAACGGGCTCGTGACGCGCACCGTGTTCCCGTCGGTGCCTCCGCGCGTCGAATACACGCTCACGCCGCTGGGCCGTTCGTTGTCGGAGCCGCTGCGCGCGCTGGTCGTCTGGTCGCAGGAACATCACGTGGCGATGGCCGAATCGCGCCGCGCGTATGCCGGTCACATCAAGGTCGCGACGTCGACGAGCGGGCCTTCATCGATGCGCACGCGCGGCACCGCGAGCTGAAGCTGCTCGGCCGCGGCGATCGCCTCCATCTTGATGATGTTGGAGATGCTCTGATCTTCGCGTTCGGTCAGCAGCTCCAGCACGCGCTCGATGGCGAGCCGGCCCGACGCGGTGACGACGGGCCCGTTCTCGCGAAACTCGATCGTGTCTTGCAGGTTGGCGTCTGACGCGAGCTTCGCTTCGATGGTCGGCCCGAGCAGATCTTCGGCGACGCGCAGCAGCCTGCGCAGAACATGCGTCCACGCGTGGAGCGAATCGGCTGACTCGTCGATGAGATCGAGCCCGACGGGGAGGTTCGCCATGCGCTCCAGGTATTCGCGCATCACGTCGCCGCGAAGAATGCGCCCGTGTTGCGGCGCGATGCACTCCACCTCCGGAGTCAGCGCGCGAATGGTGTCGACCGCGCGCTTGAGCGCCTGCCGCGCGGGCATGTAGAGCTGGTGAAACGCGCGGATGCCCGGCCATTCTTCGCCGCGCGCATCGAGCTCGAGCTCGCCTTCGGTCGTGAGCCCGCCGAAGAGGTCACCCGAGAACAACACGCGCGTCTGCGGGTCGTAGAGCGCGAGCGCTCCGCGAAAGTGACAGAACGGCGTGGGGACGAGTTGCAGCTCGTGCCCCGTCGGCAACGGCAGCACTCCCCGGTAGCGCTCCGCGGCGACGAAGCGCTCTCGCGGGAGGCCCAGATGACAGATGAGCCTCCACGTGTCTTCGCTCGCGAAGATGTGCGCTTTCGGCGCGTAACGCGCGAGCAGCATCGGCGCCGAGCTGCCGACATCAGGGTCCTGATGATTGATGTGGATGAGTGAGATGCGGTCGAGCCCGCCGAGCACGCGCGCGGTCTTCGCGGCGACGACGGCGAAGTCGACCTGACTGCCGGGGTCGATGAGCACGTTGAACTGCGTGCGCTGGTTTTGCGCGTTCGACTCGAAGACGCGGAGGTAGCTGTTGGAGTGGAAGATGGAGTGCGGGTCACGCTTCCCGACCCAGAAGGTTCCCGGAGCGATCTCCACGGGAGACGACGCATCGAACGACAGCTGCATGCGTCGCGGGCCCTGCATTCCCGATGCCGCGCGTTCTGGCCCGCGGGGCCCCGCGTTTCGGGTGCAACCTTTGCGCGTTACTCGAACGCCAGCGCGCGCTCGAAGTCAGACGGGTTCGACGCCGCTTCTTTCGCGACCTCGACGGTGATCTGCCCGGCGCGCAGCAACTGCACGAGGTGCTGGTCGAAGCTCTGCGTGCCGAGAATGTCGTGGCTGCGCTCGAGGAAGTCTTTGATCTCGTGGGTGCGCGTGGGGTCTTTGATGAACTCCGTCACCGACAGGTTCGAGACCATGATCTCGGCGGCCACCACGCGGCCCTTGCCCGACGCGTGCGGCAACAGCCGCTGGCTCACCGAGCCCTTCAAGTTCTCCGACAGACGCATGCGCACGCCGGTCTGCGCCTCCGGAGGGAACACACCGATGATGCGGTTGATCGTTCGATACGCGTCTTGCGTGTGCACCGTCGAGAGCACGAGGTGACCCGTCTCCGCCGCTTTGATCGCGATCTCGATGGTCTCCGCGTCGCGCATTTCACCGACCAGAATCACGTCGGGGTCTTGCCGCATCGCCGCGCGCAGCGCCTTGCCGAAGTCGGGCGTGTCGGGGCCGATTTCACGCTGCATCACGCGCGAGAACTTGTCTTCGTGCACGAACTCGATCGGGTCTTCGATGGTGACGATGTGTTTGCGGTAGTGCGAGTTGATGTAGTTCACCATCGCCGCGAGCGTCGACGACTTGCCCGAGCCGGTGACGCCGGTGACCAGAATCAGCCCGCGATCTTCCTGGCTCAACTTCTCCAGCGTCTTCGGCAACCCCAGCTTCTGGAAGTCGGGGATCTGGAGGGGAATGGAGCGCATGATCGCGCCGAGGTGCCCCTTGTTCCGGTAGATGTTCGCGCGGAACCGGCCGACACCATCGAGCGGGTAGCTGGTGTCCCAGTCCTGCAGGTCTTCGAGCGCGCCTTTGTACCGGCTCGACGCGAGCAAGTGCTTCGCGATGCGGTTGGTGTCTTCAGGCTGCAGCGCCGGCACTTTTACCGGCAGCAACTGGCCGTTCACGCGCAACGCAGGCGCGCTCCCGACCTTGAAGTGCACGTCTGACGCCCCGTTCTTCACCGCCGCCGCGAGAAACTGATTGAACGTCGCGAGTTCCACGTTGTTGCCCCCTCGAATTTTTCAGCGAACGAAAGCCTGCGTGCGCGACAGCTTCGCGGTCGTCGCGCGGAGCCGCTCCGCCATGGTGCGGATGAAGCTCCGGTAGACCTTCACCGCCAGCTTGTCGTCTTGCGCGAGCAGCGCCTCGAACTGCGCGCGATGCATCTTCAGCAGGCGGCAGGGCACGGCGGTCGTCACGCGCGCGCTGGTGAGCACGTCGTCGATGAGCGACATCTCGCCGAACATCTCACCCGCAGACAGGCGGCCGATCTCTTCGTGCTTTTCATGCACGCCGTTGCCGTCGGCGTCTCGCGACACTACGACCTCGCCGTTCTGAATCACGTAGAGCGCGTCGCCGAGCGCGTTCTGTTCGATGACGATCGTGTTCGCGGGCACATCGAGATACTGAATGATGCCGCCCAGGCGCGTCGTCTCGTCGAAGGTGAGCTTCTGAAAGAGGTGGAGTTTCTGCAGCAGCTCCACGCCTTCGAATTCCCCGAAACCAGTCAGTTCGAGTTCCACGCGCGGCACTGTATGCCAACTGATACGGTGCGCACGTGAGCAACGGTAGCGAGCGCAGAAAAGACCCGCGTTACTCCGCCCACTTCGATGTGCGCTTCGCCCGCGCCACCGATGCAGCCAAGGCGTTGAACGCGAACTCCATGAACTTCTCCGCCGGCGGGCTCTGCGTGCGTACGCAGAACGCGTATTCGCTCGGTGAGACGCTGACGATGTCGTTGTCGATCGAGGGCGAGACGTTCGAGCTCGAAGCCGCCGTGTCGTGGATTCGTGGAGACGCGCTCGGCGTGCGCTTCGTGAACCTCGAGGAGAGCGTGCGGTTGCGGCTCGAATCGGTGGCGCGGTTGCTGGGCACGCGCGGCCCGCCGCTCACCTGAGGCGGAACACGCCGACGTCGGCCGGCTCGAAGCCACACGCGCGGAAGAACGCGGTCACCTCGGCGTTCGCGCTGCCGTAGGTCTGCACCTCGAGGCGCTTCACCGTCAGCACCTTCGCGCGTTCGACGACTTTGTTGAGCAGCGCGCGGCCGACGCCCTTGCGCTGCCAGCCGGTGGCGACGTTGAGTTCATCGATCGACGCCGCGCGGCCGCCGGTCTTCAAGAGCGGGCGATGCGAGAGCGTCGCGAAGCCGACAGGGCGATCGAGTTGATCAGCGGCGACGAAGATCTCCATCTCGGGGTGCGAGATGATCCACGTCACGGTGTTCGCGTCGGTGGTGATGTTCTGCTGCGCGAGCAACGCGACGATGGGCACGGCGTCACCACGCCGGGCAGGGCGAATCTTGAACGATGCGGCTGATGGTGCGGGCGTCGTCATCGCAACGGAGGCCCAGTGTAGGCGCTCCGGGGAATGACGCAAAAACTCACACGTCGACGAGGAAGACCTGCACCGCGAGGTCGAGGAGTTCCCGCGACAGTGAGGGGGCCACTCCACGGTAGCGGGCGGCGTCTTTGACGAGCTGCACGAGGTCGCGCGGGTGACAGCTTCGCAACGCGAGGCTGCGCGGCTTGTAGGTGTGGTCGAGCAGGTAGGACACCGCCTGCTCCACGTAGGGCACACCTGACGCTTCGCAGACGCGCTTGAAGATCGCGCGGTACTGCGGCTCGTCGGGGTTGCCGACCTCAATTTTGTATTTGATGCGCCGGAGGAACGCTTCGTCGACGAGCTCTTTGGGGTCCAAGTTCGTGGAGAAGACGATCAGTTGATCGAACGGAATCTCGAACTTCTTGCCGGTGTGCAGCGTGAGGAAGTCGACGCGCTTCTCGAGAGGCACGATCCACCGGTTCAGCAGATCAGTGGGGTGCACCTTCTGCCGGCCGAAGTCGTCGATGAGCAACATGCCGCCGTTGGCCTTCACCTGAAACGGCGCTTCGTAGAACCGCGCGGTCGGCGAATAGATGAGGTCGAGCGTCTCGAGCGTGAGCTCGCCGCCGACGATCACGCTGGGCCGGCGGCAGAGCTGCCAGCGCACGTCCATCTCGAAGCTGGTGCGGCGGCCTTCGGCGTCGCGGCCCAGCTCGAGCGGGATCGGGTAGTGGATGAGTTGATTAAAGACCTTCACGATCTGCCCGTCGATCTCCAACGCGTGCGGCACGAACGCTTCGCCACCGAACATCGCGGAGATCGCCTCGGCGAGTGACGTCTTGCCGTTGCCGGGAGGCCCGTAGAGGAACAGCGAGCGGCCCGAGTTCACCGCGGGCCCGAGCTTGTCGACGATGCCGGTCGGCACCACGAGATGACTCAACGCGAGCTCGAGTTGCTTGCGCGAAACGGTCGGCGTCTCGCGCGTCTGCTGCGTGATGAGCGTGTTGTATTGCTCGATGGGGATCGGCGCAGGCCCGACGTAGGTGGTGCGCGCCAGCGCGTCGCGCGCGTACTCGCGGCCCTTCTCGGTGAGCTGAAAGTCGACCGACACACGGCCGAAACCCTTGCCGCCGCGCAGGTCGACGAGCTTCTCGGTCGCGAGGTGATCGATGACGTGCTCGACCACGCCGCTCCACGGGAGCTTGATCTGATCAGCCACCTCCGCGCCGGTGGCCATGCCCTGGTAGTAGAAGAATTTCAGCGCGAGATCAGAGAGCAGCCCGAGCTTCAGCCCCGTGTCGTCGATGCTGTGCGGCACCGACGGCGCGAGATCGAGGATCGCCGGGTTCTCGAGGTTGAAGGGGTTCTCGATCTCCGCGGTCTTCGCGGGCATCGCTTCGTGAAAGACAGAACGGCGCGTGGCCATGCCGGCGACGCTAGCCCACTCACGCGGGCGGCGCGGTCAGCTTGAGGCCCACGATGCTGACGATGAGCAAACTCAGGAAAGCCAGCCGCGCGGGAGGCATCGCTTCACCGAGGAGAAAGTGCCCGCCGATCGCGGCTCCCGCGGCGCCGATGCCGACCCACACTGCGTACGCCGTGCCCACCGGCAACGTGCGCACCGCGTGCGCGAGCATCAACAGACTCGCGACCAGCGCGACCAGGGTGACGACGGTGGGCAACGGCTTGGTGAAGCCCTGAGTGAGTTTCAAACCCAGGGACCACACGACTTCCAACAGACCTGCGATGACGAGAACGACCCACGGCATGACGGCTCCTTGACGGCCCGTCGTTCATGCCCGGTACGGGTCGGCCTCGTCGGGGGTCACCATGACCACTGCAATGTCGAAATCAGTTCGCCGGGTAGTCGATGTAGCCGACGGGGCCGGGCGAATAGAAGGTCTTCACGTTGTACGGCGCGAAGGCTTCGCCCGTGCGCAGCTTCGTCACCAGGTTCGGGTTCGAGATGAACGGGCGGCCGAACGCCGTGAGCTCTCCGCGCTTCGCGACGAGCGCCGCTTCTGCGCGGGCCGCGTCGAAATTGCCGACCACGATGAACGTGCCGCCGAACGTCTCGCGCATGCCGTTGAAGAGCGCTTCGTCGGGTTTCGGTGAGCCCATCGCCGAGTGATCGACGACGTGGAGATACGCGAGCCCCGCGGCCTTCAGCTCCTTCGCCAACTGCAGGTACACGGCGTTCGTATCGGCGTCGGGCTTCATGCCGCCGTTGCCGCCTGCAGGGCTCAGGCGGATGCCGACGCGCTCACCACCGATCGCCGCCGCGACCCGGCGCGCGACCTCAGCCGCGAACCGAACGCGCCCGGCGACTGAGCCGCCCCAGCCATCGGTGCGCTGGTTGCTGACCGTGTTGAGGAACTGATCGATGAGGTAGCCGTTGGCTCCGTGGAGCTCGACGCCGTCGAAGCCCGCGGCGATCGCCCGCTTCGCGCTCGCGACGTATTCGTCGATCGCCTTCTCGATGTCGGCCTCGGTCATCGCCACCGGCGGCTCGAACGGCACCTCGCCCTGCGAGTCGGTCCACATCTTCCCCGGGTTCGCGACCGCAGAAGGACCGACGACGCGCGCGCCCTTCGGCAGGTTCGCGAGCACACCCGTGCGGTCGGT
>JBEHYH010000197.1:0-10806 GCA_048498275.1 Myxococcota bacterium | reverse complement strand
ATGTCCATCTCGACTTCAGGCAGCGACTGCGCGCGGTTCCACGTGTTGATTTCAGGCATCGCGTTGAGCATCTCGATGGCGCACGCCACCGCGCGCGCTTCTTCCTGCTCGAGCGGCAGCGGCGCGCCGAACACCACGAGGATCGCGTCGCCGATGAACTCGTCGATGGTGCCGCCGTACTTGTTGATGATGCGGGTCATCGTCTCCAGGTAGTGGTTGAGCAGCTTCACCACGCCTTCGGGCTCCATCGAGCCGCACATGCTCGTGAAGCCGCGGAGGTCGGTCATCATGATGGTGACGAAGTCGCGCTGACCTCCGAGCTTCAACCCATCGGGCTTGTCGAGGAGCGTCTGCACCACCTGCTCCGTCAGATATCGGCCGAAGGTCTGCCGCACGAACTCGCGTTCACCTTCGGCCTTCGCGCGGGCGTTGCGTGACGCGCGGGCACCGAGCACCAGCGTCGCGAGGTACGACGCGCCGACCGCGACCGGCGGCGTGACGATGGGCACGTACACGCCCGACGAGAACGCGGCGAACGAGAGCGACATCAACACCAGCGCCAGCAGACCCGAGAGCAGCAACCCCAGCTCGCTCGAGAACGCGACGCCGATGATGGCCGCGAGCAGCGCCGCGCCGATGGCGAGCGCAGCCGTCGTCCAGCGCGGCGTCTCGTGAAAGAAGTCTCCGTGCAGAAGATTGGCGAGCATCGTCGCGTGGTGTTCGACACCCGGGAGTTCACCGAGCGAACTGTTCCGCAAATCGGCCGCGGCCAGCGCCGTCGAGCCGACGAGCACGTGTTTACCGACGAGCTCCGGCAACGCGCTCTGGTTGCTCGTGTACGACGCGAACGCGGTGTCGAAGCGCAGCGTCTGTTCGTCGATGAGCTCGAAGTCGGGCTCCGCGGCGACTTTTCCGGTGGTGAGCGTCAACTCGGTGATGCGCCCGGGGTCCGTCGCGTACAGCGCCTTGCCCGCGACCGAGACACCCTGCATCTGCAGCAGACGCTCGACTTCGCCGACGGGTACCGACATTCCATCGCGCGTCACCTTCGTGGAATCATCGAGAACGAAGCGTTGATCATCGCCCATCGGGTTGCCCTTGAGCGTCACCGTCGCGTCGCTGCGCAACAGCGACCACATCGACACGTAGCGGAACGGCCCGCGCCCATGCGTGTCGTGCCGGCCTTGATACCGAACCAGCGTGCGGCCGAGACGATCGATGGGAATCGTGCGTTGCCCGCCGAGGTCGACGTGCGAACCGGGAACGATGCGAATGTCGGCGAGTGACACTCCGAGCGTCTTCGCCGCGAGCCGCAACGAGAGCGACGGCAGCAACCGCTTGCCGAGCCGCGCGACGAGCAACGAGTGCCGCAGCACATCGTCACCACCGTCGAGCAGCACGTTCGCCATCGCGATGGCCGAGGCATTCGCGACCGCAGGGTCGATGACGCCTTGCGGAGCCGCGTCGCTGCCGACGAGCTCGGTGTAGTCAGGCAGCGCCGCCGCGGCGTCTTGCCAGGGCAGTGAGTTCGCCTCGAGCGCGGTCAACGCGGGTGTGCTCATCGCCGGCCGCGCGCCGACCACCGGCGCGATGGTGAAGCTGAACGCGACGTTGCCCGCGCGCTTCGTCGCCTCACCGATCGCTTCGTCCCACTCGGGGTGTTCACGGCTCGGGTCGACCAGTGAAACGTCGAACGTGATGCTCGCCGGGTGCGACGTCACCAGCGCGTCGATGAGCCGCGCGTAGTGCACCCGCGGCATCGGCCAGCCGAGGTGCGAGATGGTCTGATCATCCAACGCGATGATGATGAAGTCGTCTTGCACGCGCGCCGACGGCAACGCGCGGCCGGTCGCGAGCTCGACCTGCGAATGTTCCGGGTACCGCGTGCGGAAGAAGAGGTCGATGGCGCGCGTCTCGAGGAATGAACCGAAGCCGCTGCTGCCGAACGCCGCGACCACGGAGCCCATCACCAACGCGACCAACACCGCGCGCACCGCTTTGCCGCGCGCTTTCGGCAACGCATCGAGCCGCGCCTCGGCTGCGTCGAGCGCCGCCAGCACTCGATTTCCCGCCGCTGAAAGTGACGCGCGCAGACGGAACAGGCCCGCGATGAGCACGACCAGCGCAGCGCCGCGCACCAGCACACTCAGCAGCGGGAAACCGACTCCGGGCAACGCACCGGCGAGCGCCCACGCGACCGAATCACTGCCAAGCCACAACCCCGCCGCCACGACGGCCAGCACTGCGCCTGTCACGTCGAAGCGGCGTTGCGTCACTTGCCCACCGTGAAGGCGTAGACCTTCGATGACGGCCCCTCGAAGCCCTGCGCGTTGATGGCGGTGACGCGCCAGAACCACTTGCCGGGCGCGAGCTGATCAGGCCACGAGAGCGTCGGGTCAGTCACCGTCTTGTTGCGCGGCTCGACGATGAAGTCGGCGTCGCGCGCGACCTCCACGAAGTAGTTCGCGGCATCCGGCACTGGCAGCCACTCGAGCCGCGCGTCGGCGCCGAGCGCGCCCTTGAGTGGGCTCACCACCTGCGGCGTGACGGGCAGTGGAATCGGGGGCGCCGTCTTCCCCGCGACGGTCACGATCGCGCCCTGGCCCGCGGGCACTTCGACCGGCGCCGCGCTCGGGTCAATCGCTGACGACATCACCACCACACCTTCGAGCGTCTCGAGGCGCGCATCGCCGTCGTCTTCAGGCCCGAAACGGAACTTGGTACCGCGCACCGACGCGACCGCGACGCGGGTCGACGCCTCGAACTTCGAGAGCTGCGACGCCTTGCGCACGTCCGCGATGATTCCTCCGGCGAGCACTTCAATCTTCACTTCGCGGTCGGGCGGGTTCACCTGCAGCACGAGCATCTTCACCTTCGATTCCGGCTTCACCTCGATGCCGCTGCCGTCCTTCAAGTGAATCGTCACGCGCGCGTTGGGGCCCGTCTTCACCAGCTCGTTCACCAGCACCGGCATGCCGGGCTCCGCGGGCTTGAGCGCGGCTTCGTCAGCGCCGAGAAACACCGCGCCGCCCGCCGACACCACGCGCGCGACGACATCTTCCGGAGCGCGTTCGACGTACCGCAGCGAAACCCCCAGCGTGTCGGTGCGCTGCGCCGCGGGAGCGAGCGCGAACACGCGGTTCTTCGGCAGGCCCGCGGCGACGAGCGCGTCGGCGATGACCTTCGCGGTGCTCAACCCCTTGCCCGCGGCGCGGTCTGCGTCAGACACGATGACCGCCACGGTGACCGCGCGCACGAGGCGATTGCGATCGATCTCCGTGACGATGTCGGTGAGGCACGCCTTGCCGTCAGCCGTCTTCACCCACGCTTCGGTGAGCGGTTTGCCGAGCGACAGGTGACCCGCTTCGAGCTTCACCCCTCCGCAGTGATCAGCCGCGCGTGCCGACGTGGCCGCGAACACCATCACCGCGAAGAGCGTCTTCAGTGCATTCATTTCGATTCTTCTCCGAGGATCAGGAATTCGACTCTGCGGTTCTTCTCGCGGCCCTTCGCCGTCTTGTTCGTGGCCACCGGCCGCGTCGGCCCGTACCCATTCGCGAGCAACCGATTTTCGGCGACGCCCTGCTTGATCAACACCGCGCGAATCGCGTCGGCGCGCTGCTTCGACAGCTTGATGTTCTTCGCCGCGTTGCCGACGTCGTCGGTGTGGCCCTGAATTTCGACGGTGAGGCTCTTCGCGGCCTTGAGCGTGCTCGCGACCTGCTTGAGCAACGGCATCGACGACGGTGACAGCTTCGCGGAGCCGCTCTTGAACAAGATGATGCCCTTGATGACGAGGTGTTCGCCTTCGATCGCCACCTTGCTCGCGCCCTTGTCGGGGCAGCCGTCGTCGTCTTTCAAGCCGTTGATGGTCTCGGCTTCGAACGGGCACTTGTCTTTGCCGTCGGGGATGCCGTCTTCGTCGTTGTCGAGCTCCGGGCAGCCGTCTTCGTCTTCGAAACCATCGGCGTCTTCGGCGCTCACCGGGCAGCGATCGGCTTCGTCAGAGGCGGCGTCGGCGTCGAGGTCGGCGATGACCGGGTCGGCGGCCGCGACAGGCGTTTCGACCGGCGAAGCGACTTCAGGCTGCGCCTCCGGTGCGCCGGGGAAGCCGACGAGCGCGAGCTTCGGGAGCGCCTCATGCGGGCAACCATCAGACGAATCACCCACTTCATACGGGCAACGGTCGGCGTCGTAGCCCACGCCATCAGCGTCGAGATCCTGCTGCTCGTCGGGGCACCCGTCGCCGTCTTGCCAACCATTGAAGGCCTCCGCTTCCGCGGGGCACTTGTCGGTGCCGTCGGCGATTTCGTCGTCGTCGTTGTCGGCTTCCGGGCACCCGTCTTCATCTTCGAAGCCGTCGAGATCTTCCGCAGTCACCGGGCAACGATCGGCTTCGTCGATGACGCCATCGTGATCAGCGTCACCGCGGCCTGAATCGAGCGCGGCCTCGACGAGCTCCGGCGTCACCTCGGTGACCTCGGGCACGATCTCCGGCGGCGGAGCGATCAGCCGCGCCAGTTCTTCACGCGCCGGGCCCTGATACTCGGGGCACCCGTCGTCATCGCGAATGCCGTCGTAGGTCTCAGGTTCGAACGGGCAGCGGTCTGCGGAATCGGCGAGCCAGTCTTGATCAGCGTCCGGCGCGGCGTCGGGGCAACCGTCTTGATCATCGACTCCATTCGGCGTCTCGGCTTCGAGCGGGCAGCGATCAGCGACGTCGAGAGCGCCGTCGAAGTCGTTGTCGAGCTCGGCGCAGCCGTCCTCGTCTTCGAAGCCGTCGTGATCTTCCGGCTGCACCGGGCAGCGATCGAGCTCATCGGGAACTCCGTCGCCGTCTGAATCGAGCTCGGCGACGTTCAACATCGTCGCCGCCGTGGCATCGATGAACACGCCCGCGTCGGTCTCGCGCGTCAGGACCACCTCATCAAGCTTCGCCGCGACCACTTCCGCGTCGCGCGTCGGCGTTCCCGCATCGACCGCGCTCGTCGCTGCGACGACTTCGGCGTCTCGCACCGGCATTCCAGCGTCGATCACGGTCTTCGCGACGACCGACTCGGGTGCGCCGATCAACTGCGCTCCAGCATCACCGGCGCTCGTCGCGACGACTGGCAACTGACGCGCATCGGGAGCGCTCTTCACACCGGCATCGGCAAAGCTCGGTTTCTCCGCCGGCATCGCCACCAGCACGCGCGCGAGCGGAGAACCCTTCGGCATCCGATACTCGGGGCACCCGTCGAGATCGCGAATGCCGTTCTTCGTCTCCGGCTCGTACGGGCAACGGTCCGCGACATCTGAGACACCGTCGAAGTCGGCGTCATCCGTCACGCCTGCGTCGACGAGCGCGACTGACTCAATCACTTCACTGTTCAAATGCCGCGGCGCCCACGCGATTCGAACCAGCGCGCGCGCATCGGGAGTGCCCGCCGCTCCAAGGAAACCGGCGCCCGCCGCGATGCCGAGCTGCAGATGTTCGGCGATGAGCACCTGCGCGCCGCCCATCACCTCGAGGCTCATGCCGTTCGGTTTGAACGCGTTCGCGCCGAACACCTGTGACGCGAACTTCACTTCAGGCCCGAGGTAGAGCTTCTCGTCGAGCAGCGCGAACCCGAAGCCGAACCCGATGCGCCCTTCAGACGCCGCGCTCATGCCGAGCTGCGGAGGGCCGATCGTCGAATACCCGCGAATGAGAAACCCGCCGTCGAGCGTCCACCGCGCTTTGCCGGCCGCTCCCGCCATCACCAACCGCGGCATGAAGCGCAGCGAACGGTCACCTTCGTTCTGCGACGGCCCGAAGAGCGGAATCCACACGTCGGCGCCGAGGTGCAGCGAGAACGGGTCGCGTTCAGGCTGACCAAAGAGGCGCACCATCAAGCCGACGCGCGGGTCGCCGACCGCGACGCTGCTCAACGGCCCGGTCTGCGTCACCGCGTCTTTGCTGCCGCGTTCGACCAGCGTCACCGGCATCGTCGCGCGCAGCAGCAGGCGGTCGAAGATGGACCCCGCGAGGTCGACGTGCCCGAGCAACGCCGTAGAAATGATGGGCACCGCCGAGCCGCGCCCGGTCGAGAGCGCGGAGACGAGCGGGTTGAGCGCGCCATCGAGCGTGATGCCGACCGCGAAGTAGCGCGTGCCCGAATACCAGGGGCGATCGACGAGAAAGAGCCAGCTCCCGGCGGTCGTGCTGTCGTAGCGGTGCACCGCGAAGCCGCGTTCTTGCGCGAGCGCGCCCGACGCCACGAACAACGCCACGAGACAGAACGCTCGGCGAAACACTGCAGACGCACGCTTCCCCGAGGACATCGTCGGCGCAGAGTATGGAACGGCCCACGCGCTGGAAAGCTCTGTCAACGGCCCTGCAGTTTTCCCGTCGCAGCCAACTTCTTGAGCACCTCGACCGCTTCACTCGCGCGGGCGGTCGGCACGAACACGTAGTCGCGGTTGAATGCGGAGACGATGTTGATGCTCATCGCCTGCTTCGCGAGCGCCTCAGAAATCGCGGCGAGGAACCCGATCGCGTACAGCGAAGAGTTCGCGTTCAACGAGATGCCCTTGCAGAAGAACGCGTGGGGCAGGCCGCTCTTCGCGAGGTCGGGCTCGTCGAGCAGCATGGTGAGCCCTTCCGGTTCGCGAAACGTCATCAACGGGTTCAAGCCGGCGGGCGCGGGCTTGCCGTTGGGCACGGTGACGAAGCTCCAGTTTCCATCGAGCAGCGTGGGCTGCATGGTGCGCAGGAGCGTCGTCAGGTTCTTTTCACCCCCACTCACGTTCGACACAGCGCCGCACTCTACGTGCTAGGGCTCGTCTTTTGTGAGCACTCCTTCGCAGCAACGAGAGCTGTTCGGCCACCCCATCGGGCTCTACGTCTGCTTCTTCACCGAGATGTGGGAGCGGTTCTCGTTCTACGGAATGAAGGCGCTGCTCTTCTTCTATTTGACGAAGTACCACCTCTTCAAAGACGACGATTCGTACGACCTCATCGGCGCGTACGGCGGCATGGTCTACGCGGTGCCCGTCATCGGAGGTCTGCTCGCCGATCGGTTCCTCGGCATGCGCAAGGCCGTCACCTTCGGAGGGATTCTGCTCGTGCTCGGCCACCTCGGCATGGCCTTCGAGGGCGTGCAGGCGACGCTGGTCGACGGAGCGGTGAAGCGTGACGAAGCGGCGCTGCAGACGTTTTATTTCTCGCTCGCGTTGATCATCATGGGCGTCGGTTTCCTGAAGCCGAACATCTCCACCATCGTCGGCAAGCTGTACCCCGACAATGATCCGCGGCGCGAATCGGGCTTCACCATCTTCTACGCGGGCATCAACCTCGGCGCGCTCGTCTCGGGGCTCATCTGCGGCTACCTCGGCGAGACGTACGGTTGGAAATACGGCTTCGGCGCGGCCGGCCTCGGCATGGTGCTCGGGCTCGTGGTGTTCGTAGGCCTCCGCAAGCACCTGCTCGGTCACGCCGAATCACCCGCGCCTGACAAGCTCGCGAAGCCGGTGCTCGGCCCGCTCAAGCTGGAGCACGCCATTTACCTGTGCGCGCTCGCCGGCGTGGCGGTGGTGTGGCAACTGCTCCAGCGCACGTGGACGGTGCACGGCGCGATGCACCTCGTGTCGCTCACGCTGCTGGGCTGGTTCATCTGGTTCGTCGTCACCCAGTGCACGAAGGTCGAGCGCGAGCAGATGATCGCGTTGATCCTGCTCATCTTGAGCTGCCTCATCTTCTTCTCGCTCTACGAGCAGACCTACGGCGCGTGGCTGGCGTTCACCGACCGCCTGCTGACGCGCGACGTGCTCGGGTGGCAGATGACGCCCGCGCAGTCGACCAGCATCGGAGCGCTCTTCATCGTCGCGCTCTCGCCGGTCTTCGCGTGGCTGTGGCCGTGGCTCGACAAGCGCAACGCGAACCCGTCGAAGCCGCTCAAGAGCGTCATCGGGCTCGCCTTCGGTGGCCTCGCCTTCGTGCCGCTGTGGCTCGCGGCGAAGAGCATCACCACCGCGTCGCCGACCGCGAGCATCTGGTGGCTGTTCCTCGCGTACTTCGTCATCGAGCTGGGTGAGATGTCGCTCTCGCCCATCGGGCTCGCCGCGGTCTCGCAACTGTCGGTCAAGCGCGTCACCGCGTTGATGATGGGCACGTGGTTCCTCGCGACGGCGTATTCGGAGGTCATCGCCGCCGCGTTCGGAAAACTGACGTCGCTCGACAAGGTGGAGGCGACCGACGTCGTCGTCGCGGCTGCGAAATACGGCGACCTGTTTCAGGCCATGGTGTGGCTCGGTCTCGGCTCCGCGGTGTTGTACCTGCTGCTCGCGCGCCCCATGGTGAAGTGGATGCACGGGGAGAAATGACCTCGGGGATTGAAGCGATGGCTTTGATCCTGCAACGCTCCTGTCGCTTCCGCCGTTTTCCTCACAATTCTGAGGCTCGCATGAAGACTCGTCTTCTGACCGCTGCGCTCGCTGTCACCCTTTCATTCACCGGCTGCCAGCAAAATGCTGCCGGTGGCGGTAACACCGCTGGTGGTTCAGTGGCGGTCTCGAAGGACGACGCGCTCGTCTACGCGGCCGACCCCGACCTCGACAAAGTCTTCGTGTACGACACGAAGAGCGACAAGGTGGTCTCCGCCATCTCCGTCGGCCGGCAGCCCGAGAAGGTGCTGGTCGCCGCCGATGGCACGGTGTTCGTCACCAACCGCCTCGGCCGCAGCGTCTCGGTGATTCACGCCGGCGACACGACGGAAGCGACGCGCCTCAAGACCGCCGTCGAGCCCGTGGGCCTCGCGCTCACCGCCGACGGCAAGACGCTCTACGTGGTGAACGCCGCGAGCCTCGAAGACACCGACTACGGCACGGTGATGGCGTTCGACACCAACACCCTCACCATGAAGTGGGAAAGCATCGTCGGCCAGGAGCCGCGCGGCATCACCATGGTCGGTGACGACCGCGTCGCGGTGACGCTGGTGAAGCAAGGCGACCTCGTCTTCCTCGACAGCAAGAGCGGCAAGCTGGCGCGCAGCGGCACGGGCCTGTTCGAGCAGCTCAACGCCACCGCCCTGGGCATCGCGAAGCCCGACAACACCAACTTCGGCGGCGAGCCGACGCCCATCGACGGCCCCGGCTTCTTCAAGCAGGGCCCGCTCACCGCGCACCCGCGCGCGCTCGAGGCCATCACCGTCACGCCGTCGGGCAATCAGCTCTTCGTGGCGGGCCAGCTCGCGTCTGACTCCATCGTGCAGACCTCGACCGGCGTCGATGCCGACGGCAACCCGCTCCCGGTCGACCCGTCGCAGTCTTCTGGCAGCGGCTACGGCGGCGGCTCGTGTGGTGGCGGCTCCATCGCGGCGCCCGCGCTGTTGACGTTCACCGGTGAAGGCGACCCGCTGGTCGATGATCAGCAGCGCTGCTTCGGCTCTTCAGCCCGCCGCACGCACCCCGGCACGGTGTTGATTTCACCGGCGTTCGAGACGCCCATCGCCGGCCCGCGCGCCATCGCCTTGGAGCCGACCGGCAACTTCGCCTTCATCGTCAACGAGTCGTCGAACAACGTGGTCGTGATGTCGACGGTCCCGAAATCGCCCGACTTCAACACCAACGTGCAGACCGACATCGGAGGCCCGACGCGCTCCGTCGACGTCGGGCTGCAGGTGGTCAACGTCGGCGCCGGCCCTTCGGGCATCGCGGTGTCGCACGATGGCAAGCGCGCGTGGGTCTTCAACGCGTTCGACCACTCGCTCACCACGCTGGCCGGCCGCGAAGACATCATCACCGCGGTCTCCACGCGCCGCCTCAATGAAGGGCTGCCCGCCGAACAACAGGAGCGCCTCTCGTTGGACGCGCAGGCCGGCCGCCGCCTCTTCTTCTCGGCCGTCGACCCGCGGATGGATTCGCTCAGCACCGGCATCGCGTGCGCGAGCTGCCACGTCGAAGGCCGCGAAGACGGCCAGGTGTGGAACTTCCCCCAGGGGCCGCGTCAGACGCCGTCACTCGCGGGCCGCGACACCATGCAGACCGCGCCGTTCCACTGGGCGGGTGAGTTCGACAACCTCACGCAGTTCATGTCGCACACCGTGGTCGAGCGCATGGGCGGCACCGGCGTCGACCCCGACATGGAGCGCCAGCTCGCCGCGTACATCAGCTCGATTCCGGCGCCCGACAACGCGCTCAAGGACACCACGCCCGCCGAGGTCATCTCGCGTGGTCAGGCCGCGTTCGCCAAGGCGGAGTGCAACACCTGCCACTCGACTGAACACCTCACCGACAACTCCTTCGCCGACGTCGGCACCTACGCGACCGAAGGCGACGTCATCGACGACGCGTCGCTGCGCCCGCACGGCGGCCTCAACACGCCGTCGATCCTCGGCATCGCGCGTACGGCTCCGTACCTTCACACCGGCGCCGCGCCGTCGATTCGCGCGCGCATCATGAAGGGCAAGGAAGCCGACCTGCACGGCAAGACCGCGCAGCTCTCGGTGGAAGAAGTCGACGACCTCGTCGCGTACCTGAAGACGCTCTGAGCAGCCGCGGCAGGAGCCTCTCAGGCCAACAGCGCGCGGAAGATGAAGCCCAACGTGGTGACGTAACCCTGCGCGGAGCCCACCACGCGGCCCTGCGCGTCCAACACAAAGAGCGTCGGGAAGGCCGCGACGCCCATCGCGCCGGTGAAGTCTTCACCCGCGACCAGCAACGGGTAGTCGATGTGATGCGCGTCGATTTAAGCGCGCACCTGCGAGACATCGCGAAACGCGGTGGCCACCGAGACGACGTTCGCGCGGCCTTCGAGCCAGTGCGCCGCGCGTGACACGTTGCCCGACT
>JBEHYH010000196.1:0-10853 GCA_048498275.1 Myxococcota bacterium | reverse complement strand
TTCTGATTCGCGACGCGGATTCCGAGCACGTCGGCGTTGATCAACCGGCCCGCGCCCCAATCTTCCGCGCCGCCGCCGAAGCTGAGCGTCTCGCCCTGGGCCTTCTCCGAGACCTTGGCGACCTTTTTGGTCTTCACGTCGACCGCCGTCTTGCCCAGCGTGAAACCGACGCGCGCCGAGAGCCCGAACTTGTTCGACTTCTCGAACTCCTTCGCGTCGTTCATCGAGGTCATCGAGAGGTCGAACGTCACCGGCTTCGCGGTCCACACGTTCTGCGTGAGCTCCGCGCCTTCGTGAATCGCCGACGCGCCGGGGTCGATGGCTTTGGGTTCGCTCCACGCGATGGCGATGCGGCCGATGGAGTCTTCGCAGTCGATGGTGCCGGGCATCTCGATGGTGAACTTGCCGGCGGTCTGGTCGTAGGGCGACAGCTTCAACGCGCGCAGCTTGATCAGATACTTCTTCGCCTTCGCGGCCTCGGCGATCTCCTTGCGCTTCGCGGCGTTCGCCTTCTGATCAGCCGGCGTGTCACCCGGTGCGCGGCCGCCGAACAACGCCCACAGACCTTCGGGGCACGGCCCGTCGGGGATGATCACCGTCGCCTGCGAGTCGTCGTAGGGGAACTCGAGCTTCGCGGCCTCGACCTTCGGGTTCTTCTTCGCGTCGTCGGACAGCTCCTTCGCCTTCGCGTCGGCCTCCTGCTTCTTCTTCAACTCCGCGAGCTGCTTCTCCGCGCGGGAGCCGCTCTGGTTGCAGGCCAGCATCGACAACATCATCAAGCCACTCAGGAGCCGTCGCATGGGCGCGCACTCTGACGCACAAAGTGTGGTGTGCAAAGAACGTGAATCGCGCGCGTCGGCGGTGTTTGGTTCACGCATGCGCTTTCGGAGTGTGTGGTGGTTGCCGTTCGTCCTCTCCTGCGCCGCGCAGCAACCGGCGACGCGAAGTGAGACTCCGAAGACCGAGACGACCACCGCCGCCGCGACCACGACCGAGAACACCGACGACGTCGCGCGCGCGTGGGAAGACGACACCACGGTGAAGGCCGCGCCGCAGCGCCCGCCTCCTGAACCGCTGCCGCCCGACCGCGCGAAAGATTTCAGAGACGCGCTCGCGGCCGGTGCTGACGCGTTGAAGCGCTCGAAGCTCGACGACGCGAAGTCTCAAGCGGAGCGCGCGGTGAAGGAAGCCGCGACGCTCGATGGCGATGCGCGCGCGGCCGCCGGTCAGCTCTTCTTCAAGGTGCAGCTCGCCTCGGGCGACGTGAAGGCCGCGCAGGACGCGGTCGAGGCGTGGCGCAACGCGTGCGGCCCCGAGAAGACCGAGAATTGCCGCAGTCAGGCGAACGCCGCGCTGGCGCAACTGGCGAAGAAAGACGCGAAGAACAAAGCGCTCTCGCGTGACGCCGCTGAGGCCGTCGACGATGAAGTGTGCGCGGCGAAGGCCGAGAAGTCTGACAAGCCGCAGCCGTGTGAAGCGGCCGCGTTGAGCCGGGCGCGAAAGTCGGGCGACGGGTGGCTGGTGGCGAAGCTGCTCTACGCGCAGGGGCTCCGTGATGACGACAGCGAGAAGAAGCTGATCAACGCCGAGAAGGCGTGCACGAAGCCGCAGTGCGCGGGCATTCGAAAGAAGGCGCTGCAGAAGCTCTACGCGCGCGCGCGGGCTGATTCGAAGAACGACGAGGCGTTGATGTACGCGCTGCGCGAAATCGAGGTCGGCAACGAGAACCTCTCCGCGCAGGAGCGCCGCTTCACGCGCACCGCCACGCTCGAGGCCGCGTGCGCCGCGTACGAAAAAGACAAGGGCCGCAAACCCGGCGAGTGCCGCGCGGTCGAGAAGAAGACGCTCGGCTACTGGACCTTCCGAGACTGGAGCAGGGACAAGCCGACGTCTTCACTCACCCCCGAACAGGTGAAGGCGGTGAATGAACAGTTCGCGCCGCTCATTCAGGAATGTCTCGCGGAGCAGGCGAAGCGCATGACCCCGCCTGACGCGCAGAAGTTCGACGTGCGCTGGGTGGTGTTCAGCGATGGCCGCGTCGGTGAGGCGCACCTGCGAAAGGACCTCGACGGCTGGCCGCTCGCCGACTGTCTGCGCGCGCAGTTCGTGAACTGGCGCTACCCGCGGTTCGAAGGCGACTACCAGGACGTGGGCCAGTCATTCACCGTGCACGCCAACGAGTACCGCGTGTACGGCGCGCCCCGCTGAAGCGCATCAGGCTGCAACAACTGCCACACGCGCGCACCTCTGAATCTGCTGTCGGGGTGCCAAAGAACTTTCGCTGTGCGGGCAGTTCGTAAGACAGTGTCGGCACCACGATGCACGCGGAGATCGAGACCGAAGACGACGTCGTACCGCTCCTGCGGAAGGACCTCGTCATCACGCAGTCGCCGGCGTCGCGTGGCACGCGTGACGTGACCGACCCGGTCGCCAGCAAGACCTTCGCGCTCTACGACTTCGAAGTGACCATCGCCCGCATGCTCGACGGCAAGCGCAACGCGGGCGAGGTCATCAACGCCGCGAACCGGCTCGGCATCCCCGTGACGTTGCCGACGTTGCGCACGTTTCTCACGCAGCTCCGCGCGTATCAGTTCATCGATACCTCGAAGCCGGCGGAGGCGGACACCACGTGGTCTCCGCGCCGCAAGTGGACGGCGGAGGCGCGTGAGCTGTACCAGAGCGCGTTGCGGCTGCTGCGCGCCGGCAAGTTCGACGACGCGCGCGGGTATGTCGACGCGCTCGTCGCGGCGGACCCTGAGAATGAAGAGATCGCCGGGTTGCGCGCGCGCATCGAGGCCGCGGCGGCGGGCGGAGATCTGAGTTCGTTCGACGAGAGCGCGGCGGCGGCGTCAGACGCACCGATGTCCATCGACGACGACGCACAGCCGTTGCCCGTGCCTTCGCTGGGCGTGAATCCTCCGGAGCCCGAGCTCCCCTTCACCTCGTCGAGCTCGTCGATTTCCATCGAGGAGACCGCGCCGCTGGCGAACCTGATGTCGTCGTCGGTCGCGCACGTCGACGCCACCGAGCCGCTGGTCGCGACCACGCCGGCACCGCGCACCACGTCGCTTCCGCTGATTCCACTCGAGGTCAGTCAGGCGGTCGCCGCGCCGTTGCCGACTGATCTGCTGCCGCCGATGGATCCGCACGCGACGATCCCCGCGACGCCCAGCGTTCCCGAGCCGGTGCCTGAAGTGACGGATCCGATCGCCGCTCCGTTGCCAAACGACACCGCGCAGACGATGGAGCCGTTGCCGCCGGTGACCACGGAGCTCCCGGTGCGCCCCGCGAAGAAGAAGTCGAAGTTGCCGTTGATCATCGCGGCGGTGGCGGTGCTCGCGATCGCCGGCGTGTTGCTGCGGCCCGTCGAATCGCGCACCTCGATGAGGTGTGAATTGAAGCCGGTGGTGCTGGGCACGGCGATGTCTCCGCGCGCCGGCACCGTGAAGCAGAGCGACGTGCAGTCGGGCGAGTTCGTCGCGAAGGGCGCCATCATCGCGCGGCTCGAAGCGGTGCCGCTCGACGATGGGCAGGTGACGACCGCGGCGAAGAAGCTGGAGCTGGAGAAACAGCTCGCCGCGCTCCGGCCCCCGCCCGCCGCGAAGGTGAAGAAGGCGAAGCTCGCGGTGAAGAAGGCCGAAGCCGCCGTGAAGAGCGCGGAGAAGGCCGCGACGAAGGCCAGGGGAAAGAAGCAGGCGGCCGCGCTGAAGACGCTCGAGAGCAAAGAAGCGGCGTTGCAGCGCGCGCGTACCGCGCTCGACCTGCTTTCCCTCGAGAAGAAACAGGCGGAACTCACCGCGGCGATTGAAGAGCTCGCGAATCAGAACACCGGTGGTGACGCAGCGAGCTCGGTCATCGAAGCGCCGGTGGATGGGGTGGTGCTGCTGCCTGAACTGCCCGCGACGCTCGAAGCGAACGGCGTGTTCGCGCAGCTCGTCGAAGCGAAGCTCTCGATCGCGACGAACGCGGTGCTCCCCGAAGGCGCGACGAAGGCGACGCTGAAGCTGGGCAACATCGAACGGCCGGTGCCGATTACGAACGGCAAGGCGACGGTGACGCTCGACCCCGCGTTGGTCGGCGCGAAAGGTGAACTCATCTTCCCCGGGCGCAAGCAGCCGTGGGTGATGACGTTGCTCAACCCGTGATGGTCTCGATCGCCATCGGAGTCGCGCTCGCCGCGCTGCTGCTGCTCGCGCGCAACAATCGGCGGCGAATCGTCGAACGGCTCTCCGCGCAACAGGCGTGGCGGCTTCCGCCCTGCACCGCGGTGATTCGGCGCGCGCTGTCGTGGGTGTGGCTCCCGGGCGCGTCGGTGTACGTGCTGAACGACGGCGTGGTGGTGCTGACCATCAATGGCGCGCTGAAGATCTTCCGCGACGTGGCGAAGGAGCGGTTCGACTGTGTCGTCGAGAGCGCGTCGCTCGAGGGTGAGGCGCTGGTGATCCGGTTCTCCGGTTTTGCGGCTGGTTCGGTTTCGCTGAAGGGTCTGGCGGCGGCTGATCAGCAGCGGCTGATGAAGGCGTTGGGGAAATAGGTTCGGCCCTCGCCCGCGCCTTCTGCTTCAGTTCGCGGTGATGGCGTTCAGTGGAGCGAGCCCGTCGAGCTGACCGGTGTGCGCGGGAGCCAGCGTCTTCACGGTGACCGCTTCAGCGTTCAGCTTCTTCGCCAGCGCGACGAGAGAACGCCGATTCTGATCAGGGTCGTCACTGAACGCTGCGACGGCGGCCTTCAGCGCGCCATCATCACCCGCGCTCGCGTTGTCGCCGAGGTACAGCACTTCATTCGCGAGGTAGCTCGCGCTGCCCGCCGTATGCCCCGGCGTCGCGAACGCGCGCACCGTCAGCGAGCCCACCGTCACCGCTTCACCGTCGGTCAACGGGTGCGTCACCTTGCACGTCTTCTCCGGAGGGTTCTTGCGGCCCTTCGTCAGCATTCCATTCGCGGCTTCAGTGCCCGCGGCGAGGCCGACGTCGCCGGGGAACGCGTAGACCTCCGCGTGGGGGAACAGGTGACACGCGCCGAGGTGGTCGCCGTGCCCGTGCGTCAGGAAGATCGCCTTCACCGAATCAGGCGTGAGCCCGCGCTTGCCGAACTCCGCGAGCAGCGCCGCGCCATTGGTGTCGTTGCCGGTGTCGACCAGCGCAACCTCCTTCTCACCTGAGGGAAGAATGAAGAGCCCGACGAAGCCGTCCTTCACCGCGATGGCGCCGCCCGGCAGCTCGGCGCCGTCGATGAACGGTTTGCGGCCGCCGAACGCGGAGTAGCCGATGGCTCCGACGACGGCGATGATCACCAGCAGCACGACACCCAGCGCGATGAGGACCTTTTTCATGACGCCCACGTAACGCGAGGGCGCGTGGCAGGTGTCCCCCGTTGACGATTCTTTACGTCAGCGCTTGATGCCGAGAATGCGGTCGGACTCGGCCTGCATCAGCGCGGCGAACTTCGCGTGCAGCTCCGGTTTGAACTTGTCGTTCTTCTGCCCGAGGATTTCGGGCGCGCCGACGATGGGAGTCCAGTAGCCCTCGCACTCGAGCCACGCCTGATGATGCGTGCCGTTCTGCGCGAGCACGAGGTGATGGTTCATCTTCTGCCCCGTGGCGTCCTTGAGCAGCGCCATCTCCGCGTGCACCTTCGTATAGAACTCGAGCGTGCACGGCTCCTTGCCGCCGCGCGCTTTGGCCTGCGCCGCCTGATACAGCGGCATGAAGGCCATCGCGGTTTTGCCCATGTCGGCCGGGTCGCTCATCTTCGCGGTGAAGTGTTTCTTCGCTGCGTCCCAATCAGCGGGTGAAACGCCGGCCGCCTGAGCGATCGCGTTTTCCTTGCTGACGTCACCGCCGGTGTTCGCCATCGCTGCGCACAGATCTGCGTATTGCTCGATTGCAATCATGTGAGACCCCCTCTTGATGCGTGGTTGAACGACGCGCGAAACGTAGGCGAGGGCTACGACTGCTGCACGGTCCAGATCACGCCGTAGTGCATGCCGGCGGCGATCAGCACCATCACGTGAAACACCTCGTGATAGCCGAACGTCTTCGGGTCGGGGTTGGGCCAGCGGCGCGCGTAGACGCCGGCGCCGATGATGTAGATGGCCGAGCCGACGGCGAGGATCAGCGCGCGCGTGCCGCCGATGATCGACTGGAGCTCCCAGATCAACGGCGCGGCGCACAAGCCCAGCACCACGTAGACCACCGCGCGGATCCGCCGGTCGCCGTACAGGTTGATCAGCGCGTGGATCATCCCCGCGATGGATCCGACCCACATGCCGATGAGCCCGTACGTCGGCGCGTGCGGTGACTGCAGCGCGGCGAGCGGCGTGTACGAGCCGGCGATGAGCAGGAAGACACCGAGATGATCCACCGCGCGCAGACGGTGGCGCGCGGCGTGGCTCCACATCGGCCGGTGGTACAGCGCCGACAGCCCCAGCATCGCGATGAGCGACGCGCCGTAGACGAGCCCCGCCCAGTAGCGGAAGCCCTCCACCGGAGCCAACGCGAGCTCGAAGAACCCGAAGAGCGCGGCCACGAACCCGAACGAATGAAAGGAGCCGCGGTACTTCGGCTTCACCTTCTCGGGCACGGGGGGAACGGACTCGAGGGAGATCATTCGGGCGGGCGCTCCCTGCCTGAACGCGGGGCGCAAGTCACCAACTGGAAACCGCTGCGGCGCGGCGCTCCGTGCCCTCGCGTTCAATCGTCAGCCAGCGGCAGCCGGGCTGCTCGCGCGCCCGCACCACGAAGCGGGTCCCCGAAGCGTCGTACGTGCCGGCCCACACGTTTTCTCCGTCGACGGTCTTCGCGTTGACCTGCAGCTCGACCTTCGCGTCGGGTTGACCGGTGAGCTGCGCGTGAAGCACCGCCCAGTCTTCGAGCAACGGAGGAAATGCCTTCGTACCGCCGCGCACCAGCAGCACGCTGTCGGGCGCGAGGTTGATCATCGCCGCGTCGGCGCCACCGCGGGTCAGGGCGCGCGCGGCTTCTTCGGTGACGGTGACGCGCAGCGAACTCCGCGAACAGCTCAGAACCCGCGTCTGCGCGTTCCACTCCACGCCATCGCGCGGCGCTTCATTCGACGTGCCCATCACCACCGGCGGCGTGATGGGCCGGCAATCGCGCTGACAGCCCTCGAGCTCCTGCCGGCACAGGTCGAACGTGATGCCCGGAAGGCCCAGCTTCGCGGCCTGACCGTTCTGCACGCAGAGCTGATGCAGCTTCGAGCAATGCGTCTCGCATTCGGCCGTGAGGTTCTCGACGTTGGTCGCGTGGTAGCGGCACGACGCCAACAGCACCAGTGCGAGTACGCGCGTCACCCGCGCAGCATGCCTGAGCACGCGGCGATTACGAGTCGACCCAGAACGGGAAGAAGTTGAACCAGTTGAAGGGCGCGCGCCGGGTGAACTCTTCGAGCTTCTGCGCGTAGCGGAGCGCTTCGCGTTCGACGGCTTCGTTGCGGCCCTTGCGCGGCAGCTCGATGCGCTCGCTCAACGGCACGCAGTGCAATTCGTACTTCGAGGGCGCGTCGTAGATGCCGGCGACGAAATACACCGGGCACTGGAGCACGTGCGCCAACACATACGGGCCACTCGGGAACTTCGCCTGCCCGCCGAGGAACGGCACGGTGACGTCGCGGCCCTCACGGTCGGTGCGGCGGTCGCCCAGCATCGCCACCAGCTCCCCGCGGTCGATGGCTTCCTTCACCTGCAGCATCGAGAGCGGGTCGTCCTGCTTCAGCTCGAGCAGGCGGAAGCGCACGTTGCCCGCGAGCTGCTGAAGAATCGAGTTCACCTTCTGCGCGTTGGCGAAGTCGGCGATGACCAGCAGCGGCACGTCGTACTTCTCGGCCAGCGTGCGCATCGCTTCGAAGCTGCCGAGGTGCGAGCCGACCAGCAGCGCGCCCTTCTTCGCGTTCACCGCGGCGATGAGGTCGTCATGCCCGAAGTGCTCGAAGGTGAGGCCCTTGATGTCGCCGAGCAGAAACAGCAACCGGTCGAGGCCCACGCGCGCGAAGCGCCAGATGAGCGCGTGCACGTTGCCCAGCCTGGGGTCGATGCCCGCGCGCTTGAAGTAGTCACGCGCCGCCGCGCGCTGCGTGCGCCCGAAGAGCGTGAAGTACCAGGCGATGCACCAGAGCAGCGCTCCGGCCATGGTGCGGCCGAAGAGGCGGTAGGTGCCCGCGACCGCGCGAATGCCGAAGATGGTCCCGGCTTCTGGGACTGAGCGCCACGCCATGACGCCTGGCCTCTACCGCAACTCTTCAAAAACGCATCAGCGACTTCGGGGAGCGGTCAGAAACGCATCACGAAGCCGAGGCCGGGGCCCGCGGTGGGCACGACGTGGAAGGTGACCGTCTGCTGTTGCCCGGTCAGATACGTCTTCCACCCGGGGATGAGTTGGTTCGGCTGCGTCCACAACATGAGCTCGCCGATGGCGATGCTGGCGACGCCGTTGAGCACCGCCGACAGGTACTGGTGGTAGCCGAGCGCGAGCACCAGACCCAGGCCCACGCCGATGAGCCCATTGCCGAGGTGAATCAGCCAGCTCCGTTGAAAGGTCTCTTCTTCGAAGCTGGTCTTGAGCAGCTTCTCGCCTTCTTCGACCAGCTTGCAGGTGTCTTGTTCGCTGACCGTCTTCGCGCGCGTGGCGAACCTCGGGCCGGCGTCGACCACGCTCAGCGGCACGAACATCACCGCGGCGAACCCGATGAATGAATTGAGCGCGCCCCAGAACCACGTGGGCTTGTCGGCGTCGCTCGACACCGGCACCAGCGAGAGCTGACCGAAGATGAGCGCGAGGTACGAAGTGCCGTACACCGTCATGTAGAGCTGGCTGGCCTTCGCTTCTTTCGTGAAGACGTCCGAGAGGTACTCGAGGCGCTCCCGCGCGCTCTTCGCGGAGACGCCGTGGCCGTTCGCGCCCTCAGGTTGCGCGCATTCGACTTCGGCGGAGGCGGGGAGCGACAAACAGAGCAGCAGCGCGAGAGCCGCTCCGACGTGACGAGTCTTCAGGAGGCGGACCATTGGCCGCGCACCATACCCGTCTCATCGCGGGCGGGGTCTCACGAAGCGAGAGGTGACGCGCGGGGAACGTCGAACCGCGCACGTCACGCTCTCCGGCGACGCACGATGAGCAACACACCGAGCAGCCACTCGATCGCTTCGATGCTCGAGCAACCGCAGCCGGAGGGCTGCTCACCGCCTCCGCCTCCGGTGCTACCTGAGCCGCCACCATTCGCTGCGCCTCCGCCGGTTGCTGCGGCGCCGCCACCCGCGTTCGTTCCGCCACCGGTCGTGCCATCGCCACCGCCGCTCGCTGTTCCTCCGCCCGACGAACCATCACCGCCGCCCGCCGCGGAGCCACCACCGGTTGAACCGTCACCGCCGCCCGCCGCCGAGCCGCCGCCCATGGCGCCGACCCCGCCACCCATCGCGGAGCCGCCACCAGCTGAACCATTCCCACCGCCCGTGGAGCCGACTCCGCCGCCGGCAGCAGTTCCACCACCTGCCGAGCCCGACCCACCGCCGGTCGAGCCCACGCCACCACCCGTCGGCGCGCCCGCGTCAGGCGTCCCCGCGTCGAACTCCGGAGGCGGCTCGCCCGCGTCCCACGGGCCGGCATCAGGCCAGTCGTACGCACACGATGAACTCGAAGGACTCAGCGGCGAACGGTCGATGGAAACCGCCCACGGTTCAGCGCCGGAACCATTGTCGGCCGAGAACACCAGCGTTCCACCGACGACCGCGAAGTTCTTCGGGTCAGACCCGCGCACGCCGGGCTGAAGGTCGCCGACCATCTTCGCGCCGCCGTCGGTCGCGAACTCCCACAGCTCGGAGCCCGCGTCGCGGGTGATGACCGCCGCGTAGAGCGAGCCGCCCTGCACCGGGTACACGTTGTCTCCCAGCACGCCGTTGCCCGAAACCACCGGGAGCTCCACAGGCAACGTCGTCACCGGCCTGGTGCCCGCGACGGTGCCGTCAGAAACGTACAACTGCATTTGTGCAATTGCTGAACCGAAGTTGGTCAGCACCGATTCGCTGAGCCTGAAGACCACGCGGTCGTTCCACGCGCTCAAACCATCTGCGTAGAACGCGATGCCACCATCGCCGAGCGGCACAGACGTCACGTTCGTGCCGTCGTATTTCAGAATGACGCGGCCCTGACTGGTCTGCGCGGTGAAGAACAACCCGCCGCGCGTCGTCACCGGCGTGCCGAGCACCGTGTACGTACCGGGCACGCGCGTCGTCGAGTTGTCGCACTCGAGCCGGTAGATGCCGCCGGTGTTCGAGAAGTAGAGCTTGCCGCCGAGCTCGCCGATCAACGTGCCGCTGAACGGAGTCACCGCGACGATGCTGCGGCCATCGGTGCGCCACAACTGGGCTCCCGCGTCAGGCGTCGTGCCCGTGAAGAACACCGCGTCGCCGACCTGCGTGAGATTTCTCGGTGCGTCGGCCGGTGCGCCCGAAGGCCAATCGACGGCCAGCGACGGCGCTCCACTCGAGAAGGAGAAACCAAGCAACCGGGTGGTGGAGAACGCCCCCGACATACTGATGAAGAACCCCACGTCATTCGCGCTCGTCGAATGCACGAAGACCTGGGTCGTGTTGCCGGCGATGACCTCAGCCGCCTCGACGACGGCACCGTTGGTGCGGAACAGGTCGACACCGTTCGTCGCATTGCTGTCCTGGAAGTACACCCAGCCCTTCGATGCGCCGAACCACGGGCCCTGCCAGAAACCATTCACCAACGTGCCGGGCGGCGTGAGCTGGGCGGTGCCGCCGACGGTGCCATCGGTGCGCCACAGGCCATATGGCGTCTCGGTGGTGAACACGCCGAAGTTGCCCGCCGACACGAAGT
>JBEHYH010000195.1:0-10884 GCA_048498275.1 Myxococcota bacterium | reverse complement strand
GCGCTCGACAAGGTCGAGCCGGCCGTGCGCGCCATCAAGAGCGGCGCGGCTGATTACCTGCTCAAGCCGGTGCCGCCCGAGGTGCTCGCGCACGCGGTCAATCGCGCGATCGCGCAGCACTCGTTGCTCAAGGAGAACGAAGCGCTGCGCATGCACGTGGCGTTGCTCGAAGCAGGGCAGCGCATCGTCACCACGCTGGAGCGCGACAAGCTCTACGAAGCGACGCACACCGCGTTTCATTCGACGCTCGGAGCCGACGCGCTGGCGATCTTCACGCGCGGTGAAGCAGGCGAGCTCGAGCTCTCGGCGACGCAGGGGTTTGGCGAGACGCCGAATGGGGTGGTCGAACTGCAGACGCTCCCCCGCGTGCGCGCGCAGATCGATGAACTGTCGGCGCACGGAGGCGCGCTGGAGATCGATGGTCTCGATTTCAAGCGCGCGTATCTGGTGCCGGTGTTCGACCACGACGTGCGCTGCGGAGGCGTGCTCGCGTTCTTCAAGAATGCGCTGCCGAAGACCGGGCTCGACGCCTTCCCCTTCCTCGCGCGGCACGTGGGCATGGCGCTGCGCAATCAGGGCAAGTTCGCGGCGGTCGAAGATCTCGTCTACCTCGACGATCACACGCACCTCTTCAACAACCGCTACCTGAAGCTGGTGCTGGAGAAGGACTTCAAGAACGTCACGCCCGACAGCAAACCGTTCGCCCTGCTCTTCCTCGACCTCGACTACTTCAAGTCGGTCAACGACACGCACGGGCACCTGGTCGGCTCTCGATTGCTGGTCGAGGTCGCGAAGGTGTTGAAGAACTGCGTACGCGACAACGACGTGTGCTGCCGTTGGGGCGGTGACGAGTACGTGATTCTGCTCCGCGCGACCGATTCAGGCGGAGCGCTGAAAGTGGCGGAGCGCATTCGCCGCGCGATCGAGAATCACAAGTTCCTCTCGCGCGAAGGCTTCACCATCAAGATCACCACGTGCATCGGTGTGGCCGCTTTCCCCGAGCACGCGCAGGATGCGACGACGCTGTTGGACTACGCTGATCGCGCGATGTACCGCGGTAAAAAAGGCACGCGGAACATCATCTATCTCGCCGCGAAGAACCTCGAAGCCACTCCCGCAAGCCGGCATCAGACGTCAGAAAAATAAGGAGCTCGCATGTTCGACCTCGCTCTCAATGGCGGCACCGTTTTCGACGGTTCCGGTGAGAAACGGCGTGTGGCCAGTGTCGGCATCTCCAACGGCCGCGTGGTGGAGCTCAGTGAGACTCCGCTCAAGGCGACGCGTGAAATCGACTGCGCCGGCAAATGGGTGATGCCGGGGTTCGTCGACGTGCACACGCACTACGACGCGGAGGTCGAAGGTGCGCCTTCGCTCAGTGAATCGCTGCGGCACGGCGTGACGACGATCTTCATGGGCAGTTGCTCGCTCGGAGCCGTGCTGTCGGACCCCGTCGACATCGCCGACATGTACACGCGCGTCGAAGGTCTGCCGCGTGAGCATGTGCTGCCGTTGTTCGAACAGCGCAAGACGTGGAAGACGCCGCGTGAGTATCGCGATCATCTTTCGTCGCTCGCGTTGGGGCCGAACATCGGCGCGTTCGTCGGGCATTCCGATCTGCGCTGCGCAGCGATGGGGCTCGGGCGTTCAGTGACCGAAGGCGAAGAACCGCGCGCGAACGAGCTGGAGCAGATGAAGCAGTGGCTCACCGACGCGATGGACGTCGGGTTTCTCGGGCTCTCGATCAATACGAATCGCTGGGACAAGTTGGGCGGCACGCGTTTCCGTAGCAAGCCGCTGCCGTCGACCTTCGCGTCGTGGAAGGAGATTCGTTCGCTCGTCGACATCGTTCGTGAACGCGAACGCGTGCTGCAGGGCATCCCCAACATCAGCGCGAAGTACGACGCGCTGTTCTTCATGTTCGAGAGCATGGGTGACGGCGTTCGCAAACCGACGCGCACCTCGCTCGTCTCCGTGGTCGATGTCGCGTCGAATCGGTTGCTCTACAAGGCGCTGCTCACGCTGACGCGCGCGGTGAACCGCATCTTCGGAGGCGATGTCCGCTTTCAGGCGCTGCCGATGCCGTTCGACATGTTCGTCGATGGGCTCGATGCGCCGGTGTTCGAGGAATTCTCGGCGGGCACGGCCGCGCTGCATCTCGAAGAGGCCGCCGAACGTCGCGAATTGTTGAATGAACCGAAGTACCGGAGCTGGTTCCGCAAGCAGTGGACGTCGCTGTTCCTGCCGAAGGTGTTTCATCGCGACTTCAAGCAGAGCCAGATCGTCGCGTGCCCTGACGCGTCGATCATCGGGCGCTCCTTCACCGACCTCGCGAAGGAACGCGGCGTCGATGTGGTCGATCTGTTCCTCGATCTGAACGCGGCGCATGGAGAGAAGCTCCGGTGGCGCACGCTGATCGGCAACGACCGCCCGCACGCGGTGAAGGAGATTCTGGCGCACCCCGACGCGCAGCCCGGGTTCGCAGACTCAGGCGCGCATCTGAAGAACATGTCGTTCTACAACTTCCCGCTCCATATGCTCCGGCTGGCGCATCGCGATGGGTTCATGACCATCGAGCGCGCGGTGCATCGGCTGACCGGTGAGATTGCTGACTGGTATCGCGTGCCGACCGGGCACATCACGTCGGGCGCGCACGCCGACATCGCGGTGATCGACCCCGCGAAGCTCGATGATTCGATCAACGAGTTTCACGATGGAGCGATGCCGGAGTTCGGCGGTTGGACCCGCCTCGTTCGCCGCAACGCCGAGACCGTGCCCTGGGTGGTGGTGAACGGCCGCGTCGCGATGGAAAACGGCGAAGCCCGTGACGTCGGCCACGGGCGGTTCATCGGCGCCGGCGAGCGCAATTAGTCAGCGGCCGCCGAGCGTGACCTGCGACGTCGTCACCTGCCCATTGCGGAAGAACTTCACCGGCACCTGCTGGTCCGCATGGTCCGCGCGCAGGTACGCGTAGAAATCATGCAGCGTGCGCACGGAGTCATCACCCAGATGCAGCACGGTGTCTCCGTACTTGAGGCCCGCCTTCTCAGCCGGGCCGTCCTTCTCGATCGCCGTCACCAACAGCCCGATTTCTTCACCCGTCGTCACGCGAACATCAGACGGCAACTGCACGGGCTGCAGCGTCACGCCCAGATAGCTGCGACGCACGCGCCCATGTGCTTCCAACTGCGTCACCACCCGACGCACCGTCTTCACGGGAATCGTCACGCTCGTCCCACGCAACACGCCGGTCGAGGTGATGCCCAGCACGCGCCCTTCGAGATCGACCAGCGGCCCGCCCGAGAACCCCGGCTGATGCGGCGCATCCGACTCGAGGAAGAACGAGATCTCTCCACCGCGCTCCGAACGCCAGGTCTTCTTGCCCACCGCGCTCACGATGCCGCTCGTCGCGCGCACCGTTTCACCCGGCCGAGCCAGGCGCAGCACGAGCTGCCCGACCTTCAACGCGTCTCCGTCATCGAAGGTCGCCGGAGCCAGCGCTTCATCGACCTCCAGCAACGCGAGGTCGGTCGTGCGATCGAGGCCCTTCACCTTCGCGGTCAACGTCTTCCCATCGACCGTCACCTCGACCGTCTCACTCGCGATGACGCTCGCGATGGTGACGATCTGCTTCGGGCTCCACACGACGCCGGTCACCGGCCGTCGCCCTTCCACCCGCACCACGCTCTTCCCGGTGCGTTCAACGATGCTGCTCAACGACTCAGACAAATCAGCGATTGCGATCGGCATTGCAGTGCTCTCCCGTGAAATTGAAAACGACCTTCGAACGGTAGGCATCGCCTGGAGCGCCGCAATCAACCCAACGGGCTGCACGCGTGTGAAGAAACGCAAAACCTCTCCCCGCTTTGGGCAGGTAGAGGTCGCGTACTTCACCGCTTTCGCGGCTGACGTCAGATGTTGATGAGCCCCAGCTTCGCGGCGCGGACGACGGCCTCGACGCGCTTCTGAGCGTTCATCTTCTGGAGGATCGAGTTCACGTGGAACTTCGCGGTGTGCTCGCTGATGGTCAGCTTCGCGGCGATCTCCTTGTTGGACAGACCGTCGGCCAGCAACACGAGCACCTCGTTCTCACGGCGCGTGAGCGTGCTGTTCTCGGCGGTGCGGGTCATCGAGATGACCGGCGCCGACGCATTCACGACCGGCTTCGGAGCCGTCACCGACGCGATCATCGACGGGTCGAGCACCGAGAGCCCGCTGTGGAGCGCCACGATCGCGGCGGCCAGCGAGTCAGGGCTCGAGTCACGACGAACCGCGCCCTTCGCACCCGCGCGGATCGCGTCAGCGGTCTGCTCCGGACTCACCAGCGCCAACACCGGGCGCTCATAGGTGAGGTTCTTGATCGTCTCGAACGCGGCAGGCGGGTTCTTGGTCACATCGACCACCAACACATCTGCCTTCGTCACGCGCGCCGAGATCTCCAGGTTGGTCTCGACGGGGCTCAAAATCATTTCATCAGCGTGGCTGGACAACGCCTCGACAAGCGCGAAGTCACCCTGCACCGCTACGCGAATCGGCATCGTTTTCGGAGGAAGGCCTTTCATAATTACCCTTTCAGTTAATGCTCATTCGGCCCATGGCAAGGCACCATCGCCCTGCCGCTTACGAACAATCAGATGCGCGACCAGCCCATTTGGTTTCGTCCGTTTCGTGTCGAAACGTGAAGAACCGCTCGTTGGTGTTCGCGACGGGGCGGCGATAAAGGCCACCGTTTTGAAATGCTGGATCTTTTGCTGCTGGGTGGCGATTTGCCGACGGGTCTCCTCGCGTGGAGGCTCGTTTCGACCCGCCCCGACGTGAGTTTCATGCTGGTGGAAAGCAGCGGTTCTCTCGCGAGACAGAAGACGATCTGGTTCCGCGGAACTGACGTGATGCGATCGCAACTGGAGTGGCTCTGGGTGCTCTGCGCGAAGTCGTTCCCGTCCCATGACATGCAACGCATGGGTCACGAACCACGCCGCATCGGCGGTGCATTTCACGCCATCGACGGTGCCGACTTTCACGACAAGTTGATGGAGCTGCTCGGCGATCGCGTGCGGCTCAAAACGGGTGTCCGCGAGGTGACGTCGACGCAGGTGACGCTGGAATCTGGAGAAGTGCTTCACGCGAAAGTGGTCATCGACGGCCGTGACATCGGCCCAACGCCCGCCTGGCCCCACGCATTCCACAAGCTGTTTCTGACGGAGACGCAAACGGGCCTCGAGGTTCCCTTCATGGGTCTCCGTTCGGTGCCGAAACGTTCATTGCCGATCGATGGCGCGGTGCCCACCAGCGCGTGGCCGATCATCGGTGAACGCGCGGGGCTTTTTCACGCCGTGACCGGTGAGCTGCTGCCGATGGCGGTCGACACGGCGACGATGATTCCCACGCTGAAGTTCGAAGAGATCACGCCGTGGCTGCGCGAGTACGCCGCACAGAACTGGGCGACGATGGAGTTCTACCGGCGGCTCAATCGCGGCGATCGCCAGAAGCTCTTCGAGACCGTGCACTCGCTGAACGACGAGCAGATCGCGCGCTTCTACGCGGGCACGTCGACCACCTTCGACAAGCTCACGCTGCGCGCGAAGCTGGCGTTCTGAAGTCAGAGCGCGCGACGCTCTTCGTCGGGTGACGAACCCACGTCTTTCTCGGACGTGGAACGTGGAGGCAAAAGTGATCCGGTCTTTGTCACGACAACGATGGGAACTGCTTTCTCTTGGAACACGGCTGTCGAGTGCGCGCATCCTTCACAGCGAAGTCGAGCACTGGTCCGCAGGTGAAGAACGAGTACTCGGTCTTGTTGCTTTCGATGAACACGACCGGGACTTCGCATGGATGGCACTCTGTCGCGACGCTCACGGTCGATTTCGCGCCGTTGATGTTCGCACCGACTTCACGAGCCAACTAACCGCTCGTATCTCTCTGAAACAACATCTCCAACGTCTTGAGTTCGAAGAAGATTTGATGACGTACGGATATCAAGCTGACGAGGTTGGCAAACCCCTCAATCTGCTGGACCCATCCCAATCACCGGCCGACAAGCAACACGAGTTCTTCAAAATCCTGATCAACAGCGACTCGCATGCGGGAGCTCGCGCTGTTTTTCGAGAGATTGCTCCGTGGGTTGAAAGTGCGGACAAAAACCTTGTCCGAGAATTTCAAACCAACGGGTTCAACCAACGACTCTGGGAGTTGTACCTCTGGTGTGCGCTTCGCGAATTGGGCTTCGACCTTAAGTGGCTCGAAGCGCCCGACCTCGTTGCGAGTTCCCCTTTCGCAGAGATTGCTCTCGAAGCAACAACCCTTGCTCCATCGCAAAGCGGCCCACTCGCCCTACATCCTGGGACCGGAACAGAAAAAGAGATGCAGCGATTTCTCCAAGACTACATGCCTATGAAGTTCGGCTCCGCGCTGAACAGCAAGTTATCGAAGCGTTCTGATGGCAAGGCGTACTGGCGGAGGCCGGAATCAGAAGGGAAACCATTCCTGCTGGCGGTCGCCGATTTTCATCAACCCGGCAGCCCTGGCGAGATTGGGTCGATGGTGTACACGCAGTCTGCTCTTTGGCGATATCTGTACGGCCAACGAGTAGACATCGATTGGCAAGACGGTGTGCCACACATGACCGTAAGTCCAACGAGTCAGCACTCGTACAACGGTAAGACTGTTCCATCTGGATTCTTCGACCTGCCCGACGCTGAGAATGTGTCTGGGGTTCTTTTCTCGAACGCGGGGACGCTCGCCAAGTTCAACCGAATTGGTACCGCAGCTGGTTTCGGCAGCCCAGCACTTCACCTTTTCAGACGCGGCCTGCGCCATAACCCTGATCCAGAAGCAACGATGGGACTGCCGTTTACCGAAGAGGTAACTTCTTCTTCGTACCGCGAATTATGGAGCGAAGAACTTCAGCTCTTTCACAACCCAAAGGCCCTTCACAAAATCGACCCGAGAGGAATGCCCGGGATCGCTCATCACTTCTGGATCGATGGCGAGTTGCACTCGATCATGCCGGACGCGCAGGTCTTGTCCTCAGTTACTGTGGGATTGGTGAAGAGACACGACGTGACGAACTCGGGCAAAGTTGGAACGGCGTGAGCGAAATCATCGAGGGAACCGTTCACAGCACATTCTGCACTCGCGTCACGTTGGAGTGCGAAGCTCGACAGCGTATTGCCGTCGGAGCCACGGAATGGTGACGCGCTCGAAGAGCTTCTGATCTCGCTGCGGCTTCGTTCGTGACCGTTAAGCTCGTGGAATGAGCGAGCCCATCAAGCCGAGCGGTCCTGAGCTGACGCAGGGAGTGGAGTTCAACTCGGTGCCCGATGGAGGCGTGTTGATCGGGCAGGCGGCGGGCGAGCCGGTGCTGCTCGTTCGCCGCGGCGACGACGTGTTCGCGACCGCGGCGGGCTGCGGGCACTACGGCGCGCCGTTGGCTGACGGCCTCGTCATCGGGCACGAGTTGCACTGCCCGTGGCATCACGCGGTGTTCGACGTTCGCAACGGTGAAGCGGTCGGGCCGCCGTCGGTGAAGCCGATTGAGACGTGGGAGGTGATTCGCGACGGTGCGCGCGTTCGCGTCGGCGCGAAGCGGCCGTTGTTCGCGGGTCGTACGGGCGCAACGGGCCCTTCGTCGGTGGTGATCATCGGCGCGGGTGCCGCCGGAGACGCTGCGGCCGAACGCCTTCGCCGTGAGGGCTACACGGGCTCCATCACGATGATCGCGCGTGATGATGAAGGTGCGCCGGTCGATCGCCCGAACCTCTCGAAGGACTACCTCGCGGGGACCGCACCTGAAGAATGGATTCCACTGCGCGGGCTCGAGTTCTACGCGGAAAAGAAGATCGAACTGATTCTCGGCGTTGCCGTGACGGCGATTGATCGCGCCGCGAAGACCGTGACGCTCGCGAACGGTCGAACGCTCTCGTATGGCGCGCTGCTCCTCGCGACGGGCGCCGAGCCGGTGAAGCTCGCCATTCCCGGGGCGTCGCTGCCGCACGTGTTCGCTCTGCGAACGTTGAACGATTCGCGTGGAATTCTGAAAGCGCCGGGCAAACGCGCGGTGGTGCTCGGCTCGAGCTTCATCGGGCTCGAAGCAGCCGCATCGCTGCGCACGCGTGGAATCGAAGTGGCCGTCGCCGGGCCCGATACGCGCCCGCTCGAGAAAGTTCTCGGGCCGCAGCTCGGTGACTTCGTTCGTTCACTGCATGAAGAACACGGCGTCGTCTTTCATCTCGGGCGCAAGCCAACGGAGATCACGGCGACTGAAGTTCATTTCGATGACGGTTCGAAGTTGCCCGCTGACCTCGTGATCATGGGCGTCGGTGTGAAGCCCCGGCTCGAACTCGCGCAGGCCGCCGGGCTCAACGTCGATCGCGGAGTCGTGGTCGACGAGTTCCTGAAAACCAGCGACGCCGACATCTACGCGGCTGGCGACATCGCGCGCATTCCCGCTGGCTCGCAGACCTGGCGCATCGAGCACTGGGTCGTCGCGCAGCAACAGGGTCACACCGCCGCGCTCAACATGCTCGGCAAGCCGCGACCGTTTCACGACGTGCCCTTCTTCTGGAGTCAGCACTACGACGTGCCGATCAACTACGTCGGTCACGCGGAGTCGTTCGATGCGATCACGGTGTCAGGTGATCTGAGCAAGCGCGATGCGACCGTCGCGTATCGGAAGGACGGAAAGATTGTCGCGGTGGCGACCGTGTATCGCGACCGCGATTCGTTGCTCGCGGCAGATGCGCTGAGCCGGTGTGACCACGCGGCGCTCGAGAAGTTGGTCAGCTGAATTCGGCCTCTCTCGTCTTACGGGAGAGGGAGCGTCGTGATCTGGTTGCGCGGCACGCGGCCGTCTTTCACCCACGACGCGCCGAAATCAGCCGCGAATGACTGCAGCACGCGGTCGATCATCGTCTTCAATTCGGTGCCATCGACCGCGAGCTTTTCGCTGAGCACCTGCAACGCGCGCTTGCCGGCCGATGGCCGCAGCGCCACCGATGAACCGTCATCGAAGATGCGCGCCGCGAGCTCGGTCACCTTCAATTCGGGGAACGTCGAGACCTCGATCACGCCGCCGATCTCCGCCCACGCGACCACGGCCGCGAACATGCGCTGCGGAGTCAGCTCCGAGAACTTCACGCCGAACCGCGCGATCGTCTCCTGCGGGTGCGCGCCGAGCAGCGATTGCAGCACCGCGCGCTGACGACGCACGCGTTCGAAAATGCCCTCGGCCTCGACCAGCTCGCGCCGCGCGCGGAACGGCACCGGCTCGGCTCCCGCAACCTTGAGCGCCTTCAACGGCCGGCGGCGCGCCAGGGCCTGCAGTGCAGCCGTCTCTTCGTCCATCGCGAGCCAGGTGTCGGCGAAGCGAGCGCCCTCTTCATGCGCCAGCTTCTCGACCTGCCGCTTGAGGCGCAGCGTGAGCGAGAACCCGACCTGGAACAGCGCCCGCAACGTCGTCTCGCGAACGACCTCCGTCGCCTTCTCGGGGTCACCGCCGGTGTAGTGCTCGAGCCCCAGATCCAGATAGTCGCGCGCGTGCTCCGACAGGCGCTTCACCGCCGCCGGGTCACCGGGCTCCGCGCCTTCAGCCACGAGCACGCAGTTCACGAGGTAGCGAACTTCAGATTCCAGATTCTGGCGCTCCACCGTGTCCAACCCGCGAAACGCGGCGGCGACGTAATCGACGTAGCCCGTCGCCGGAGCGAGGCCGGCCGCGCTGCCCTTCACGCCGACGGTCTCCGGGTCGACCCACGCGAACACCTTCTGCGCTTCTTCGAGCGGCGGGAAGCCCATGTCTTCCAGCCGCGCGCGGCGGAACTGGTAGGCCGCTTCTTCGAGCTCCATCGTCGATTCCCAGCGCACCGCTTCGATGAAGCGCGAGAGCTCGAACGGGTTGTGCGTGGTCAGGTCGTACGTGAGCCGGCGCAGCGCCGCTTCATCGACCCCGTCGATGCGGAACTCGAGGAGGTACTTGCCCTCGGCCATCTCCATCGTCGTGCCTTCAGGGTCGACGTCGGGGTTCTCCTCGAGGTCGTGGATGATCACGAGCTTCTTGAAGATCAGCTCCAGCACCGCGATGTCGAGCGAGCGCACCTTCTTGACGAACTCTTCATCGTCGTCACCACGCGCGGCGCGCAGCCAGTGCAGCACCTCGAGCGGATCCATTCGGTCGCGCTGCCACGCCGCGAGATCGACGTACGCGCGAAACTGCGCCGGCGTCGAGAGCTGCACCACGTCGGTCGAATCGACGAGCCCGACATCGATGATCGTCGAATACACGTCTTCAGCGGCCAGCGAACGCACCAGCGCCTTGCCGTCGACCTCCTCGAGCATCGCGTCGATGCGATTCCTGGGAGCGAGCTCCGTCAACCGGCGCACCAACTCCGCACGTCGCATCTGCCGCTTGTCTTGACTGGCCGTCACGCAGCCCGACTACCAGCGTCTCCAGAGGCGCGCCAACCCGCCGTTCCACTCGCCTCGAAATCACGTCGATTGCGCGGACATCGTGGGCGGCGAGGTTACAGAACCTGTGAGTTCCGCCGGGTCGGCGTGACCCGACAGAGGCTCGATGCAGTGCCGTTCACCTCTCTCACAGGAGTCGGCCATGGCCATCGTCTGCGCAACTCATTTCACCGCTTCATCACTCGACGCCGTGCAGGTCGCCACGGCCCTCGCCGCGCGCACCAGACAGACGCTGCACCTGGTCGCGGTCATGCCGGCCGGCGCCCCGTTAGACGTCGATCGAGCCAGCCGGGCCGCGCTGCAGGCCGAAGCCGTCGCTGCCGCCGGGCAGAACGTCGAGGTCAAGACCACGCTGCTGCACGGACGCCTCGAACAGCAGCTCGCGATCTATTGCCGCGAGGTCTCCGCGTAGTTGCTCGTGCTGGG
>JBEHYH010000194.1:0-10933 GCA_048498275.1 Myxococcota bacterium | reverse complement strand
CGCCGCCCGTCGTGGTCCCCGTGCCGCCGCCGGTCGCTCCGGTTCCGCCGCCCGTCGTGGCGCCCGCGCCGCCGCCGGTCGCTCCGGTTCCGCCTCCCGTCGTGGCCCCCGTGCCGCACCCGGTCGCTCCGGTTCCGCCGCCCGTCGTGGTGCCCGTGCCGCCACCCGTCGTCGTGCCGGTTCCGCCGCCAGTCGTCGCGTGACCACCACCCGTCGTTCCTGCACCGCCTCCGGTCGTCGCGTGGCCGCCGCCCGTCGTGCCTCCACCGCCGCCAGTCGCCGTGCCGCCACCGGTTTCGCCGTCGCCGCCGCCGGTTTCCGCATCTCCGCCGCCCGTCGCGGAGTCACCGCCGCCAGCAGCCGCGCCACCTCCAGCGCCGTTTCCAACCGTCACGGTTCCCCCTCCACAGCCCAGGACCGCGACGACCACGAACGACATCAGCAGGCGTTTCATGCGTACTCCACGGGTGAAGAAAGTTGCGGGTGCTTCAGATCAACACGCCGCCGCGAGCCTCGTAACGAGCGGTCTCCGGCAGTTGCGTCGATTCACGTGAGCCCTTGAGCGGCGCGATCACCTTGCGCTCATTGCTCTTCTCGCTGCGCTTGTCGGCGCGGTTCTTCTCTTCGCGGAGCACCGGCTTCTCGACGTTCGTTGAACCGAGGAACAATGCACCAGCGGTGAGCGTGACCATCAGCATGGCGGCGCGAGTAATCCAAAACTTGTGGCCTTGCCAAGTTACGCAGCGCAAATTGCTTCTCACCTCGTGAGACGACTCAGCGTTGAACAACTCGTGTGGATCGGCGCGCTCCTCTGCGGCGTCGCTCCGTTGTGGATGAGCCAGGCCCTGCCGCTGGTCGATTTGCCCCAACACCTGCATCTGATCTCGGTGCTGCACCGGATCAACGATGCGTCGACGCTCTACCCGGAGGTCTTCGCGCGCCGCCCGGAGCTCACGCCGTACCTCGGCTACTACTACGTGGTCGCGACGCTGAACTGGTTCTTCCCGCTCGAGCTCGCGAACCGCATCTTCCTGTCGGCGTACGTCGCGGGGCTGCCGCTGTCGCTCGCGTTCCTGCTGCGCACGTTCAAGCGCCCGACGTGGCCCGCGTTGCTCGCGCTGCCGTTCGCGTACGGAGATTCCTTCGCGTGGGGCTTCATCAACTACTGCGCGTCGCTGCCGCTCGCGGTGATGACCTGCGCGTTCTTCGTGCGCGCCATCGAAGATCAACCGCGTCGCAGATATTGGGCCGGCTGGCTCGCGGCGATGCTGGTGCTGGTGCTGCTCTTCCACGTGCAGTCGTTCGCCTGGCTCGGCGTCGCGTTGCCGTTCCTGCTCTTCACGACTCCGGCGCCCGAAGGCAAGACGTGGAAAGCGCGCGTACCGGCCTTGCTCGGCGTGGTGCCCGGCGTGGTGATGTTCATTCTCTGGGTCGGGCTGCGCGTCGGTCAGCCGGCCGAAGTCGCGCCCGGCCAGCCGTGGAAGTCATGGGGCCCGATGCTCTCGAAAGAGAACCTCGCGTGGAAAACGTTGGACCAGAACCTCGGCGAGTTCGTCACCTACGCGAACGGTGACTTCAGCTTCCCGATCCTCGGAGGGCTGGCGGCCGACGATCAACGCGTGATCAAGCTGGTGTTCTTCATCGCGCTCGCGGCGACCCTCATCGCGCTGCTGCGTTTCTTCTCGAAAGACAGACAGCGGCAGGAAGAAGGCCCGATCGCGCGCTGGCGAATCGCCGGCCTCGCGGCGCTGGCGTTCATCCTCTACGTGTCGCTGCCCTTCGATATCCGCGGGTACATGTATTACCTGAACACCCGCTACGCGCATCTGCTGGCGGCGCTGCTGGTGTGCAGCGTGCCGGTGATTTCAGAAATCTGGGCGCGGAGATTTCTCTACGTCTCCGCCGCATCGGCGCTGGTGTTGATGTTGCCGCTGGGCTCCGCGTTCCGCGCGTTCGACGAAGAATCGAAGTCGCTCACCGAACTGGCGCGCTTCGCCGCCGACAAGCCGCGCGTGATGGGCCTCATCTACGACACGCGCTCTCGCGCGGTGACGCACCCGGTGTACCTGCACGCGTCGACGGTGATCGCGCGCGAACGCGGAGGCCTCACCAACTTCTCCTTCGCGCTGACGCCGCACAGCCCGCTCATGTACCAGGGCGCGCCTCCGCCGACGTTCCCCAGCGAATGGCGGCCTGATCAGATGCGGTGGGAAGAACAGGGCAGGTACTACGACCACTTCGTCGTGCGCGGCCCGCGCCCCGAGCAGATCTTCGGCCAGTTGCTGCAAGACCAGCTCTACATCGCGGGGCAATCGGGCAATTTCTTCCTCGTGCGCCGGCGCTGAGTTCGGGCACAGTTCACGGTCTATGGACTTTCTCCAGATGACCGCCGCGCAGGTCGAAGCGCTCCCTGAAAACGAAGCGCAGACCGTGCTCGACGCCTGGGTCAAGGCCGGGAAGACCGAGCTGCCGATTTCACTGCGCGGCTCGTCGTCGAAGAGCCACGCGCGGCTCGCGAAGAAGGCGCTGTACCAACTGCAATCTGGCGGCGTGAAGGTGGAGGCGCCGGTTGCAGCCGCTCCCGCTCCGAGCGCGCCCGCGGCCAACCCGCTGCAGTCGGTGATGTCGTCACAGCTCGGGAGCGGTGAGCGCGTGCTCTTCTTCGCGACGCCCTCGCGCGGCGGCGGCACCGAGGTCTATTCGGCGATCGTGAATGACGAGCTCGGCCTCGCGCAGTTCGCGGTCGACAAGGCGAATCGGCAGAAATACCGCGAGCGGCTCCTCGCGCTGCAGAACGACCCTGAGCAGCACGTGATGGTGGTGCCCTTCGAACGCGTGCAGCTCGAGCTCGGCCGCGCCGTCGCGGTCTGTCAGGCGCGCGACTTCGTGATCGACTCCGACATCATGCAGGCGCTCCATCGCCTCAAGGTCACGCCGCAAGATCCGAACTTCCCGATCCCTCCGCTCGAGGCCGGCGACGCCGCGAACCGTGAGGCCGGCGCGGCGCTGCACGACGAGCCTGAGATTTCAGAATGGCTGCCGTCGGAGACCGATCTCGTGTTGCTGTCGGCGAGCACCAGCGCGGTCGATGCGTTGCCGCTCGATGACGCGGGCAAGAAGCAGAAGAAGCTCGACGTCGCGCGCAGGCTGGCCGACGAGAAGTTCACGCCCGAGATCCGCACGTTGTACGCGCGCCGGCTCATGTACGAGGCCGAGTACTTCGACGCGCGTGGCCGTGAAAAGGCCGCGGCGAGCGCCCGTGCGGAGGCTCGCCGCTTGTTCCACGAGAAGGAGCCGAGCGCCTTCGCGCGTCAGCTCTACTTGAAGGCGGTCAACAGCGAGAAGGTCGCGCGCGCCCTCGCCGCTCCGAAGAGCACCTGAAACACCGATGCCCCCGGCCGGCCCGGGTTCGGGTGGCGCGAGGGCATCGCGTGAAGGGCTGCGTTCGAAGCGTTATTCGGCGTTCCAGTCAGACGCGGGGAGGATCTTCCACCCCGAGTCGACCTTGTCAGACTTGAAGCGCACCACGCGCAGCGGCCATTCACGCTGCTGCTTCGACGCGCCTTCGACGCTCACCACCGTCCATCGGTGGACCTCCATGGTGTACTTGCCCTTGCCTCCGGCCTTCGCGAGCACCGCGCGCATGGGGTTCTTGGGGTGCCAGTACACTTCCTTGCCGACGCGCAGCACGTACGCGAGCACCGGGTGGTGCTTGGCGAACTCCGCGGCGTGCGCCTTGGTCGGAGCCAGCAGCTTGGCCGCTTCTTCAGGCCCGACTTCGGTCATCTTGAGATCATCGCCGACGGCCTCGACGCCCATCAGCTTGGTCAGCGCCGAGCGGCCCGACTTGTCCAACGTGTTCATCATCTGCACGGCGTGCGCGAGGTCGCCCTCTTCCTTCTTCACCGGGTCTTTGTCTTTGAACTTCCAGTTCTCGAGGCTGAAGAGCTGCGCGGTCATGGTCACGCCGCCAAGCAGCAGATCCTTGCCGGCTTCGTCACCGGTACCGGTGAGCGCGTTGAGGTAGGTCTCGGCGACCTTCCTGGCCTCCGCGTCGTCTTGCGCGAAGGAGGTCAGCGAACCGCAGACGACAAGAGCCATCAGCATTCGAGTCATAGGGCCGGGGAGCCTAGCGGAACCGGAACGCGGTGTTACATGCATCGTCATGGTGCTCCCGCTGATCGCCCTGACGCTGCCGTTATTCACCGGTGACCTCAACGCACGCCGCAGCCCCGTGGTGCAGGTCGTCGAGAAGGTCTCACCCGCCGTCGTGTACGTCGGCACCGTTTCGGTCGTAGAGACGCGGTTTCGCAACCGCGCGTCAGACCTCTTCTTCTTCGGCCCACAGGAAGAACGCCGCGCCGTCGAAGGCCTGGGCTCGGGCGTGATCATCGACCCGTCGGGCGTGATCGTGACCAATGATCACGTCATCCGCGGCGCGTCGGAGATCCACGTGGTGCTCGCCGACGGCCGTCAGCTCGACGCGGAGGTGGTCGGCGCCGATGCGGAGGCCGACATCGCGGTGCTGAAGGTGAAGGCGAACGGGCCACTGCCGGCCGCGAAGCTGGGGACCTCGTCTGACCTGATGATCGGTGAAACGGCGATCGCGATCGGCAGCCCGCTGGGGCTCAAGAAGACGGTGACCGCCGGAGTGGTCTCGGCGCTCGGCCGCACGATCCGCGACGGCGATCGGGTGTTGAACGACTTCATCCAGACCGACGCGTCGATCAACCCCGGCAACTCCGGCGGCCCGCTGCTCAACATCGACGGCGAGGTCATCGGCATCAACTCGGCGATCATCGCGTCGGCGCAGAACATCGGCTTCGCGATCCCCGCTGACAAGGTGAAGCGCATCGTCGCCGAGCTCACGCAGTACGGCAAAGTCCGCCCCGCGTGGGTCGGCCTCGATGTCGAGCCGCTCTCGCTCGAGCTCTCGAAGAAGCTCGGCTGGGAGCGCACGTATGGCGCGCTGATCTCCAACGTCGAAGAAGGCAGCCCGGCGCAGGCCGCCGGCATTCAGCGCGGAGACATCGTCACGCAGGTCGGCAGCACGCAGGTCGAGAACGCCGACGATCTCAACAGCCGGCTGCACGGGGTCACCGCCAAGCAGCCGGTGCGCGTCGGCCTCTTCCGCGCGGGCCAGGAGATTCAGGCGGAGCTCACGCCGCACGAATTCCCCCAGAAGCTCGTCGACAGCACCGTGTGGGACCGGCTCGGGCTGCGGCTCAAGTCGATCAACGGCGGCATGCAGATCACCTCGGTGCGCCCCAGCAGCAGCGCCGCGGAAATCGGCCTCGCTCCGGGCGACGTGGTCTTGCGCATCAATCAACAGCCGGTGACCAACGCCGACGCGTATCGCGAAGCGGTGATCCAGGCGCGGGGCAAGCGGAGCGTGCTGTTGCTCGTGAAGCGCGGCTCGCGTGGCTACTACCTGACGATGCCGTTTTGATGACGAGACCGTTTTGATGGTCGCCAGCGCAGCGAACCGGCTCCAGCTTTGATTGCTACATCGCCGTAGCGATTTTCGAGAAGAGTTGACGCCCCCACGTCGGCACGTACCCTCGGAGACATGAGCGCGTACCGCTATCAGGCTTTGGGGCCGTTGCAGGCCGGTGAGGGATCGCGCGCGTTTCTGGGTCTCGCCATCTCGGCCGACAACAAAGCGCGCCCGGTGGTGATCATCTGGGTGCCCGAGGCGGTGGAGAAGGACCCGACGCTGCTCGACAAGATCCGCAAGGAGACCGAGCACGCGGCGCAGCTCGATCACCCGAACATCGTGACGGTGATGGGCTTCGCGAAGCTCGAACAGGGCCACGCGCGCGTCGTGGAGTTCGCCGACGGAGAATCGCTCCGCAAGATCATCGAGGTCAGCAAGAAGCTGCCGCTCCGCATCGCGACGCGCATCATCATCGACGCGTGCACCGGCGTTCACTACGCGCACATCGCGGGCAATGACGACGGCAACCCGCTGGTGCACGGCGACATCCGCCCGGAGACGATGCTCATCTCGTTCCGCGGCATCACCAAGGTGACCGGCTACGGCGCCCTCGCCTTCGCGCCGCGTGAAATCGGCGGCCAGCGCGTGAAGGGCCGCCGCGTGCACTCCGCCCCGGAGCAGATCATCGGCGGGCGCGACGCCATCAGCATCCCCACCGATGTGTATCTGCTCGGGGTCACGCTCTTCGAATGTCTGACCGGCGACGTGCCGTGGACTGATCAGGCCGAGCAATTCGATCACGCGGTGTTGACGCTCCCGTTGCCGTCGTCGACCGACATCCCCGACAAGTTCCGCCCGATTCTCGAGAAGGCCACCGCGAAGAAGGCGCTCGATCGCTACCCGACGCCGCTGGCGATGCGTGAAGCGCTCGAAGCCGTCGCGGGTGACGAGATCGCGACGACCGAAGAGCTCGAGAAGTTCTTCGACAGTCTGTTCCCCCGCTCGAGTCAACTGCGCGCCGATCGCCAGCGCGTCATCGACGCCGGCATCGCCGACTTCGTTCGCAATCAGTGGGCGAATCCGCAGCCGCCGCCCCCTCCGCCCGAGCCGCCGAAGCCCGCGCCGGTGGTCGCGCCCCCTGCGCCTCCGAAACCGGTGGAAGCGCCGAAGCCGCCTCCCGCACCGAAGCCGCCGCCCGCGCCCACGAAACCCGCGTGGACACCGCCGCCCGAACCCGAGCGCCCGCAGAAGTCGGGCGTGATGCCGGTGGTGATCGCGATCGTCGTGGCGATCGTCGCGGCCGCGGGGCTCTATTGGGCGACGTTGCCGCCTCCGACGCCGAAGCCCCTACCGCCGCCGCCGGTGGTGGTCGATGCGGGCGCGCCTGAAGCCGTCGATGCCGGCGCCGCTGAAGACGCGGGCGAAGCCGCCGATGCCGGCGCGATCGAGCTCGACGACGCGGGCATGCTCACGCCGATTCCCGTCATCGATGCGGGCACCGCGCAGGCGGTCAATGTCATCGTCGAATCGGTCGCGGTGAGCATCGACTCGTCGCCCGACGTGGAGCTCACGCTCGACGGCAAGGTGCTCGGCAAGACGCCGTGGAGCGGCACGTTGAGCCCGGGCCGCAAGGTCTTCACCCTCGAGAACAAGGCCGCCGGCATCAAGACCACGCGCGTGATCACCGTGCACGGCGAGCCGATCGAGGAGAAGTTCACCTTCCAGCAGGGGTTCGTGGCGGTGAAGGCACCTGAAGGCGCGGCGATCTTCATCGACGGCGTGCGCAAGGGCACAGCTCCGATTCGCGGCGAGATTCCGGTCTACGAAGGCAATCACCGCATCGAAGTGCGCGTCGGCCAGTCGAAGTGGAGCGAACCGTTCTCGCTCTACGGCGGCCAGCGCGTGTCGTTCAACGTCGAGCTGCAGTGACTGGCGAGCGGGCGCGCACTTCAGTTCGCTCTCGCCGCCTGCCGCTGACGAATCAGCGCCTCGTAGCTGCGCGTGACGCTCTGGCTGAGAATCAGCAGCTCCCCGACGTCGGGCGGCGTGAGCTGCCTGGGCCCCTGATCGACATAGAGAATGTGGACGATCTTCCCGCGCACCAGCAGCGGCAGCGCGACGGCGGTCTGCGGGTAGTCGCCACGCAGCAACTGGTAGAAGATGTCGATGTTCGGCGTGCGCTTCATCGGCCCGACGAAGTGTGACTTGAGCTTCGCGACCAACTGAAACGTGTTCGCCTCGCGCAGCGTGACGCCGATGCGCCGCACCGCGCGCTCCTTCACGCCCTGCCCCATGCCGCGCCAGCCGGTGACCAGCTCGCCTTGAACGTTGAGCAGCAGCGCCCGGCGGAACTTGCTCCGCGCGAACCGCAGCACCGTGATGGCGATGTCTTCACGGTTGGCGTCTTTCTGGAGCTGCCCCTGCGCCTCCGCGAACGTCAACGGCGGGAAGTCGTGGTCTTTTTCCGGGCGCGGCGCTGACGGCACCGGCGCGGGCACGCTTTCTTCTTCGATCATCGAACCTTCGATGACTTCTTCTTCAGGTTCGGCCGCGCCGAGCGCCGCCTGCGCGTAGATCTTCGCGAACTCGTCTTCATCGATGAGATCGCCGACGTTTTGAAGCGAAGGCTCCTTCGCGTCTTTCTTCTTGCTCGGGCGCAGCGCGTTCATGTCGATGGGTCGCATCGGGCGGAACGCCTTCGAATGCACGCGCAGCAACTGATTCATGCGGAACTCGGGGATCAACACGGCCACCACACGCTTGCCGGCCTTGAAGCCGAGCGCGTCGATGGCCTTCAACTGATTCGGGCCCAGCACCGCCACCGTCAGCCGCGTCGCGTCGACGCGCATCGGGAGCACGTCTTGATCGTCGTAGAACTGCCGATCAGCGAGGGCGAGCGCCTGCGGGTCGGGCACCATCTCGCCCGCGGAGAACGGCATGTTGTGCAGCCGGCCGAGCACGCGCGCGAGGTCGGCTTCTTTGAGGAAGCCCAACTCGACGAGGTTGGTGCCCAGGCGCCCGCCGTGAACGACCTGCGTCTCGAGCGCTTCCTCGAGCTGCGCGGAGGTCACCAACTTTTCCTGCAGGAGCAGTTCGCCCAGTCGCGCCACGAAACGCGTCTTACTTCACGGCGCCGCGTCTGGGTGATGAGAGAGGCCGACGAGATTCCCTTCGGGGTCGCGCACGTACAACGTCCACCCCGACTGTTTCTCGATGGCGACTCCGGCGCGGGTGAGCTCTTCGATCACCTTCGCGCGGGCCGACGCGTCGATGCGCAGCGCCACCATCGAGAAGCCGAGCGCGCCATCGGGCGTGGTGGCCGGCGCGTCTTCGATCGCGAAGAACGCCGCGCCTTCGCCCGCGTTCACCCACACGCTGCGCAGCGAACCGTCATCGCGCAGAAACCGCTTCACCTCGGTGAGGCCGAGCACGCGCACGTAGAAGTCAGTCACCTTCTGTACGTCACGCACCTGGACCGCGACGTGATGAAAACCGCGCGGCGTCATGGCCGCTGGAAGACGTTGCTCGTGGTGATCTGCGTATAGGTGCACGTGGCTCCGGAGAAGCGCACTTTGCCGGGCACCCACATCTGCTTGTTCGTCGAGAAGATGCGCGTCTCGGTCGCCTTCAACACTCCGCCGCAATACACGCGCATGGTGGTCGTGACCGGGCTCGCGGCGACGTACGAGAACATATGCACGCCGATGAAGTAGTCGTGCGTGGTGTTCGGGTTGTTGATGCGCGTGTTCTCCGGGCCTGTGCCGCTCACGACGTCTCGGTCGAGCGACGGGTTGTCCGCGGTCAGCGTGGTCACGTCCCACTCCGGAGTCTTGTTCTCGAAGTAGCAGTCGTACGGAGGGATCGTCGACAGCGTGCCCCAGCTCGAGGGGGCCGAATAGGAGCCACCGTTCGGGTGCAGCAGGTGGAGGTCCATGTCGTTGCTCTTGTCCCACGTGAGCTCGACCCAGAGATCGCCCGGAGGAATCACGTTCACGGTCACGTCGCAGCTCGACGCGACGCCCGCGTTGTCGGTCACCGTGTAGTGCAGCACGTGCGTGCCGACGACGTCGGCGAAGTAGGTCGCCCCGGTGCAGGTCGGGCTGGTGATGGTCCCCGTCGAGGTGCCGGGGGCCGTCACCGTCCACTGACAGGTCGAAGGCCGCGCCGAGGTGCGCGACGCCGTCACGTTCACGTTGTTGTTCGGCGTGGTGGTGATGGAGCCGCCGCAGGTGACGACCGGGCCGCAGACGCCGTCGTCGATCACGCCGTCACAGTCGTCGTCGATGTTGTTGCAGCTCTCGGCGACGGGCGCTCCCGCCGAGCAGCTCTGCGGCGCGCCGGCTACGCAGGCCGCGACCGTGCGCGTGCACGCCCCGATGCCGCACGTCGTATTGCCGAGGCCCTCGTCGGTCGAGCTGTTGCAGTTGTCGTCGACGCCGTTGCACACCTCGGCGGCCGGTGAACCGGGCACGCACGACTGCGCCACGCCGCTCACGCAGTTCTGCACGCTGCGCTGGCACGCGCCGGTGCCGCATGACGTGGACCCCAGCGACTCGTCGGTGCTGCCGTTGCAGTTGTTGTCGACGCCGTCGCAGATCTCGGCGCCCGGAGACCCCGGCGAACACGTCTGGGCCGCTCCGCCGACGCAGTTCTGCACCGTGCGCAGACACGCGCCCACGCCACAGGTCGAGCTGCCCAGGTTCTCGTCGGTGAGCCCGTCGCAATCGTTGTCGGCGTTGTCGCAGACCTCGGTGGCGGGCGTGCCGGGCGTGCAGCTCTGAGCGACACCGCCCACGCACGCGTTCACGGTGCGCGCGCAACTGCCGGTGCCACAGGTGATGACGCCGAGGCCTTCGTTCGTCTGGCCGTCGCAGTCGTTGTCGAACGCGTCGCAGACCTCGGTGGTCGGCGTGCGATCGCCCACGCAGCCCTGCCACTGCCCCGCGCTGCTGCACGTATCGGTGCCAGCCGAACAACGCCCGACGCCGGCGGTGCCGGGAGGCCCCGAGTAACAACTGCGCGTCGTGCCCGGTGAGCAACTGCAGCCTTCGTCGGTCGTGCCGTCACAGTCGTTGTCGACGCCGTCGCAGGCCTCGGTCGTGCCCGTGCCCGCGGTGCAGCTCTGCGGCACGCCATTCACGCACGACGCCACGGTGTTCGCGCACGCGCCCACGCCACAGGTCTCGAGGCTCTGATCTTCATCGACCTGCCCATCGCAGTCGTTGTCGAACCCGTCGCAGATCTCGGTGCCGGGAGTTCCCGGTGTGCAGCTCTGCGTGACGCCGCTCACACACGCGTTCACGGTGCGAGCACACAAGCCGACGCCACATGAAATCGTGCCGAGGTTTTCGTCGACCAGGCCGTCGCAGTCGTTGTCGACGGTGTCGCAGGTCTCGGGCACCGATTGGCCGGCGGTGCACACCTGAACCGTACCGGCGACGCAGCGATTCACGGTGCGCGCGCACGCGCCCACGCCGCACGAGATCGTCCCCTGAC
>JBEHYH010000193.1:0-10939 GCA_048498275.1 Myxococcota bacterium | reverse complement strand
GGCGCTGGTCACGCGCGGCGCGTACCAGGGCCGCTCACGGTCCATGCGGGTGCGCGGTGTCGAGCAGATCCTCGACTCCGGGCTACGTCTTCGCGACCGCGCGGAGCTGCTGAAAGATCGTCATCGCCTTCTCACGCAGCGCGGGCGCGAGCGTCAGGCCCGGCGTCTTCGAACCCAGAAACCAGTCTTGCCTGCCCAGCTTGTCGTCGAGTTCCTTGTCGAGGCGTTCACGCAGCCCCTTCATGTCGACGCGGCCCGCATCGAGCCCGCGCGCGAGCAAAAGCTCAGGCAGCGGCGTGACGCCGTGATCAGACGAGAACGCGACGACGTAGCGGCCCTTGCCGACGAGCTTGTCGAGCTCCGCGAGCAGCCGGCCGATCTCGCGATCGACGTGCATGAAGTCGTCGAGGCTCTCCTGCGAATCGGGCCCGTATTGATGACCGATGCGATCGTGGCCGCTGAAGCTGATGGTGAGCAGATCAGGCACGTCGTCCCTGCCGAGCCCCAGCGCCTTCACGCCGTCGAGCGCGACGTCGACCTCCGCGGTGTCGAGCAGCGCCTGAATCTCCTTGCGCTCCGCGAACGGCTCGGAGTCATCGGTGCGCGACGGCAGTTGCGGTGACTTGCCGGTGATTCCGCCTCCCGGAAGCCCCCACGCGAACGTGCCCGCAGCGACCTGCTTCGCGAGGCGCTCATTCACCGGCTTCAAGAACGCCGGGAGCTCCTTTGCGTAGAAGGTGCTGGTCGTGAAGAACGGCAGCTCCGCGTCGAACCAGACCGCGAGCCCCGCGCGCCCGGCGCACAGAATCGCCGAGCGATCTTTCGCTGAAACCGAGAGCGCCATCGCCTTCTCGTTCGAGCGCTTCACCGCATCAGCCAGTGTCGGCACGCGCAGCGAATTGGGCGAGGTGCCGTCGCGCCCGTGCGACTCGCGGCCGAGCACCTGAAACGCGGTGTCTTCCGTCGAGAGGTTCGGCTTGCCGCTGGCGATGTCGATCCAATCATTGCTGACGATGCCGTGAACTTCACCGTACGCGCCGGTGAGCAGCGTGGCGTGACCGACCGAAGTGATCGTCGGCACCGCCTCGTAGCGGGCTTCGTAGAAACTGAAGCCCTCGTCGGCCATGCGCTTGAGACCGCCCGTCGCGTTCGGCAAGCGCGCGCGGAAGGTGTCGGCGCCGAGTTGATCGATGACGATCACCACTCCGAGACGAGGGCGCTCCGCAGCGAAGGACGACGTGGCGAAGAAGAGAGCGAAGACCGCGAGCAATCTCACGGGCCGCGCTTCTACAAACCAGCCGGTCAGTTCAATGTGACAACGGGGTGACGAACGCGGTGGATGCGGGCCAGGGCAGTTGTCTGCTGCAAAAACTATCGTTTGCCGATGCTGGTGCAGCAGACAACTTCCCGAGAGTGGCGCGCAGCCAGAATCGGTGTCGAAACGACCCGTGCTGGCATCTCGACACGCCGCTCGACGGACTCCGAGGTTCAGACTTCAGAACGCGCGGCGGCGACGAAGCACGCGATTCACGAGCGCGCTGGCTTGTGGAACGCGGAACAGCAGCGCCGCGAGGCCGTACACACCGCCGAAGAAGGCGAGCAAACCGAGTGAGGTCAGGAGCCTCGGAGTCGCAGGCGGCGCGAGAATGCCGCCTCCGAATTCGTTGATGGTGATGGTGCCGAAGTACGCACCGAGCGCGATTTTCACACTGAGCGTCGCAGCACCCGCGATGAGCGCCGCTGGCCAGACGCGCGCAAGGTGCGCTCCGATGGCCGGCAACGCGCCGAGTTCTCTCCGCAGGCCGTACTTCAGCAGCGTGACCTCGACCCACGCGGTGATGCCGGTAGTGACGGTGATGAAGACCGCTCCGAGGTACGCGGGCAGCCCGAGTTGCCCGGGGAGAATGCGGACGGCCCAATACCCGAGCGCGATGCCGAGGCCGACGCGGACCGCGGCGAACAGCAGCGGCGTGCGCGTGTTCTTGAGCGCGTAATACGCAGATGAATAGAGTCGGCCCGAGGTCTGCGCGGACAGCGCGACTCCCGAACCCATCAACAGGTACCAACTGAAGCGCGAATCATCGGCGGTGAAGCGGCCCGATTCGAGCAGCGCCGCGGAGATCAGATCTCCGACCGTCAGAAACGCGACCGCGCTCGGCACCACGAAGAACGACATGCGCTCAAGACCGTTGCGCAGGCGTTCGAGAATCGCCTTCGAGCGCTCTTCGTGTGACTTCGTGGCGTCGGCGGAGAGCTCGGGCAACTCCGCGGCCGAGATCGCCATGCCGAAGAGCGACACCGGGAGAATCGCGATGGTCTGCGAATACGAGAGCGCGGCGACGGCGCGTTCAGAGATGAGCGACGCGTACGCGGTGTCGACCCAACTGCTGATCTGCACGACTCCGCGCGCGAGCACCGCCGGGAGGAAGTTGCTGATCACGGTGCGCACCCCGACATCTCCGGTGCTCACGCCGCGCGGGCCGAGCACTTTCAAGACGCTCGGCACCTGAATGAGAAATTGCGCGGCTGAACCGACGACCGTTCCCCACGCGGCCCACGTCGCGACGACCTCCTGCGCGCCTCCGCGAACGAGCAGCAGCGCGACGATGATGCAGCCGTTCCACATCACCGGCGCGGCGTACGAGAGGAAGAACTTCTTGTGCGAGTTCAGGATGCCCAGGCACCACGCGCTCAGCACCAGCACTCCGGTGCCGGGGAAGATGATGCGAACCAGCGTGACCGTGAGCCCGAGCGCCTCGCCTTCGTAGCCGGGAGCGATCACCCGCACGAGCCACGGCGCGCCGAGCACTCCGACCGCGACCATCACGGAGACGACCAGGGAGAGAAGCCCGAACACCGCGCCCGCGACCTTGCGCGCGCCCGCTTCATCACCCTTCGCGCGCAGCCCCGCGTACACGGGGATGAACGACGCCGAGAGCACGCCCTCGCCCAGCAGGTTCTGCAACACGTTGGGGATGCGCGTGGCCGCCGAGAACGCCGCGGCTTCGAGCCCGCTCCCCAGGTAATGCGCGAACAGCTTCTGACGAACGAGGCCCACCAGCCGCGACAGAAGAATGCCCGCGGCCACGAGCGCGGCTCCCCTTCCACTCTTCTGCGCAGGCTGCGTCACGGCGCGCGGAATGTATGCGAGCACCGCGCCAAGTCGACTTACGCGCAGACCGTGCCGTCGCGCTTCTCGAAGCGCCAGACGCCGCGCGCGTTGCGCCGGTAGATGTCGATCGCGGTGCAGCAACACAGCACGACGCCCCGAAACGATGTCTGCGTCACGAGTTGCACGCCGACCGACACCGTCGCGACGTCGCCTTCAACGTCGGGCAAACCGATCTCCACCACGTACTGCGACTTGCCCGCCGCGTCGGCCTTCGCCTGCCACGCCGAGCGCGGGTTCAAGGCCCACCGGCTCGGGGTCATCAACAGGTCGCTCGCGAGCGGCGGCCCTTCGAAGCCGAGCTGAGCGAGCAACGGGAGCGGCCCTTTCTCTGGCATCAGCCCCGAATCAGGCAGTGACGAGCGCCCTTCGAGCTCGATGCGTCTGGTGACGGCGAGCACCACGTCACGTTGGTCCTTCGTCGGCTCCGCCATCAACACCATCACCACCAACGCGCTCGGGAGCATGCGCAACAGACTACGCACCTCGTCTTCAGGTTCCCGCGAGCCTGCTTGACCTGACGCAGGCATCACGCCAAAGCCATGCGCCATGAGCCGCATTCTCGTCGTCGATGATGAAGCCAACCTCCGCAAGGTGCTGGCCGCGATTCTGCGCAAGGACGGCTACGAGGTGACCGTCGCTGAAGATGGTGAGCAGGCGATGGCCGAGTTCGAGAAGAACGGCGCCGACGTCATCATCAGCGACCTGGTGATGCCGAAGCTGGGCGGCATGGACATCCTGACGCGGGTGAAGGCGACGCGCTCCGACGTGCCGGTCATCATCATCACCGCGCACGGCACCGTCGATTCAGCGGTCGAAGCCATCAAGCTGGGCGCGTTCGACTACATCACCAAGCCCTTCGAGCACGCCGAGATCCGCGCGGTGGTCGCGAAGGCCGCGCGCACGCAGGAAGCCAATCAGGGGCACGTCGCTCCCGACGGCAGCGCGCGCAAGAGCATCATCGGTGACGGCCCCCGCATGGAGGAGCTGTTCAAGGTCATCGACAAGGTCGCCGACACGCCTTCGACCGTGCTCATCACCGGCGAATCAGGCACCGGCAAGGAGCTCGTCGCCACCGCGCTGCACCAGGGCAGCTCGCGCCGTGACAAGCCGCTCATCAAGATCAACTGCGCGGCGATTCCCAAGGACCTGATGGAGTCGGAGTTGTTCGGCTACGAGCGCGGCGCCTTCACCGGCGCGGTGTCGAGCAAGCCCGGCCGCTTCGAGCTCGCCGACGGCGGCACCCTGTTCCTCGATGAGATCGGCGAAGTGCCGCTCGAGATGCAGGTGAAGCTGCTGCGCGTGCTGCAGGAAAGCGAGTTCGAGCGCGTCGGCGGCATCAAGACCACGCGCGTCGACGTGCGCCTCATCGCCGCGACCAATCGTGATCTGGAAAAAGAGACGGAGGCCGGCCGCTTCCGCAAAGACCTCTTCTACCGGCTCAACGTGGTGCCGATCGTGCTGCCGCCGCTGCGCGAGCGCTCCGGCGACGTTCCGCGGCTCGTGAGCCACTTCATCGAGAAGTACAACCGGCGCCTCAACAAGAAGATCGAGGGCATCTCCGACGAAGCGCTCACGCTGCTGCGCGCCTGGCCGTGGCCCGGCAACATCCGCGAGCTCGAGAACCTGATGGAGCGCATCCTCCTCTTCGCCGACGGCCCGCGCATCGAAGCGAAGGATCTGCCCGAGGCCGTGCGTGGCGGCGTCAACACCGTGCTCACGCTACCTCCCGGCGCGACGCCTGAACCCGGTGAAACGCCGCTGAAGGACTTCTTGAAGCAGCGTCAGGCGGAGATCGAAAAGAGCTTCATCGTGCAGGCACTCGCGAAGACCGAAGGCAACGTCACGCGCGCCGCGAAGCTGCTGCAGATCAGCCGCAAGTCGCTGCAGACCAAGATGAAGGAATTCGGGCTGCGCGACGAGTCGCCAGCCGACGAGTGACCGGAGGCCTCGCAGGGAACCCGTTCGCGGCCTTTGCGAACGGGCGCGCCCAAACCGAAGCGCAGCGCAGGCTTTGGGCCGCCGAGAAGCCGACCAGCAAAGAGGCCTCGCAGGGAACCCGTTCGCGGCTTCATGCGAACGGGCGCGACCAAACCGAAGCGCAGCGCAGGCCTTGGGCCGCCGAGAAGCCGACCAGCAAAAGAGCCACATTCATGCGGGCAGCCCACCACGCGCGCGAGGTGCGCAGGGTGCTACAGCGCTGTGGCAGAAAATTCGCATCATCAGATCGCTCCACTACGGTCCAACGCCATGCCTGAAATGCCTTCTCTCGGAGCGCCTCCCAAGTCGTCCACCCCGGTCATCCCCGTCGTCATCGCGGCCATCGTCGCGGGGTTGGCGCTCGGCGGACTGTTCTGGATTCGGCAGGCGCCTTCGACCGACGCGACTCCGGCCTCGACGCCGCCGGTGGCAGAAGCCGTCCCCGCTCCGGTTCTCGCCGATGGCACCGCGCCGGTCGTCGCTGAACAGGCGCCCGTCGTCGCCGCGCCTGTCGCCGTCGCCCCCGCGGCTCCCGGCATGAAGGCCTTCACGGTCGCCATCACCGGTCCCCTGGAGTCGGCGATCGTCACCTCCGAAGGCAAGGAGGTCGGCACCGCTTTGACGCAGGTGGTGAACCGCTCGCTCGTGTGGTGGCTGCGCGTGCCGCAGGATCTCGTCAAGGGCGACACGCTCTCGGTGGTCTACGAAGCACGCGACCATCAGGAGCCGCTGGTGCACGCGGTGCGCTTCACCAGCCTCAAGCTCGGCAAGACCTTCGAGTCGTACCGCTTCAAGGCCGACGCCGACGCGTTCGCGCACTTCTACCAGGCCGACGGCAGCGCCCTCGAAGAGCGCCTCGTCGACAGCCCGGTCGAAGGCTACGAGCAGATCACCTCGCTGCTGCGCGACGGCCGCAAGCACAAGGGCGTCGACTTCAAGACGCCGGTCGGCACCCCGGTGAAGGCGACGTTTGACTCCGTCGTCGAGCGCAAGAACTGGAACTTCAGGGGCAACGGCAACTCGGTCGAGCTGCGCGAGGTCGGCGGTCAGGGCCGCACCGCGATGTTCCTGCACCTCTCGGAGCTACCGAAGACGCTGGTGCCCGGTCAGCGCATCAAGCGCGGAGAAGTGTTCGCGAAATCGGGCAACACCGGCCACAGCTTCGCGCCGCATCTCCACTACCAGCTCATGAAGAACGACAACCCCATCGACCCCTTCGATTCGCAGGCGACCAGCCGTGAAAAGCTCGCGGCGACGCAGGTGCCGGCCTTCGAGAAGCAGATGAACGAGCTCAAGGCGCTCTTCCCGGCCGGCGCGATTGCGGCGGCGGCCACGCGGTGAAACTGGCGTTGCGAGCCTCTTCGACCTACCTTCCCAAACCGATGAAGCGACTCGGGTTTCTGCTTGTTGCGGTCAGCTCTCTCTCTTTTGGCGCGGAGCTGACGCGCGTCGCGTCGTCCTTCGAAGAAGGCGACCCGTTCGGTCTGTTTCTGATGGCGACGTTCGATCGCCAGCAGGAATGGGCGAACATCACGCGCGAGAACTACCAGTCGAACGATCTCGTCGACGTCACCGAGCTCAAGTACCAGAAGATCCAGACCAGCCTCGGCATCGACGCGCACATCGGCATCTACAAGGACCTCGAGATCCACGTCGGCGTGCCGATCGTCTTTCAGCAAGATCGCAACTGGCAGTACGCGTCGGGCACTGACGCGACCAACAGCACCATCAACCACAACTACACCTGCAGCCCCAACGGCCAGACGACCTGCGGCGCGCCGGGCAGCGGCACGGGTGTCCTCTTCCCCGGTGATTTCGACCCCAACAAGGGCGGCGTGAACAGCTACCGCGCGGGCCTCGGTGACGTCAGCTTCGGCTTCGCGTGGAACGCGTTCGTGCAGAAGAAAGACCCGAGCAAGCCGACCTGGACGCTGCGCTTCGACTACACGGCGCCGACCGCCACGGTGTTGGACCCCTCGCAGCAGACCTCCACGTCGAGCCGCGGCGGCATCGGCGACAAGGTTCACAAGTACACCTTCAGCACCGCGGTCTCGAAGCGCCTGGGCAAGTACCTCGAGCCGTACTTCGGGCTCTCGTACACGCTCCCGTGGCGCGGCCCGGGCTTCTATTCGAACTGCAACAACCCCGACCCGACCAAGCTCAGCCACCCCGAGAACTGCGGCGGCGATGGGTGGAAGCGCGCCGACACCGGCATTCAGCCGCAGCACACCGGCGGCGCGACGTTCGGCCTCGAAGTGACCGCGTTCGAAGACGTCGCGAAGCACGCGCGCTTCGGTTTCGACCTGCGCGGCTGGTTCAACTACGTGTCTGAAGGCCGCGTGTACAACGAGATGTCTGACCTCTTCGGCAAGCTGCTCTACACGTCAGACTACGGGCAGGTCGGCGCGCAACTGGGCCTCACCGGTTCTGCCGCGGAGTTCATCAGCTTCCGCGCGTACGCGTCGCTCGCGTACAACACCGAGCACTTCCTCACGAACGAAGACATCGGCAAGGACCTGAACGGCAACAACCTCATCGACATCACCACGGCGCCGCAAGAGGTGAACCCGAACTACGACTACCGCGTCGATCGCGTGGGCCGCCGCTTCCGCATCGAGCAGCAGTACGTCTTCCGCATTCAGGCGACGGTCTCGTTCAACTTCTGAAGTTCAGAGCTGACGGAGGCGCGGCAAGCCGGCGACCGCGCCGAGCTTCGTCACCACGCTCGAACCGACGAGGCAGCCGAAGCGCGCGTGGCCAGCGAGCGCGTCGAGGTCCGCGCGTTCGAGCTCCGCCCGCGTCGAGTACTGCCGCGTGAGCCCGTAGAGCAGCCCCGCGGTGAAACCATCGCCGGCGCCGGTGGTGTCGACGACCTTCACGCGCCTCGCCGGTACGTGGCGAAGCTCTCCTCGAAATCGCAGCAGCGCGCCCTTCGCGCCCAGCGTGACGATGGGGAGCAGCACGCCGCTCTTCTCGAGCTTCTCGAGCGCGGCTTCCGGCTGCTTCGTACCCGTCACGAATTCGATCTCTTCTTCGCTGAGCTTCACCACCGCGCAGTTGCGCCACAGGCGCTTGAGCAGCCGCTGCAGCACGCTCGGGTCTTTCCACAGATGCAGGCGGAGATTCGGGTCGACCGACGTGATTCGGCCCGCGTCGAACGCGCGCTTCACGGCGCTCTGCACGGCCTCGCGCGCCTCTTCATGCAGCAGCGAGTTGGTGCCGAAGTGCAGCACCTTCGACGGCGCCAGCTTCGCCGTGTCTTTGGGGCCGAGAAACGCCTCGGCCGAGCGCACCCGATAGAAGGTGAAGCTGCGTTCACCCTCGTGCGTGAGCGAGACGAACCCGAGGCCGGTCTTGCCTTCGTGCGTCTGTCGAAACCCGCGCACGTCGACGCCCTCTTTCGCGAGACCCGCCTTCAGGAAGTGACCGAACTCGTCATCGCCGGTGACGCCGACCAGCGCCGACTTCGCCCCGAGCCGCGCCAGCCCGACCGCCACGTTCGCCGGAGCGCCCCCGAGGCACGGAGTCCAGTTCGTCACTTCACGAACACGCGCTCCACGCTTCGAGGGGAGGAAATCGACCAGCGCTTCACCGAGCGAGACGACATCGAGCTTCAATCAGTGCCCACCTGTTCCATGAAATCGACGGAGTTCAATTTGCGCCCGAGGTGATGCGCGATGAACGCGTTGAGCAGCTCCCGGCTGCGCGCGCGCAACTCGGGCGGCAACGGCGTGCGTTCACCGGCCTGCAAGCGCGCCAGGGCCTCGACCACGTCAGGCCGCACCGGCAACCCTCTCGGCACGCGGGCGCTGCACGAAAAACACACCACGCCACCATGTTCGGGGTCGAAGCGCGGGCGTTCGCCCGTCGCGTTGCCGCACAGCGCGCACGGCGAAAAGTTGGGCATGAACCCGGTGTACTGGAGCGCGTCGAGCTCGAACTTGATGACCGACGTCGGCCCCGCGCGCTTTTCATCGAGCAGTCCGAGGTAGTGCAGCAGCGCGTCGAACAGCGCTTCATGCGGCTGATGATCGCGCGTCAATTCACGGCACAGCTCGAGGCAGTACATCGCGCGCGCGATGCGCGGTAGATCTTCACGCAGCTTGTGGAACGACTTGATGACGTCGACGCCATCGAGCCGATGCGTGTCGCCGCGGGTGGAAACCAACTGCGCCTTCAGGTGCGTGCCCGCTTCCAACGCGCCCGCGAACCGGCGTTTACTTTTTCGCGCGCCCGCCGCGAACGCCGAGAGCCGCCCGTGGTCGCGCGTGAACAACGTGACGATGCGATCGGCTTCACCGAAATCGACGGCCGACAAGACGATCGCCTGATCTGAGAACCGCTCCACTCAGCGCTGCGTATACCGAAGCGCCACTTCGTGCATCGCACTCAAGGTCAGGAGCAGCGTCACCACCGCCGCCACCGCCGCGATGATCCACAACCGCTCCGAGGCCTTCGCGCGACGCTCGCTCTCCAACGCACCGGGGTCGAACTCCGGAGCCTTCGGCGCCTCAGGCACTTCGTGAAACCGGTTCAACGTGTCGTCGGCCGACAGGCCCACGGCCTGCGCGTAGCTGCGGATGTAGTTCAGCAGGAACACCCGTTCGGGGAAGCGCTCCGCCTGACCGGTCTCGAGCGCGCCCACCAGCGTCGGAGGGATCTTCGTCTGCTGCGCGACCTGTTCGACCGACAACCCGCGCGTCTCACGCTGCAGGCGCAGGTACGCGCCGAAGGCCACGTAGTCGGGAGCGCTCATTGCACGAACTGCGCTTTGAGCGCCTTGCACAGGTCTTTCTGATCGTCGGTGGCGGCCTTCACCACGCAGGTGTCGAACGCCTTCCCCGCTTCGTCACGCTTGCCCGCGTTCGCGAGACACATGCCGTCGCGCTGCCAGCCATCGGCGCTGTCGGGGCAGTGCTCACGAAACCGCGCGAAGTATTTGCACGACTCCGCCGCGTTCGACTCCGACTCGTAGATCTGCCCGAGCTGGTACTCGCCGAGGCAGTAGCGCGGGTTGGTGCTCACCGCGCCCTTCAGGTTCTCGATGGCGGTCTTGTTGTCGCCCTTCTTGAAATACGCCCACCCCATGTTGCCCTGCGCGAGGTACGGCGCGCCGTAGAGCACGTCGGACAGCGCGATCTTGTACTGGTTGATCGCGTCGTCGTAGCGCTTCTGGTCCATGTACAGATTGCCGAGGTTCACGTGCGCGTCGGGGTACGGCTTCTTGAACTCCAGCGCCTTCACGTACGCCTGCTGCGCTTCCTCGAGCCGCTTGAAGACCTGGTGCAACACCAGCGCCTTCAGGTGCCACGCCTCCGCGTTCTCCGGGTCGATCTCCAGCGCGACGGTCGTCTCCTTGTACGCAGCCTGCGGGTCCTTGAGCAGTTGCTCGACCGCGATGTCGTAGTGGAGCTTCGAATCTTTCCTGCGCTCTTCGATGCTCACGCAGCCCTGCACCAGCACCGCGATGGTGAACGCCGCGAACAGCTTGCCGAGCTCCCGCAACGTCGGGTGCTGACCGCTCGCCGGCTTCACGCCCTGCGCCGGCGACGCCTTCGGCTGCTGCGGAGCGGGGGCTTCACGCTGGAACACCGGCAACGAGCGGATCATCTGCTCCTGCTCGTCCGCCGGGCGGCCGCGGAAGTTCAGGTTGTCCATGATGAAGCCCATCGACTCGACGAAGCCGAGCGCTTCGGCCTCCTCGCTCTGGAACTGCTCCGCGGGCACGGTGCCGTTCGACGGCACGTACACCGCGCTCTCACCGCTCTGCGGCATGTGCAGGTAGACGAA
>JBEHYH010000192.1:0-10943 GCA_048498275.1 Myxococcota bacterium | reverse complement strand
CGTGTGCGGAGTCTCGACGCGGCAGTCGCCGTCGGTGAGCGCGACGGTCCACTGCACCGTCGCCGGCGTCGGCCCGTCGTAGACCTTGCCCGCGAACGACGACGAGTCGCCGTATTCAGAAACGGTGTGAATCAGATTGAAGGTGCCGACGAGCGTGCCCGCGTCGCCGGTCGTGAAGTGGGTCGACGCGTCATCGACTCCATCGTCGGTCATCGAGACGCCACCGCACGCCGAGAGCGCGAACGCGAGCAGCCAGAGTTCACGGCGCATTGGCGGCTCCGGGTGAACGGCGCTGCACTTCGAAATCGGTCGCGCCGTCGTACGTGCGCGCCCATGAAGAACCTGATTCCGCCGCACCCGCCGGGTACGCCTGCTGCGACACCGTGTAGTTGTCGCCATCGAGCAGCGTCAGCAGGTCGCCATTGTCTTGCGAGATGCCGAACTCACCGCGCACGCACGGCGTCACCGTCGCCCGGCAGTCCTTCTCGAGGAAAATCGTGAAGTAGCCGCGCGCCGAGATGCTGGTGCCCGACGCGAACCGGAGCGAGGTCGCGTAGCGCACGCCGGCATTGTCTGCGTCGGTGATGCCGTAACCCGAGAGGTCTGCTTCGGCGTCGCTCGCGTTGAAGAGCTCGACGTAGTCACCGCCGGTGCCCGCGAGTTCGTTGATGACGACTCCGCCGGTGGCGCAGGCGCCCGAACTGCACTCACCACCGTCGGAGCCCGAGCTGGAACCGCAGCCCAGCGGAAGCAGGAGAAGGAGATGACGAAGTCTCAAAGTGACGCCGTGGTGTCAGGCACGTCACGAAAGCGATCACTCGGCGTGTTCGAACGTAATTTTACACCCGCTGTCAGGGGAGCCCCGCCGAGGTAGATCTCATCGATGGTCTTCGCCCGCCGGCTCTCGCTCGCAGCGCTCGTTCTCTTTCCGGTGCTCTCGTGCGCCCCCGAATCGACGGAATGCGTGCCCGTCGCCGAGGTCTGCAACAACCGGGACGACGACTGCGATGGAGAGGTCGACGAAGACTACGCCTCCGACACGTCGTGCTTTCGAGGAGGCGCGTGCGCCGCAGGCAACGTGGGGTCGAGCTGTCGCGCAGGTGTGGTGACCGCGTGCAAGACGGGGAGCGCCGCGGCGACCGACAGCTGCAACGGCGTCGATGACGACTGTGATGGAGAGGTCGATGAGGGCTTCGTGTCTGACACGTCGTGTTTTCGACAAGGCGTGTGCGCGGGCGGCAATGTCGGCTCATCGTGTGTGAATGGGCAGTTCACCGCGTGCCAGACCGGCTCCGCGGCGGCCGATGATTCGACGTGCGATGGCCTCGACGATGACTGCGATGGGCAGGTCGACGAAGACTACGTCGCCGACACCACGTGCTTCCGCGCGGGGGCGTGCGCGAGCGGCAACGTGGCGTCGGCGTGCGTGAGCGGCCAGGAGACGGCGTGCGCGACGGGCACGGGCGCGGCGAGTGATGCGACCTGTGACGGCGTCGACGACGACTGCGACGGGCAGGCCGATGAAGATTTCGCGCGTGACTCGTCGTGCTTCCGCGCGGGCGCGTGCGCGGCCGGCAATGTCGCGTCGGCGTGCGTGGCGGGTCAGGTGACCACGTGTCAGACCGGCGCGGCGGCGGCGAACGATTCGAGCTGTGACGGCCTCGACAACGATTGCGACGGGCAGATCGACGAAGACTACGTCGCCGACAACTCGTGCTTCCGCGTCGGGGCGTGCGCGGCGGGCAACGTCGCTTCTTCGTGCGTCAACGGCGAAGAGAGCGCCTGCGGCACGAACACACCGGCGATGAGCGACGCGAGCTGCAATGGCGTCGACGACGATTGCGACGGGCAGATCGACGAAGACTACGTGGCGGTGACCTCGTGCTTCCGTCAGGGCGCGTGTGCCGCGGGCAACGTCGCTTCTTCATGCAGCAACGGCGTGGTGACGGCGTGCGCCACCGGCACCGCGGCGGCCACCGACGCGACGTGCGACGGCGTCGACGACGACTGCGACGGTCAAAACGACGAGGACTATGCGGTGGTCACCTCGTGCTTCAAGAGTGGCGCGTGTGCGGCGGGCAACGTCGCCTCGTCGTGCAGCAATGGTGTGGTGACGGCGTGCGCCACCGGCACCGCGGCGTCGAGCGACGTGACCTGTGACGGCGTCGACGACGACTGCGATGGCCAGAACGACGAGGACTATGCGGCCGACACCTCGTGCTTCAAGGCCGGCTTCTGCGCGGGTGGCAACGTCGCGTCGTCGTGCAGCAACGGCGTCGAGACGGCGTGCGCGACCGGCGTCGCGTCCGTCGGTGATTCGACGTGCGACGGCGTCGACGACGATTGCGACGGGCTGTTCGACGAAGACTACGTGGCAGTGACCTCGTGCTTCCGCCCCGGCGCCTGCGCGGCCGGCAACGTCGCGTCGTCATGCGGCAACGGCTTCGAGACCGCGTGCGCGACCGGAGTCCCCGCTCCGGACGACGCGACGTGCGATGGCGTCGATGACGACTGCAGCGGTCAGGCCGATGAGGACTACGCGCCGGTGACGGCGTGCTTCAAGGGCGGCGCGTGCGCGGCGGGCAATGTCGCGTCGTCATGCAGCGGCGGTCATGAGACGGCGTGCACCACCGGCGTGGCCGCGGCGAACGACGCGACCTGCGACGGCGTCGACGATGACTGCGATGGCCAGAACGATGAAGACTACGCGGTGGTCACCTCGTGCTTCCGCCCGGGCGCCTGCGCGGCGGGCAACGTGCCTTCGTCGTGCAGCGGCGGCCACGAGAGCGCGTGCGCGACCGGTGCGGCGGCGGCGAACGACGCGACCTGCAACGGCGTCGACGACGATTGCGATGGTCAGCGCGATGAAGACTACGTAGCCATCACCTCGTGCTTCCGCCCCGGCGCGTGCGCGGCCGGCAATGTGGCGTCGTCGTGCAGCGACGGCGATGAGGTCGCCTGCAGGACCGGTACGGCGGCGGCAAATGACGCGACCTGCGACGGCGTCGACGACGACTGCAGCGGTCAGAGCGACGAAGACTACGTGCCGGTGACGTCGTGCTTCGGCGTCGGCGCGTGCGCGGCGGGCAACGTGGCGTCGTCGTGCAGCGGTGGAACTGTCACCGCCTGCAAGACGGGCACGCCCGCGGCGAACGATTCGAGCTGCAACAACACCGACGACGACTGCGACGGCCTCAAGGACGAGGACTACGCGCCGGTCACCGCGTGCTTCAAGCCCGGAGTCTGCGCGGCGGGCAACGTCGCGTCGTCGTGCAGCGGCGGAGTCGTCACCGCCTGCAAGACGGGCACGGCTGCGGCGAACGACTCGAGCTGCAACAACCTTGACGACGACTGTGATGGCCCGGTCGATGAAGACTACGTGCCCGTCACGTCGTGCTTCAGGCCGGGCGCCTGCGCGGCGGGCAACGTGGCGTCGTCGTGCAGCGGCGGAGTCGTCACCGCGTGTGCCACCGGCACGGCGGCGGCGAACGACGCGACCTGCAATGGCCTCGATGAAGACTGCAGCGGCCAGGCCGACGAAGACTACGTGGCCGACAGCTCATGCTTCCGCGTCGGCGTGTGCGCGGCGGGCAACGTGGCGTCGAAGTGCACCTCGGGCGCGGAGAGCGCGTGTCAGACGGGCTCGCCGACGGCCTCGAGCGATTTCTGTCAGGGTAAGGACGACGACTGCGACGGCACCGTCACCATGGGCTGCGCGGCGTTGACCATGTCGACCGTGAGCGGAGCGGGCGTCACCGGCGGCAGCGCGCCCAGCCCGAGCGGCACCGTCGAGCCGATTCTCATCCAATCGCGCGACAGCTCCGGCGTGGCCATCACCGTCGGCGGCGCGAACTTCTCGGTGACGTTGAGCTCGTTGCCCGACGGCGGTTCGCCGGTGCTGGTGCCGGTGACCGACCTCAACAACGGGACATATTCGGCGCCGTACGTCATCAGCGATGGCGGCAGCTACGTGGTGACCGTCACCTCGAACGCGTCGGCGGTGCAGGGCTCGCCGTTCACGCCGTTCTTCGGCGGCTACTCGTATCTCACCGGCGGCAGCGTGACCTGCCTCGGCTGCTACAAGGACCTGTACGACGGCTCGTACATTTCCTGCAGTGGCACCTACGCGGACGCGACGTACTTCTGCTCCGGCAACGGCTGCCAGTTCACCCCGAACCAGGGCACCATTTCGCAGGCGCAGTGTCAGGCGGCGTGTTCAGCGGAGTCGGGGTGCCGTTTCTATACCTGGTACAATTTCGGCGCCTGCAACCTGCACTTCATGACGACGTGCACGTACTCGTCGACGCAGTCGCCCGGCACCAACATCTACCAGAAGGTGCCGTGAGCTTTAGGGGCACGGGCCGGGGTAGCGCTCGGTGGGCATGCCTGAATTCACCGCGCCGCAGAGGTCGAGACACTGAGACGGGCCGCACGCGAAGAAGTGCTCGTCGGTGGAGGCCGCGCAGGTGCTCGCGACGCGCCAGCAGGCGCCGCGCATCATCATTCCGCATGAGCCCGGCGGCCCGACGCGCGCGCACTTCGATTCACCGGGGCAGGGAGTCTGCGGGTCGCAACGCATCGGCTGGTGGCATGGGCCGTGCTCGAAGATGGCTTCGATGCCTTCGAGACGTCGAAGGCAGTCATTCATGTACGTGACGCCGTCGCAGCCGCATTCGGGTTGCACGTCGTCACCGCAGGCGAACGGGCGTTGAGTGCATTCACCGAGTGCGTCGCCGCAGCTCGATTTTTCGCAGATTTCGTCGGAGCGGCAGTCGCCAGTGCCGGAACACGGCGTGGAGATCGGCGTGATGCTTCCCGAGTCGGGGACTTCGATGACCGAGAGATCGACGGGCCCGCAGGCGGCAATGACGAGACTCACGACAACGATGAGAAGTGACGGGCGCGATTCAAGACGTCCCGGGTTTTGTTCAGCGCGTTCAAATCTCACGGAGCACCTCCCGCGAGATCGAAAGAGAAACCGAGAACGACCGATGGCCGCACGCGCCAGGGCTCGAGCAGCGCCGTCGATTCACCCGCGACCTGCGCGACGTACCGCCGCGGAGCGGGGTCGACATCCATCGCCACCCGCAGAAACAAACTCGAACGCGCCGTCGGCTGCCACGACACACCCAGGAACGCGTCGATGAACGGCGCGACATCTCCGCGTGATGGGTTCAACGCCGACGCCGGCACTCGCGAGGACGTCGTCTGCGCGAGCAACACATCGAAACCGCCGCCAGCTCCGAGTGAGAGACGCACCGGGCCCACCGTGCGCGCGATGACCGCATCGAGCCGGAAGGTCAGCGTCTGCAGTTGCACGCGCGCGAGGTCGTTGTCGCGCGTGACGGGCGCGAGGTACGCGGCGCGCAGCATCAAGCCGGGCAGCCAGTTCTCCACGCGAGCGCTGCCAGTCGCTTCGAGCCCTCCGCCGAACACGAAGGGCGCGCGCGCGTCGTAGCTGCGGCCGGTGAGAAATCCTCCGAGCGCGAACACGAAGCGCGAGGGCGGAGCCGGCGTTTCAGGAGCGGACGCCTCCACCAGCGGAGTCGTTTCCGTCACCTTCAACGGTTGACGCTGCGGAGCGAACAACAACTCCTGCACGCCGGCCTGTGCGACGAGCGCCGCGGCCTCTGCGACCAGTAACGGCGCGCCCTCGCGAGGCAGCGAACGCCGCCGCACGAGCTCACCGTCATCACGAAAGAGTTCAACGGTGCACGCCTCATCGGTCCACACCACGCGAACGCGCGCGAACACCGGCTCACCACCCGGCTGCGTGAAGGCATCGACGCGGCGAAGGGTGAGTGGCGTGTTGCGCAACCAATCGCGCAACGACGCTTCGAGCGCGGCCACCTGTGGTTCAGGGCCGACGGCTTCGAGCGCGACGAGGGTCGAGCTCTGCGCGGAGGCGACCGTCGCTGTCAGCAGCAGTGACACCCACCACGCCGGCCGGACGCGTGCCCTCACGGAGTGCTGTTGAGCGCCTCCACACGAGCGCGAGCGCGCGCTGACGTCAGACCGTTGGGGAACTCTTGAAGCAGCCGCTCCCAGGCCGCGCGTTCTTCAGCCGCGTGACCGAGCGCGCCGTACGCCTGCGCGCGGCTGGTCAGCACCTCTTCGCGCAGCAGCCCGTGCGACGACGCGAGGTACGTGTCGAAGGCATCGATGGCGCGCGCGGGTTCGCCACCCTCGAGCCACAGCGTGCCGAGTTCAGCCCACGCGAGCGCGCCCGCCGGTTCATTCGGGAAACGCGCGACCAGTTCTCGCAGTTGAACGACGGCGTCGGCGCGGCGGCCGTCGATGCGCGCGGCGTGCGCGAGGGAAAAGAGCGTCGCCGCATCAGGTGCAGCGACGGCCGGCTCCGGAGCGGGGGGGGGCTCGGGAGCCGGCTTCGAAATCTTCGCGCGCGGAGGCGCAGTCACGACCGGCGGAGGCGACGGCGGCGTCACTTCGTCGACCACCGTGGGTTCATCAGCCACCACCGTCGCGACGGGGTTCACGCGCGGCGCCGGCGGAGTCTTCATCGGTTCAGGAGCGGGCGGCGTTTCGGTGCGCGACTCGAACAACTTCGGCAGCAGTCCGGTGAACTGCGCGACCGCGGCGAATGAGAGCCCCGACACCAACGTCGCCGCGATGAGCCACGGCGTCAGCGTGCGGCGACGGCGCGGTGCCGGAGCGTCCGCGGTCTCCATCGCGCGCGCGACGAGCTGATCAAGGTTCGCGGTCTCCTGCGTCTCAGTCACCGAGTGCAGCGCCTTCGCGACGAGCAGTTCGAGCTCGGTGGTCGACGTGGCGACCGCCGCGAAATCGGCGCGCACCCGGCGTTCGACGCGGCACGTGGCGCACGCCTTCAGATGCGCCTCGAGGCGCGCGAGTTCGAGTTCATTCGCGAGCCCGGCGTCGGCCTTGTCGAAGAGTTCCTCGGGGTGGAGGTCGAGCGAATCCATCACTCCACCTCCAGCAGTGCGGAAAGATGAGGGTCGGCTTCGATGCGGCGGCGCAGCGCGGTCTTCGCGAGCCGCACGCGCGAACGCACGGTGTTGAGCGGCACGCCCGTCGCCTGCGCGACCTCTTCGAGTGAGAACCCGAGCACCACGCGGTACGCGAGCGTCTCGGCTTGTTCTCTGGGCAGTGTGTCGAGCAACGAACGAACGCTCTCACGGCGGCGCTCGGCTTCAACCGCTTCGTGCTGCGACGGAGGCGATTCGTGGTCATCAGGGTCGTTCGCGCCGTCGTACCGCTCGTTGCGGAGGTTCGCGCGCCAGCGTGCCGCCAGCGCCGCGCGGGTCACGATGCGTGACGCGAAGTGCGGCAGGCTGCACTCACCGCGAAACTGCGGCAGCGATTGCACCAGCCCGATGAGCGACTGCTGCACGACATCGTCGACGTCGGGGTGCTGCGCGCCGAGCAATGAACGGGCCGCGCGCGCGATCGATGGAGCCAGCGCCTTCAGCACCTGACTGATGGCCGCGGCGTCGCCCGCGATGGCCTTGTCGGCGAGCGTGCTGTGAGCGTCTGTTCGCATGACTGCGGCCATGCCCTCCTGTGTCGGGGAGACAGCCGAAGTGATCACGGTGTGAGGCACTTTTTCGAACCTCAGGGAATCAGGGCGAAGCAATAGAAACCGCCGTAGCCGCCAGCGCCGCCGACGGTGGTCGAGCCCCTGCCTCCGCCGATGTCGGTCAGCGTCGCACCCGCTGCACAACCCGGCACGGCGTGCGCCGAGAGCCAGTTGATGGCGTCGTCATTTCCACCATGCGCGCGCGGCCACGAATGCCCGCAGAGCGGACCTTTCGAAGAGGAAGAGGTGCTCGTCCAGTCGCTGCAGGTGCCGCCGGAGAGAGTCCCTGCGGTGCTGCTGCCGGTCATGGTGTCGTGGTCGTCGACCTCGACTCCATTCGGCGAGTGGTTCGGTACGCCGTCTTCGTTGGGGAGATCATTTTTGATGGCGAGATCTGCATCAGGCCGGTCGAGCAGCACCGCGGCCTTCGTGAGGGCGACGGTGCGGCCGAGCCGGTCGAACCACGGGCCGTCGCCGATGCGGTCGATGGCGTTCACCTGAGTGCCGTTCTCGTCGGCAGACACGCTCAAGAACGCGCGGAACTTCTTCGCGCTCGCGCCGGGCATGCTGCGTTCCGCGAGCGCGTTGCAGATCTTGGCGGCGCCACGAAGGCCCGCGCCGGCGCCGGTCTCTCCGTAGCGGAGATCGCCACCGAACCCGTTCTCGCTCCCGGAGAGCTCCTGGAGCCCCGCGTAGCTGGTGACGAAGAACGAGAACTTCTCGAGCGTGCCTCCGTCGGGGCCGGTGACGGTTTCAATCGAGCCGATGCAGCCGGACAGCGCGATGAAGAGAAGAGAGAGGCGCATTCGCATGCGGCGTCTGTGTCGGTGACGTCATGAAGGTGATCACTTCCTGCTCGTCGTGAACACGGAGCAGGAGATGGCGATGATTTCTCCCGTGCTCGATGCGGTGGTGACGGTGCTCAACACCCATCACCCCCGAGCGCGGGAAGCGAACAAACGCGTGGTACTCGCGTCGCGTGAGTTGTCAGCGCTCGAGCGCGCGGGGTGGCTCCCGGTGCTGCGCGCGTGGGATGCGTTCTCGAAGGAGCTCACGCATCACATGCACGAAGAGGAAGAGCTGATGCTCGACCGCGTGCAGTTGTTCGCCGCGCGGAAGCTGCTGGTGCCTGGAGCGCTGCACGCGTCGCGAGGCACGTTCGAAGAATTGCTCGGCGAACACACGTCGCAACGCGAGCTCGCGCGAAATGTGCGTGAGGCTCGCGGCGATTTCAAATCACGCAGAACAGGCGCTGGCTGTCGCGGTGATTGACGCGCTGGACGCGTTCGAGGCGCACGTCAGCTTCGAAGACACGACGCTGCGTGACGCGCTCGGGCCGTATCTCGCAGTTCCATTCCCCGAGGAGAAAACATGAAGAAGCTGACCCCCAGTCGTCGCGATGCACTCAAGTTCATGGCTTCTGCCGTCGGAGGTTTGAGCGCGCTCGCGTTGCTCAACTGCGGCGAAGGTGTCGAAGGCCAGACCGGCGGAGGAACGGGAACGACGTACACCGGCACGTGGGCGAGCGCTGGCACCTCGGTGATGGCTGGGAAGGACTATGGCAACCCGTTCGCGTCGGGCATTGGCACGACGTGCAACGTCTACAAGAGCGCGACCGAAGGCCCGTGCCATTCGACGAGCGGAAATCTCGAGCGCTCCGATTTGAGTGAAGGCTTCGAAGGTGTGCCGACGCGCCTCGAGTTCCTCATCGTCGACGCGGCGTGCAACCCGGTGCCGAACGCGACGGTCGAGCTCTGGCACTGCGACACGTTCGGCGTGTACTCGGGCGACATCGACGGCAACAACGACGCGATGTGCACCGGTGGTGATGCGCAAGCCGCTGCGGCGAATTGGGGCCGCGGGCATCAGACGTCGGGCGCCGATGGCCGCGTGACGTTCGATACGAACTTCCCCGGCTGGTACGCCTCGCGGGCGACGCACATCCACTTTCGGGTCACGGTGAGCGGCACCGAGTACATCGTCTCGCAGTTGTTCTTCGACGAGGCGCTGAAGAGCGAAATCTACGACTCGCAGCCGAACTACAACCCGACGAGCGGTGCGGGGTACCAGACGAATTCCACCGACAAGGTGGTGAGCGAAGCGGCGCTGACGTTGAGCGAGGTGGTGTTCTCGACCGCGCAGCAGAGCGACGGCGCGCTGCTCGCGTGGAAGGCCATCACCCTCAACAGCTGAGCGTGCTGGTGAGCACCACGATGACGAAGATGAGCCACGCGACGTGCATGCCCGCTGGTGTGGGGAATGAGCGCGAGGCGATCACGTTGATCGGTTCAGCCGGCTCCTCGACACGACGCGCGACATGGGCCGCCTGGTCATCATCGGTGTGATGTCGGTCACGTTGTGCGCGGAGCGTGGGCGGCCGTCGACGTTGAAGGTGCCGGAGTCGCTCGGCGCGCTCGAACTCTCTGACCTCGTCTGGGTGCCTGCGCTCTCGCGCTACGTGCTGGTCACTGATGAGTCTCCGTTTCTGGTGACGATGTCTGCAGACGGCGTGCTCGATGGTGCGCCGCTGCCGATTCCCGGAGTGGAGGAGCTCAACGACGCGGAGGCGCTCGCCGCGGGACCCGATGGGAGTGTCTTTCTCGCGACGTCGCATTCGCCGAACAAGAAGGGCGTGTTGAAGGAAGCGCGCCGGCAGGTGTTGTGGTTGTCGTTCACGCATGGCGCGCCGGCGGTGAAAGGGCGGCTCGATTTGACGCTGGTGCGCGACGCCGCGGGCAGATCGATTCAGGAGCTCGTGTGTGGCGCCGCGATCGAACCGCTCGACGTCGAAGCGCTCGCGTTTCATGACGGCGCGTTGCTGGTCGGCTTGAAGTCTCCACTCGCGGCTGGCGGGCGCGCGGCGTTGGTTCGGCTGGCGAACATCGGGCACGCCTTCGAGCGTGGAGAAGTCGCTCCGCAGGACGTGTCGGTGTTCGCGCGGCCTTTGCTGAAGGTGGCGGTGAAGAATGGCCAGCGTGTTTCACAGGGCATCAGCGCGCTGCTCGAGCTGGGCGGCGGGCGCTGGCTGATTGGAGCGAACGCGCCGAAGTGGGGACCAGGTGATGAAGGCGGAGCGCTGTGGTTGTTCGATGGGAAGGCAGAGACGTTGCTCGCGCACTTCGATGCGTTGAAGCCGGAGGGCGTGACGCTTTCGAGTGATGGGCAGTCGGTGATTGTGGTGTTCGACGAAGGGGAAGCTCCGCCGAAGTGGGCGAAGTTTCCGCTGCCTCGTTGAGTGCTCGTGAAGTTCGGCACGCGAAGCCGTGGCGCGCGTGGTGTGATCGAAGGCTCGGTCTGCGGAGCGCAGGCTAGGTGATCTGATCGAAGACTCAGCGGCGAAGCCGGTGGTGGCAGGGGCCGACGAGGGGCGGGAGCTCCGCGTACT
>JBEHYH010000191.1:0-10971 GCA_048498275.1 Myxococcota bacterium | reverse complement strand
CGCGTTGGCGCTCTTCATCGTCTTCTTCGCGCTGGTCGCGGTGCGCGTCTTCGCGCTGCGCGGGAAGAGAGACTTCGACGCGGTGGCTTCGCTGCCGCTCAACGACGAACCGGAGTTCAAGTCATGAGCAAGGGCCCCATTCACGAGTACGACGGCATCCTCGAAGAAGACAACCACCTCCCGAACTGGTGGCTCGCGATCCTCTTCACCACCATCGCGTTCGGCTTCGTCTACTGGTTCATGTTCCACACCACGAAGCAGTTGCCGACGCACGAAGACGACTACCGCGCCGACGTCGCGGCGTTGAAGAAGCAGCGCCTCGCCGACAACCCGACCAGTGACGAGGCGATCGTCGCGCTCTCGCAAGACGCGGCGAAGGTCGAGGAGGGCAGGAAGGTCTTCGCGTCGACCTGCGCCGCGTGTCACGCGGCCGAAGCGCAGGGCCTCGTCGGGCCGAACCTCACCGACAAGTACTGGCTCCACGGCAACAAGCCCGGCGACATCGTGAAGTCGGTGACCGACGGTTTCCCCGACAAGGGCATGCCTCCGTGGGGCCAGGTGCTCGGGCCCGACAAGGTGCGCAAGGTCGCCGCGTTCGTGCTGACGCAGAAGGGCAAGAACGTGCCCGGTAAAGAGCCGCAAGGCGAAGTGGTGGAGTGAGTCGTGACCGGCGCGCTCTCAGCAGATGGCTCTCACGTGCGGCTGCACCCGGCCGACGTGAAGGGCCGCTTCAACACCTGGCGGCGCGCGGTCTTCGCGGTGCTCATCGGGTTCTACGTGGCGGCGCCGTTCATCCCCGTGCGCGGGCACCCGATGATTCAGCTCGACGTCGCGCACCGGCGCTTCTACTTCTTCGGGCAGACGTTCAACGCGCAGGACTTCTGGCTGATGCTGTTGCTGGTGCTGTTCTTCGTCTTCGCGCTGCTCGCGGTGACGGCGTGGCGTGGGCGCGTGTGGTGCGGGTGGGCATGCCCGCAGACGGTGTTCCTCGAAGGCGTGTATCGGCCCATCGAGCGGCTGTTCGAAGGGTCACGCGAGGCGCGCATCCGCCTCGACGCGGAGACCGACTCGACGCGCAAGGTGGTGCTCCGCGTCGCGCGCTTCGTCGTCTACCTGGTGGTGAGCGCGACCATCGCCCACACCGCGACGGCGCTCTTCGTCTCGCCGAAGGAGCTGTGGCTGATGCTGCAGGAAGGGCCGGCCCAGCACCTCGAGGCGTTTCTGCTGACGCTCGGGTTCACGACGGTGCTGCAGTTCAACTTCTGGTGGTTCCGCGAGCAGTTCTGCGTGGTGCTGTGCCCGTACGGCCGGCTGCAGTCGGTGCTGCATGATCGCGATTCGATCACCGTCGCGTACGACGTGAATCGCGGTGAGCCGCGCGGAAAGCTCGGCCACGTTACCGGCGCGTGCATCGACTGCAAGCGCTGCATCGCGGTGTGCCCGACGGGCATCGACATCCGCAACGGGCTGCAGATGGAATGTCTCGCGTGCACCGCCTGCGTCGATGCGTGCGACGAGATGATGGACAAGGTTCACAAGCCGCGCGGGCTCATCCGCTTCGCGTCGCAGCGTGAGCTGACCCGGAGTGAACGCAAGACGTTGCGCCCGCGTGTCGTCGTGTACGGCATGTTGATGCTGGTCTCGGCGGTCGTGCTCACGACGTCACTCATGCGGCGGACGCCCTTCGAGGCGAACATCGTGCGGCCGCGCGGTGCGATGCCGTATTTCGTCGACGGCGACAACGTGCGCAACGCGTTCGAGGTGCACCTGTTCAACAAGCAACCCGAGACCGCGAACTTCACGTTGTCGGTGCGCGCGCCAGACGGAGCGCAGGTGGTCGTGGGCACTCCCACGCTGCAGCTCGCGTCGCTCACCGATGCGCGCGTGCCGGTCTCGGTCTCGCTGCCGCGCGGAGTGAAGCCCGAGCTGATCCTCGAAGTGCGCGATGAGAATTCGGGGGCGATGCGCGAAGTGCCGATGCGGTTCATCACGCCGTAGCGCCGAGGCGTTCCTCGCGAGTCGATCGCTCAACTCGCGGAGGTGACGTGCCGCTTTCATGCACGAACTCCAACGACGCTGCGGGTTGCTCCGAGTTCGGACACGTACGCGGACTCGGCGCCTGTGGTTGATGATGATGTCGCGTGCATGAGCTCGCAGTGGAGATGCGCGAGAACGCTTGTCGCGCTCGGTTCGGTGACAGCGAGCGACGCAGCCCGCTGGCTGCTCGGTGCGCGCCGATGTCGAGCGAAGTCGGTCGGAGTTCTCGGGCTGCTCGTCTTCGCCATTGCGCGCGACGCTCTGCAGACGCCTGGGAGGCGATCCGTTGCAGAACGCTCGGGTCGGCGATGGCAGCGACGCAATGCTGCAGTTCGTGTGTCGCGTCGTGGAGCGGATGTTGCTCTCATCCACAGTTGTTCGCGATGCGATGCGCGCGACCTCGCTGAGTATCCCTCCCTTCGTCGTTTCGGAGCGTTCAGTTTTCACCATCGACGTGACGTCGAAACCGCCCGCAGTTCCCCGGTCGTGACAAGAGAGCGACGCGTTGGTTTGCAGGATGGCTTCGAGGCGCTCTCAGTTCCTCACCGGTGAGCCGCGCGACACCTTTGCGTGTGGGCTCGTTCGCGCCAGCCACGACGGCGGCGATGCGCTGGTCCACAGAGCGGGCGTTGAACGCGACGCGCTCGCGCTGCCGTTTCGGGACAGCGCGAACGCGCGCGCACGACCCGGAACGTGTGAGACGCGCGAGCTCGTCGCGTCGCGCACGAGCTGGAAGTCGGCGTACGGCAGCGCTCCGCTCGGCAGGTGCCAGACGGCGGTCGCGCGTGTCGGGAGCTTGCGGCCGTCGATCTCCTGAAAATCGTCGACCGGCGTCGACCACTGCGCGCGCAACATCTCGCCGCTCCGCTCCGGGTTCTCGAGGTAGCGATCCATCGTCACGAAGTTGATGGGCGCGCCGCGGCCGTCGACGAGCACGCGCGCGGTCACCTTCAGCCCGTGATCGTGCAGCGAGACCTCGAAGCTCTGCGCATCGCCTTCGGAGAAGGTCACCGCCGGCGTCAGCAACATCGACGGCGCGAGGAGCACGAGATCGTTGAGGTACGTCGTCAGCTCGCCCACGTCGAACGCCTCGCCCTTGCCGTCGGCCACCGTCACGCGGTCGAGCAGTCGCACCAGCATTCGCCCGTGCCCGGAGCGATAGAGATCGCGGCCGATGACCGGAAGCCCGGCGACGCGCAGCCGCATCGCGAAGGTGCGGGTCACCTCGCTGCCGGTGTTGTACTGCCACGCTTCGCACGCGCGCCACGGCGCCGTCGGGCCCGCCCTGAAGCGACCCACGAAGCTCAGCCGGAACGTGCGGTCTCGCGGCCGGCCGAGCACGCCCATGAAGCGGAAGTAGCGGCGCGCGGGTTCGGGGAGCGCGGCGAGGTCTGCTTCAGTCACCGCGGGCGACGGCGAGTCGCCGGGCTGCGGCAGTTCACTGTGCGCGAGGTCAGCGAGAAATCGCGCGCGCAGGCTCCGCGCGCCAGACACCTGGCGAACGCCTTGCCACGTGATGAGCGCCATCACCCAGGCCATGAGCAGACCGCCCGAGCTCCAGAGCACGAGGTGCACCACGACGGGCGTCGACGCATCGACGAAGGGGCCGGGTGCGAAGCTCAACGGGAGCGCCGCCGCCCACGCGAGCGCGGTCCACGCGATCCACGCCGCCGACGGGCGCACGGTTTCACGCAGCACGCGCCACTGCGCGAAGCCGATGGCGACGAGCGAGAGTGGCCCCGCGATGACAGCGGCGACGACGAACACCGCGACCGGCACATCGCTCGCGCCGAGCAGCATCGCCGTCATCACGCACGCCCATACGAACGCGGCGGCGAGCGACGTGGCGGTGGCGTAGCGCGCCTTGCGCACCGCGAAGGGGAAGGCGCGCGCCTGACCTGCGCCCAGCAACTGACCTTCGAATGCACCCGCGGCGACGAGCAGCGCGGCTTGCGGCCACGCGCCGAGCCCGGCTTTGGCGGAGAGCACGCCGGAGATGCTGGGCGCGAGATACCCGACGGCCTCGCACGCGGTCACCGCGACGAGCCAGCGATGACGCGGCACACCCGAACGCCACGCCGCGCGCACTCCCGACGCGAGCACCGCGAGCCCGAGGGCGGCGTAGACGCCGTGGAGCCAACTGACCTCCCGGAGGATCGCCGACTCCGCGATGGTCCACACCGTGAGCGCGCCGCCGCCGAGCAGCATCGCGTCGATCGCGAACGGCGAGCGGCGCCAGACGAGCACGCAGGCGGCGAGGCTCGTGCCTCCGACCACGCCTCCCAGCAGCACCGCGGGCACGGTGAAGGTCGAGAAGGGCGACCACTGCAACAACGAGAGCGGGAAGACGCCGCTGCCGTGCCGCCAGAAGAAGAGGGCGACGCCGCCGGCGAACGCGGTGAGCGCGGTGAACAACTCCAACGCGATGATCAGACGACGAAGTGGAACAGTCGGTGTCTCGGAGCGGGTGTTCATGCGCGCCCGCTCGTGCATTCCGCGTACCGCGTCAGGCCTTCAGGCGAATGCGGAGCTCCGTCATTCGCTTCTTCAGATCGTCGATGGTCTCGCGCGTGACCGACTCGAAGGTCGACAGCGTGTGATCGATCTGCGGTTCGAGACGATCCCACTCCTGCTTCGCGTCCATCGACGCGAGGTGCAGCTTGAGGCGGATCTCGTCACGGAGCTGCTGCAGCGACTTCATCTCGGTGTTCGTCTTCTTCATCGCGATTCTCCGGTGGTTGGTGAGGACCCACGGTGATGCATCGGGCGGACCAGCGACGCGCGGGAAGGCGTCATCGACACCGCCGCGCAGTTCATGCGCCGCGCGCGCTGACTGACGAAAATCGTGCGCCGCTCTCCATTTCCAGTCGACGTGCGCGTGCGATGAAAGCGCGATGCAGAAGTTGCATGGCGCGCGGCTCCTGCGCGACGTGCGCGCGGTGGCTCGGTCCTTGAAGTGGGGCCGCGCATGAAAATTCTCTGCGGCGACGACTTCTCAGAGGCAGCAGCACAGGCCGTGAACGCAGCGGCTGCGCTCGCGCGTGACTCGGGGCACTCGTTGGAGCTCGTCCACGTGCTCGACTTCCCCTTCACCGCCGACGCTGCTGCGCGCGAGCATCTGCTGGCGTCGACCCGGCGGGCGCTCGAGAGCCGCGCCGCGGAGGTGGGCGCGACGGCGCGCGTGGTGTTGGAGACCGTCGAGCGCGGGCTCATGCAGGCCGCGCAAGAAGCGGCCGTCGAGCTGGTGGTCGTCGGTGCGACCGGCGCGGGCAAGCGGCGCGGCGCGGGGTCGCACGCCGACGTGTTGGTGCGCAACGCGCGCGTGCCGGTGCTGGTGGTGCGCGACGCTGAACCGTTCCGCGCGTGGCAGCGCGATGAACGCCGCCTGTCGGTGTTGATGGGGCTCGAACGCGATGGCTCCGGTGCGTCTGCGTGGCGCTTCGCGCAGACGTTGTTCGGCCGCCAACGTACGAACTGGTCAGGCGCGCACTTCTACTTTCCACCCGACGAGCAGGGCCGCATCGGTCTCGAAGGTGTGCAGAGCGCGGTGGACCCTGACTTGACGGTGGAGCGGGTGCTCCGGCGCGAGCTGCTCGCGCACTACCCCGGCCTCGGCGACGCGGTTCATCTCGAGCCCGTCATGGGGCGCGCCTCGGAGAGCCTGGTGGAGCTCGCGCGCGTGAAGAAGGCCGATGTGATCGTCGTGGGGTCGCACCGCCGCAGCGCCATCGAACGGCTGTGGTTCGGTTCGGTCTCCCGTCACGTGCTTCACGATGCGCAGTGCGCGGTGTTGTGCGTGCCGCGCTCCGCGGCCGAGAAGCGCGCGGCGCAGAACGACTCGAAGACCGCGCTGGTCACGGTGGACCTGTCATGGCTGAGCCGCACGGTGATCGAGCAGTGCTGCGCGATGCTGCCGGCCGACGTCACGCTGCAGGTGTTGCACGTGGTGCCCCCGACGCATCACCTCGGCGCGCTCGAGGGGCGCGACGTGTTCGGCTACGCGCACCCGCAGCTCGAAGAGCGCCTTCGCCGGCTGGTGCCGCCCGGCACGCAACGCCACGTCGAGGTGGTGGTCGCTGAATCTCACGACCCGGCCCGCGCCATTCTTCAAGCGGCGGAGCGCTTCGGCGTGCGCGTGATCGTGCTCGGCCTCCCTTCACCGATCATCACCACCACCGTGCGCGACGTGTTGGCGGCGACGCATCACCCGACGCTGTTGGTGCCGGCGCCGGAGAATTGAAGATGCGCGCTCTGCGTTTCTCCAGACCCGAGACGCAATCGCCGCGCGTCGGCCAGCGCCAACCCGCGGTGACGACGGCCACGGCGCCGCGGCACACCTGCTGCATTGCTGGGTGGTGCTCGACGGCGCGTGGTTCGTGCTCGAGGGCGACGAAGGCCATTCCCACCTGAGCCGTGGGCGGCCGCAGGGTGTGGTGCTCGCGGCTGGCTCGAAAGAGACCACCGCAACCGTCACCGGGTCACCGGTGCCCGCGTCGTTCTCAGGCGTCGCCACGTGCCGTCGGGCTTTGCCGTACCCGCTTCGCATCTCGTGAGGCGGTCACCCGATGTTCGAGGAGAGAGACCGATGTCTGACATCACCGTTCGTAAGAGCAACGACGCTTCCACGCAGATCACCTCACCCGGTGCCCGCGAGTTCGACCCCTTCCGCGCGATGCGCGACATGCTCCGTTGGGACCCCTTCCGCGAGATGGCGCCCGCGTGGCCCGGCGAAGTGCAGGGCCTGTTCGCGCCGGCGTTCGAGGTGAAGGAGAACAAGGACAGCTACGTCTTCAAGGCCGACGTGCCGGGCGTGAAGGAAAGCGACCTCGAGGTGACGCTCACCGGCAATCGCCTGACCATCAGCGGTCAGCGCAACGAGGAAAAAGAGGAGAAGACGGAGACCTGGTACTCGTCGGAGCGCAAGTACGGCTCGTTCTCCCGCTCGTACACCTTGCCCGAGGGCGCTGATCTCTCGCACGTGCAGGCCGACCTGAAGGCCGGCGTGTTGACCGTGGCGGTGCCCAAGCTGCCCACGGTGCAGGCGAAGAAGATCTCCGTCACCTCGACGCCGTCGAAGGGTTGAGCGATCGCTCATGCCGTTGCTGAGGTTCACGTGAGACCGGTGTGCTCGTGTCAGCAACGGCATCGCGTCGCCCGGTCGCTGGTGCTGACGGGCGGGCCCGGCGCGGGGAAGACGGCGGTGCTCGAGCTTGCGCGGCGCATCTTCTGCCGCCACGTCGTGATGCTCCCGGAAGCGGCGGGCATCGTCTTCGGTGGAGGTTTTCCGCGCTCCGAGGCGCTCGCCGTCCGCCAGGCGTCGCAGCGCGCGATCTATTTCGTGCAGCGCGAGCTCGAGGCGTGCGCCGGCGACAACGCGGCGGTGGTGGTCTGCGATCGCGGCACCGTCGACGGTGAGGCCTACTGGCCCGGCCCGGGTGATTTCTGGTCGGAGCTGTCGTCGAGCCGGAAGGCCGAGTGGCAGCGCTACGAGACGGTGATTCACCTGCGCACACCGGCGGCGGGGCACGGCTATAGCCACTCGAACCCGCTGCGCATCGAGACGCCCGTCGAGTCAGCGGAGATCGACGCGCGCATCGCGGCGGCGTGGGCGGGTCACCCGGGGCTGGTGACGATCTCCGCGAGCGACGACTTCATGGCCAAGGCGCACGCTGCGTTGCGGGTGATCGCCCGGCACGTGCCTCCGTGCTGTGCGACGGCGATCACTGACGCGGGGTAGAGCGCGTCGCGCGACCTCGGCCAGAGTCCGAACGTCGAGCCTCTCCAGGCTTTTGACGACGGGAGAGGTTGTGAAACCTCAGCGCTGCCTGTGGAGCTGCCGCCACCCTTCGCGCGCATAGTCGACCGTGCCGGGGATGATCAGCGCGGTCACCACGACTCCGCCCGCCATCACCAGCAGCTCCGGCATGCGGAGACACGCGGCGACCACGGTCACGAAGAGCAGCAGCGTGGCCAGCCGCCCGTGCCACCGGTGCGCCACCTCGACCGTGCCGTGTTTGAGCCGCACGATGATGAAGCCGAGCCCGAGGAGGAGATCGCGGGAGACGAGCAGCGCCCAGAACCAGCGCGGCAGCGGCGTGAACAACGGCGTCGCCCAGAAAGCGAGGAAGGTGACGACCGCGAAGGTGGCCAGCTTGTCGGCCGCCGCGTCGAGCGTCGCGCCGAGGTTGGTCGCGAGATGAAACCGTCTGGCGAGAAACCCGTCGACGACATCGGTGAGACCGACCGCGACGAGCAGGGCGATGACCCAGCCGCGCTCGTCGGGCTGATGCGAAAGGGCATGGCCCCGCGCGATGAACGCGAGCACCAGCCACCCGGGGATGGCGACGATGCGGACGATCGAGAGCGCGTTCGGGAGCCAGCGCGGAATCATTGGAACCTCACCCACGCCCAGACGAGCGTGGCGTTCACCAGCATGGCATCGATGCGATCCAGCATCCCCCCATGCCCGGGCAGGAGGTGACCGAAGTCTTTGCTGCCGCGCGCCCGTTTGAGCAGTGACTTCGCGAGATCACCGAGCGGCCCGAAGAACGAGCACGTCGCGGCGATGATGATCGCGTCACCGACGCCCAGCGCGCTCGGCCACCACAGCGTGCAGGCGATGACGGCGAGCGCGGAACCGAGCGCGCCCGCGATGAACCCCTCCCACGTCTTGCCCGGGCTCACGCGCGGCGCGAGCCGGTGCCGGCCGAGCAGCTTGCCGCCGAAGAAGGCCGCGGTGTCGTTCGCGAAGGTCGCCGCGAGCAGCGTGACGACCCACATCAGCCCATCGGGGCGCGCGCGAAGTGACGAGAGAAAGAACAGCCCCGGTGCGCAGAAGATCAACGCCTGCACCGTTGCGGGAGCGCGCGTCGCGGCGCCGTCGACGTCTTGCCGCAACACGTGTTCGACCCACGTGAAGGTCGACGCGAACGCGATGAGCACGAGGGCGAGCTCGGCGGCGTGGTCGGGTGCCCATCGCGGGAGCAGCGGCAACAACACCGCCGCGGCCAGCGCACCGAGGTCGCCGCGCCGGAGCTCGCCTGAAGCCATCCGCAGGAACTCCCGGGTCGCCAGCGCGCTGCAGAGCGAGAACAGGCCCGCCGCGAGCCACCCGCCTCGCCACAGAATGAAGAGCACCGGCGGGAGCGCGACGAGGGCGGTCAGCACCCGCGACCTGAGCTCGTGAGCTGCGCTCCGTGGAACGGCTTCAGCGGCCATCGTGTGCGCTCATGACAGACGGGTCTTCAGCCTTCGTGCCATTCGTGGCGCGCGCTGGCGCTCGAGGGTCGCGCGCAGATTCCGCTCACGCGGTCAAAAGCCGCGCACCGTTTGCGCCGTCGTCTCACCGCACGTTCCAGCGCGTGGTGGCACAGCCTGCGCATGAGGGCGTCGGGGAGGAACGCATGCCTTTCGTGACACGACCATTGCGAATGAAGCGGGTGCACTCGCCGAGGGGCGTCGAGAAAGACGCGCCGACCGTGAAGTGCCCGCTGTCGGGGCAGATCGTGCCGGCGTCGAAGTGCCGCGAGTGTCCTCAACGGCAGGCGCTCTCCGTCGGCACGTCGGCGCCTTCGTCGGTGTCGTGCGCCTTCGAGGAGCCCGCGGCGCCCGGCGCGTCTGGCGAGTTTCAAGAGCAGCTCCGTCAAGTCACCGCCGCCGACGTGATGTCTCAAGACGTCAGCTGCGTGTCGCGCGACCTGCCGCTCGCGGCGCTCTCGGAGATCTTCGAAGATCGAGACATCAGCTGCGCGCCGGTGGTCGATGATGACGGGCGGCTCGAGGGGATCGTCTCGAAGAGTGACCTCGTCAGCGAGCTCTTCGATTTCGACCACGACCCGCCGGTGGAGGTCGCCGAGTTGATGGTGCTCCAGCCGACGACGGTTTCGGAGACCACGACGCTGAACGAAGTCGTGCCCTTGCTGCTGCGCAACCGTCATCTGGCGGTGCTGGCGGCCGATGGCGAGCTCGTCGGCGTCATCTCGGCGCACGACATCGTGCGCTGGCTGGGCACGAGGTGTCTCTGAACTGACACCGTTCTTGCAGCGCAAACCACCTCGGAGGAAGCACGCATGAAGCCTGAACTTCAAATCACGTACCGTCATTGCGATTCGTCGCACGCGTTGAACGAGGTCATTCAGAACAGGTTCGAAGAGCTGACCAGGTTCTACGACCGCATCGGCAGTTGCCGCGTGGTGGTTGAACGGCCTTCACCGCATCACCGGCACGGCGAGGCCGCGCACTTTCATGTGCGCATCGAGCTGACGGTGCCCGGGGAGGAGATCGTCGTGTCTCGAAAACCCGCCGCGACCGAAGCGTACGAAGACGCCTTCTTCGCGACGGGTGAGGCGTTTCACGCGGCGCGGCGCCAGCTCCAGGACTTCGCGCGGCGTCAGCGGGGCGATGTGAAGACGCACGTCGCGGGGCCTCACGACGCCTCGAAATCATGAACGCGAGCTGGCATCAGAAACACCCGATGCCGAAGCGGCCGACGTCGGCGCAGCGCCTCGCGTGGCACCTCGCGCATCAACGCGCGTGCGGCTGCCGGAAGCTGACGCCGGCGAGGATCGCGGCGCTCCGCGCGCAAATCGCGGCGTCGAACCGCCGCCCGCGCTGAGCCGTGCAGATTCTGCGCCGCGCGCATACGGCCAACAGCGCGCGGTGCACTGGCCGAGGCGTTGCAACTGCCTCGCGCATGATCCCACGCCTCGTCGCCCTGATTGCCCTCAGCGCTGTCCCGGTCGTCGCCACTGACGGAGGCGCGACGCGCGCTCCCGCCAGGCCGCAGTACTCCGAGGCCGTCACCCTGCCGCCGCTGGCGCGTCAGCTTCTTCACCGGCGCAGATCATCCCGATCGGCGCGCATCGCGGCGGTGCCGGCGGCTCCGGCTCCCCCCTGGCCTACGTCGACGGATACGCCGTCGACCCCTCGGCCACC
>JBEHYH010000190.1:0-10980 GCA_048498275.1 Myxococcota bacterium | reverse complement strand
AATGGCTCGGTTTGTGCATGGCCGGGTACTGACCATCTCCACCGACGGTACCTGGTACTGGGCGTTTCCCTCTCACGCGGGCGGTGCGCCGACGCGCGCCTACGAGCGCTTCTGGGGCAACGCGATTCGCTGGCTGGTGCGCGACCCTGATCTGACGACGCTCACAGTGACCGCCGACCCATCGAGCGTCGAGCCGGGCAAACCGGTGGGCGTCGCGGTCGTCGCGCGCATGCCCGACTACACGCCGGCGTCGGGCGCGAAGGTCGTCGTCGAGCTGACCGACGCGAACACCACGCAGCGCATCGCGACCCAGACGGTGACCGCGGCCGAAGACGGCACGGTGCGCGTGGAGTTCCCGCCGCCTCCCGCCGGCGCGTACAAAGTCCGCGCGGTGGCCTCGAAAGACGACAAGCAGCTCGGTGAAGGCAGTGACGCGGTCGCGGTGCGCTCGGTCGGCCCGGAGCTCGCCGATGCGCGCGTGAACGCTCAACTGCTCGAAGACATCGCGCGCGCCACCGGCGGCACGTTCTTCGATTCGCCGGGCTTCAGTCTGTCTGACGTGCCGCTGCGGGAGCCGCCGATGGTCGAAGTGGGGCGCTCTCGCGACGAGCCCGTGTGGGACCGCTGGTATTGGCTCACGTTGCTCGTGGTGATTCTCGGCGCCGAGTGGGCCGTGCGCCGCCGCTTCGGCTACGTGTGAACGAGCGACTTCACGAAGATTGAACCGGGGGATGGGCCCCGACAGTCGCTGCGGCGGTGTGAACCAGGCTCGCTTGATGGTGACGCGCGCGCCGTTCGAGAGCGTGTGCGCGTTCGCATCAGCGGGCGCGTCGTCCTCGAGCGCTTCACCAAGACCTGGAAGAAGAGCGGCAAGAAGCTCGACATGGGCAAGGGGTGTCTTCGCTTCAAGAAGTTCGACGACCTCGCGGTCGACGCGGTCGGTGACGCGGTCGCTGCGTTGCCGGTGAAGAAGTGGGTCGCCGCGTACGAGTCGAAGGCCAGGAAGAAGTGACGTCGTCACTCGACCCACAACGTACTCACCTGGCCTGTACCCGAGCGCGCGCCCGAACGATCTCCAAAGCCCGTCACTGTTCCCGCGTTCAACGGCGTGCTCACGATGAAGTACAGGCCCGGTTGGTCGAACATCGTTCCCGGCACGGAGACGATCGATCGCGGCAACGACAGCTCGTCGAACATGTCTTTCGCGGTGACCGGGGCGTTCGAAAAGGTGCGCGTGGCCGTCCCGTACGAGGAGCCATCCCACAGTTGACGGAAGACCGCGACAGAGAGGCTGGTTCCTCCGTTCAATTGAACGTCGACCCGGCGATTCGCGGGGTGCACGGGAATCGGTGTCGTTTGCTGCGGCGCGGTCCGCGTCGGCAACAGGTCGAACCTCGTGAACGTCGCGCCTCCATCGAGCGTGCCGACGGACGTGAGTGAGACCCGGTCGTTTTGCATCAACGTCGCGTCGAGTGCCCCGGAGTCGGTCGTGAAGTGCACGTCACCGGAGGGCTGCCGAATGCAGGGCGTGTAGACGCCACGCGCGATCGTGTTGCACGCCGTGGTTTCGTTGAACGAGCCGGCGAGCCCGACGACGGGTCGAGGAAGTCCAGGTTCATCGACCGTGGCGCGATCGACGAAAGCCGCGAGCGTCGTCACGGGGTCAGCCGGGAAGTCTGGCGTGTTGATCACGAACAGCGCGCCATCGAGCCCGTTCACAGGCGCGGGCAGTTCGTGGTCGCCGAACGACATGATCATCGGGAGGTGATCGCTCGCGGTCGTGGCGATCGTCACGCACGTACCCGCGTCTTCGCCGCGCGTGAGAACCCAGTCGATTTGCCGCGTGGGTGTGGCGGCGGGGAACGTCGGGCCGCAGCCGGCCTTCGTCGCCGTGAAGCGCGAAACGTCATCCGTGTTCAGGTCACCGAGCAGCAGCTCCCATGACTGGTTTTCCAGAACCGCGAGACCCTCGGTGCGATCCGCGGGCTCGGTCGGCAGATGCGTCACCACGAAACCCTTTTCTCGAAACACGAATTTCGCGCCGACGACACGACCCGACGCCAGTGCGAGCGGTTCGAGTTCGACCGGCTCACGGGTCAGCACCATCTGCCCGGCGATCTCGAACCCGAACGGGCCTTGATGTTCGAGCGTGACGAGGTTCGCGCCGTGCATTCCCGTGAGGCGGGCGAGCTCCGCGGCGACATCGACGTGACCGTTCCATTCAGCGTCGAAGAACAGTTCCTGCAGCGCCACGACATCGGGCTCGACCTCGCGAATCTGCGCGGCGATGCGTTCGACACTCGCGAGCTGCGCGCCCTTGATGTTCCAGGTCATCACCCGGAGCGGCGGGGCCGCGGTGGGCTCGTGGCAGGCGCACAACATCATCGCCGTGAGCACCAGGTGAGGCCGCATCGCGACGGTCTACCACCCGGTGATATGAGCGCCGCGTTCGATGATGCCGCTCGCGAGACCACGCTGGTTGTCGAAAGTCGTCATCGGCAGCTTCGCGGCGCAACTCGTGTGGACATGGCTCTCGATGCTGCCACGCGGCGTGTGGGAAGACGGCTGGTTCGTCAAACGCTTCGCGTACAATTTTCGTCATCACCTCTCGTTCAGTTGGAACGTCGATGACGGCCCACTCTACGGAATGACGTCGCAGACGCTGCAGTTCGTCGGTGCCGCGCTGTCTCTGGTGACTCCCGAACATCTGGTGCTCGCGTTGAAAGCGTCGCTCTGGCTCTCGCTGTTCGCGACGCTGCTGGTGCTCGCGCGGTTTCAGCAAGAAGACGAGCTGGCGCTGCTGCCGGCGTTCTGTGGCCTCTCGTGCCCGGTGCTGTTCGAACTGCTGCCGTCGGGCCTGGAGACACCGTTCGCGATGCTGGCCATCGCGCTCTCGCTGCTGGCGGTCATTCGGTTTCGCGGCGGGCGTGCCGATGGGGCGTTGCTGATTGCGTCGCTGGTCTTCGTCTATGTCACGCGCCCCGACGCGGTGCTGATCCCCGTGTGCGTGTGGCTCGGCCTCGCGTTGGGCGACAGGCTCCACCCGCGCGTGGAGCGCCCGACGTTGGGAGCGCAGCTCAAGGTGCTGGGGCTCTTCGTGGTGGCGATGGCCGCGACGCTGGGCGTCTTCAAACTCCTCTACGGCACCGCGCTCCCGCTGCCCTTCTACGTGAAGACGCATGGCCTCAACGTGCAAGAGCCCGCGCACGTCGCCATCTTCGCGCGGGAGAAGACGAAGAACTCACTGCAGTTCTGCTTCTGGTGTCTGCCGTTCGTCTACGTGGCGTTGCACCATCGGGTGCGCCAGGTCTGGCTGCTGCTTGCGTCGGCCTTCGCGTTCTGCGCGTACCATTTCGCGTTGACGATCGAGGAGATGGGGCATCACTCGCGGTTCTACTTTCCGGCGCTGGTTCCGGTGTTGGCCGCGTCGGTGCTCGCCTGGCCGGCGTTCATGCGCACTCGGCGGTGGTGGGTGACGGCCTTGTTCGCCGCCGCGTACTTCGCGGTGTTGCTCGTGCTGCTGGGCGTCGATCGCGAGTATCGCGTCGACATCTTTCTCCCGGGCCTCGGTTCGCTCCTGACGACCGCGCTGCTCGCGACCTTCGCGGTGCTCACGCTGCCATCACGCCCCGGTGCGGCCGTCGCGGCGGTGCTGCTCGTCATGGGCGTCGTCATCAACTTCAGGTTGCCGGCCAAGCTCGCACTGGAAGACGACGAGACGATTCTTCTCCGGCAGATCCACCCGCGGTTGGTGTTCAGAAATCTGGAACAGATTCGGAAACTGAAACCAGCGGTGGTCTTTCACACCGATATGGGCGCCCCTGGCGTATTGCTGCCCAACACCAGGGTCGTCGACATCAACGGCTTGTTGAATCGCGAGATGACGCTTCAGGGGGTTCGGTTTCAGACGCTCTGCATGCGTGAAGCCCCCGAAGCAATCTACGCGCCGAACGCGACCTACCCCCGGTATCGCGAAGAGGTGCTCTCGAGCGAATGCATGAAGAACTACACCGCGGTCACTCCGATGGATGGTTCTCCACTCTTCGTCCGCAACGATCTTCTCGAGCGCTTTCGGCAGCTCTAATCAAAGGCGATGAGCGGTGGTCGCACGGTGCCGAACGCGGGCGCCCACACGTCTTGAAACGCGTTCGATTCGATGTGCTTCGCGATGCGCGTGAACACCTCGCGGGGAGTCCCCCAGCGCGCTCCGAGTTCCGTGAGGTTCGGCACCAGGTCGTCAGCGTCGAACGTTCGCGAGTACCGGCGCTCGAGCAACGCGCGCGGCACGAATTCAGGAGCGAAGCGCGTATGCCGGTACATCGTCACGCAGCCGTCTTCATCGAGCACCTGCGCATGCAGCGGCAGTTCGTGCGCGTTGAACACGAGCTTGAGCCGCGAAGCGTGCGGGTCGTAGTCGCCGCGGAAGCGGTGATCTCCCCGCGGAATCAGCGCGCGATCGACGTAGCACCACGCGCGCGCACCGGAGGGGTGCAGAAAGCGCCGCAGCTTCTTCTCGTCGAAGCGCGCAGCGCCCGCGAACGCGCGCAGCGCCGCGAGCTTCTTCTCGAACCCCGGCAAGGCGACCCGTCTGCCATCGAGAAACTCGCGCACGCGTCGGGCCAGCCGCGCACGGTCTTCATCGACGAGCAATTCGTCGAAGCGCGTCTTCAAGCCCGCGAAGGTGACGGGCACGAGCTCGGCGACCGTCGCGCCACGCCGTCGCCAGCTCGCATCGAGCGCGTAGGCGTTGCCCACCGCCTTCTTGAACGGAACGCTCGTGCCGCGCGCGGGAGTCGTCCACACGGTCAGACACGGCTTGACCTGCGTGCGCGCGAACGTTCCGCGGGCGAGCTCGTGCACCTCCCGCAACTGCATCCGCGACGTGAGCGCATTGCGAACCGGCTCGTGTGCCCACGCATCGAGCAGGGTCGCCGACGTGATGAACGCCAGCGCGCCTCGCGTCTTCGTGAGCCGCAGCGACGCCCGCAGCAGAAAGAACACGAAGTCTTCACGCAGACTCGTGCCCGGTTGCAGCGTGACCTCCTCCGGCAGCCACGCGCACGCGCGCGCCCAGGCACGCGGCGATTTCAGGAGCGGCGAGGTGCCGTTGTACGGCGGGTTTCCCACCCACAGCTCGAACGCGTCTCCCCGCGGAGGCAGCCAGTCGTCGAGCAGCGCATTGCCGGTGACGATGGTCGCGCGCGTGCCCGCGAGCCGCTGCCGGCACAACGCCGCGGAGCGCGCGTTCAGTTCGACGCCCAGCAACTCCGCGCGTGGCCAGCGTTCGGCCGCGGCCACCAGAAACGCGCCGGCGCCACACGACGGGTCGACGACTCGCAGCTCCCGCGACGAGACGAAGGGCGCCACCGCGTCGAGCGTTCGCTGCACCAGCCACTCAGGCGTGAAGAAGGCGCCACGCGCTTTCTTCTCCGCGAAGGAGACATGCGCCGCGAGCGCTTCTTCGTCGTGGCTCACGTGCACGGTTTCAGCATGGCTCGCGAACCCTGTGGTAGAGCCGAATTCAATGTCGCAGCGACGTGTTCATCTCCGCATCTCGGGCCTGGTGCAGGGCGTTTCGTATCGCGCGTCGACGCGTGACACCGCGCTGGAGCTCGGCGTTCGCGGGTGGGTTCGCAACCTCGCCAACGGTGACGTGGAGGCCCTCGCCGAGGCGGAGCCGCAGGTCATCGAACGCTTCATCACCTGGTGTCACCGCGGGCCTGAAGAAGCGCGCGTGACCGGAGTGCGCGTCGCCGAAGCGACGACCTCCGAACCGCTCACCGGCTTCGAGGTGCGCCGATGAGCTTCAGCGATCTCATCGCGCCGCTGACGTCGCTGTTCGGCGTGCGCCCGGGCATGAACGTGCACGTGCAGAACGCGCCCGAGGGTTTTCTCGAAGCGTTCAAGCCGTTGCCCGAGGGCGCGGCGCTGGTCGCCGAATCGAAGCTCGGGCTCGACCTGCAGATTCTCTTCGCCACCACCAAGCCCGCGTTGATCGACCACCTCACGCGGCTGATTCAAAAGATGTCGGTGATGGGCTGCGTGTGGGTCTGCTTCCCCGCGGAGCAGGACGCGTACACCCCGTCGGAAGATTTCGTGCGCATCGCGGCGGCCGAGCTGGGCCTGTCCGACACCAAAAAGCTCATGGTCAATACGCAGTGGAACGCCTTGAAATTACAGAGGAAAGGCTCTTCACCTCGCCCAGAATTGCCGCAGGCGAGGGCATAAAAGGTTTCGTTCGACCTCCAGTCGTGAAACGCTTGGGCCGACAACAATTTTCAGACGGGGCTTTCGAGTCATTTCCGAAATCGGAACTCGCGAGCAAGTCGACCTGAGGCTTCTGGTTTCACGCTTCAGGTTTCACGCTTCAACCGGCAGGAGGTCACTTTGACCCGCCTTCTCGGAGCAGCACCACAGCACGAGCAGCTCGTCAGTGGCGCCGCCTCCTGCCTCTTGGTGCAGCCTTTGACCGCAACAGCTCTTTCGTCCCGTCCGTTCGAGCCTGCGCGTCTCGCTGCACAGATTGGGTTTGTCCATGAGCAGCAGCGTTCTCGTGATCAACGCCGCGGGCCGCGAGACCCGCGTCGCGCTGGTCGAGCAGGGCCACATCGCTGAGTTCTATCTCGAGCGAAAAAAAGACAAAGGCATCGTCGGCAACATCTACAAAGGGCGCGTCACGCGTGTGCTCCCCGGCATGCAGGCGGCCTTCGTCGACATCGGTGAAGACAAGGCCGCGTTTCTCTACGTCGGCGACGTGCTCTTCGACCCGGAGATGACGCGGCACGAGTTCGAGCTGTCCGAAGGCGAGCACGACGACGAAGTGCCCGACGTGCCGGAAGAGACCGACGCGTCGGTCGAAGGCTCTCAGGAGAGTTCGCCGTCGGGTGTCGAAGCGTCGGGTGAATCTGAAGCGCCGACCGCTGAAACGGTTCAAGCGACTGAAGCGCCAGCGGCCGAAGCGAGCACGGAGGCTCCGGCGCCGGTCGAAGCGGCTCCCGCGAGCACCGAGCCGAGCGGCGCTGAGGTGGTCGCCGCGGCGGTCGTCGAGGCGACGCCGCAGGTGAGCACCTCTGAAGTGCTGGCGGCCGCGGTCGAAACGCAGGGTGCGCCGATCGTCGCTCCGCCGGCCGAGAGCTCCGCGCCGCGCGAGGTCCGCTTCAAGGACAAAGAGGGCAAGGACAACGGCCACAAGCACCATCACGGCGATCGCAAAGAGAAGCGCAAGCCGGAGCCCAAGAAGCAGCAGCGCATCGAAGACCTGCTGAAGGTCGGCCAGGAGGTCCTGGTGCAGGTGAGCAAGGACCCGATCAGCACCAAGGGCGCGCGCATCACCTCGCACATCTCGATCCCCGGGCGGCACCTGGTGTTCATGCCGACCGTCGATCACGTCGGCATCAGCCGCCGCATCGGCAACGAGAAGGAACGCCGCCGTCTGCGTGAAATCGTCGACAAGCTGCGCCCGGCGGGCACCGGCTTCATCGTGCGCACCGTCGCGGAAAACGTGCCGACCGAGAAGTTGGAAGCAGACATCCGCTTCCTCATTGAGATCTGGAACGAGACGGTTCGCAAGAACGAGAAGGTGCACCGCGCGGGGCTGATGCACCCCGACCTCGACCTCATTCTCCGCGCGACGCGCGACCTGTTCGCGAACGACATCGAAGAGCTGGTCATCGACGACCGCGACGAGTTCGAACGCGTGCAGCGCTTCGTCGAGGTGCAGGACCCCGCGCTGAAAGATCGCGTGAAGCTCCACGAGGGTGACGAGCCCATCTTCGACGCGTACGGCATCGAAGAGGAGATCAAGCGCGCGACGGCCCGCAAGGTGTGGCTCAAGTCGGGCGGCTATCTCATCGTCGACCAGGCCGAGGCGCTCACCGCCATCGACGTGAACTCCGGCCGCTACGTCGGCAAGAAGAACCTCGAAGACACCATCGTCAAGATCAACACCGAGGCCGCGAAGGAGATCGTCTACCAGCTCCGCCTTCGCAACATCGGCGGCATCATCATCTGCGACTTCATCGACATGGAGAAGCAGCAGAACCGCGACAAGGTCTTCAAGTCGCTGCTCGAAGCGCTGGGCCGCGACAAGGCGAAGACCAACGTGCTGCGCATCTCCGAGCTCGGCCTGGTCGAGATGACCCGCAAGCGCGTGCGCGAGAGCATCGGCCGCGTGCTGCACGAGAACTGCGGCTACTGCGCGGGTCAGGGCTACGTGAAGACGGCCACCACGGTCGCGTACGAGATCTTCCGCGAGCTGCGCCGCTCAGCGGGCGCGTACAAAGACCCGACGATGGTGGTCAACGCGCAGACCGAGGTCGCCAACGTGATGCTGGGTGAGGAGCGTGAAGAGCTCCGTCACCTGATGGACCGGTTCAACAAGAGCATCACGGTGAAGGGTCGCGCCGACTACCACCGCGAGCAGTACGACATCTATTCGCGGCACATGGCCGGTATGGAAGTGAAGATCGCCGGCACCGTCGTCGAGCACGACCCGGCGACGTACACCAACAACCGCAAGCCCGGTTCGCAGGAGGCGCGCTTCGACCGCAACGAGCGCGGCGGTGGTGGCGGCGGCGGAGATCGCAACGAGCGGAATGATCGCGGGGACCGCAACGAACAGCGCGGCGGCAATGACCGCGGCAACCGTCGCGATCGTGATCGCAATCGCAATCGCGGTGGTGGCAACCAGAACCAGGGGCAGAACCGACAGCAGAACCAGAATCAGGCGCGGCCGTCGTCCCCTCCGCCTCCTCCGAGCTCCCCGCGCGAAGGTGGCCAGGAGCCCTGATGAGCGGAACCGTCGACCGGCGCTACGAGACCCGCCGCACCATCAATCACGAGTTCAAGTCGGTGGAGCAATTCATCGGCGAGTACGTCGTGAACCTGAGTCGCGGCGGCGTCTTCATCCGGTCTGACGATCCACTCCCCGTCGGCACGCGCGTGAACCTGAAGTTCAGCGTCATCTTCGACGACCTCGAGATCATCGAGGGCGTCGGCGAAGTGGTGCGCGTGGTCGGCCCGGGCCAGGGTGAAACGCCGGGCATGGGCGTGGTCTTCGTGGAGCTGTCGCAGGTCAGCAAAGAACTGGTGGAGCGCATTCTCGTGCGCCGCTGAAGCGATGAGCGAGCAGCCCGCCAGTCGCAAGGGAGCCCTCTCCCGTGGAACCCGGAAGGCGCTCACGCTGTGGCGGCTCATCGTCGCGGTCGTCGTCGGTTTTCGCGGTGAGGCGCTGGCGTTGCGCGCCGGCAATCTCACCTTCATCACCATCACTTCACTGGTGCCGCTGGTCGCGGTCATCTTCTCGCTGCTGCACGCGTTCAACGCGAACCGCATCGACCCGCTGGTGGTGCGCTTCTTCGAAGACGTGCTCTCGCCGGGGGGGCGCGTGCAGTCTGAGCAGTTCATCCGCACGTTCCTCACCGCGGCGAACTCACGCGTGGCCGGCGGCGTGTCGTTCCTCGTGGTGCTCGTCTCTGCCTGCGCTATGCTGCGTCACCTCGACGCCTCGCTGAACGACATCTGGCGCGTGCGCACGCGGCGCCCGATTCTGGTGAGCGTCGGCCTCTACGCGGGCGTGCTCTTCATCGGCCCGCTGTTGTTCGCGATTTCGCTGCTCGGCAGCGAAGGCGTGCGCCGTTTTCTCGGCTGGCTCGACTTCCGCTTCGCGGCGCAGGCGTTGTTCTTCGGCTCACTGGTCGCTGCGTCGGTGCTGTTCTCACTGCTCTACAAGATCGCGCCGCACGCGCCCGTGCCGTGGAAGTCGGCGCTCACCGGTGGCACCATCGCCGGGGTCGCGTGGGAGCTCGCGCGCAACGTCTACGGCGGCATCGCGGGCTTCTTCTTCAGCGCCAACAAGCTCTACGGTTCGCTCGGTATCGCTCCGCTGTTCCTGATGTGGATCTACGTGAGCTGGTACATCCTGCTCTCCGGGGCGCGGCTCGCGTACGCGTACGAACACCGGGACTTTCACGACGAGTTTTCTGATCTGCTCGAGCACCCGCGCAGCAACGAACTCATCGCCTCGCGCATCGCCGAGGAGGTCGCGAAGGCCGCGGTCGGAGCTCACGCCGCGCCGACCAATCGGGAGCTCTCGGAGCTGCTCCATCTGCCCGAGCAGCGCGTGCGTGAACTCGTCGCGATGTTGGTGAGCGCGGGACTGATCAGTCTCAATTTGCGCGGAGGCCTCAAACCGGCGCGCGAACTGGCGACGCTCACGTTGGCCGACATTTCCGCCGCCGTGGGAGGGACGGCCCACGTGGCCGCCAGAGAACGCGCTGGCCGCTACGGTGACGTGGCCCGCCTTTTTTCGACCGCAGACGAGTCAACCATCGAGAAACTCAAGAGAATTTCATGGGCTGACCTCGCGAACAACGACGCCCCGAAAGACGAAAAACCGTAGCTTTCTTGCCTACTTGGGTGAGTTGAACGTAGCATCTCCCAAAACCACAATGATTCCAGACCGTTGCTTTAGGTTCTGGACCCAGCAGGGGGACTGCCAGGTGCTCAAGTCAGATCTCGTCAACATCCTGGTTGCAAAGAAGAACGTCACGCAGAAGCAGGCGGAGGCGACGGTCGAAATCATTTTCGGCGCGATGAAGGATGCCCTCGTCGCTGGCGAAAACATCGAGATCCGCGGCCTCGGCGCTTTCCACGTGAAGCATTACGGCGCGTACCAGGGCCGAAACCCGAAGACCGGCGACCCGATCGCGGTGCGCAGCAAGCGCGGCCTGTTGTTCCGCGCCGGCAAGGAGTTGAAGGACCGCGTCAATCGACCCGGCCCCGACGGCAAGGTGCCGCCGCTGGCTCCCGGTCAGTGACGCGCGCGCTTTCGCAGCGCGAGTACGCTCAACAGCAACATCGCGACCGGCGCTGAACTGCAGCCGGTTTTCCCGGGCGTCGGGTCTTCGTGACCGGCGTCGGGAGTCGATTTCGCCACGCAGCGTTGACGGTTCTCGATCGTCTCGCAGGTGTAACCATTCG
>JBEHYH010000189.1:0-11061 GCA_048498275.1 Myxococcota bacterium | reverse complement strand
TTTCGTCGCTAACCGTCGCCGGCTGAACACGAGAAGCGCATCGCGGCGGCGGCGACCAACATCTCGCTCGCCGTGCGCTACATGCGCGCGAAGCTGTATTCGTCGACCATCGTCGAAGCGCTGGCGATCGAATCGGGCGGTGACGGCCCGTTGCCGTATTTCATCGGAGGAACGCCTGATGGTTCGGGCGCGTCGATGAAGCGGCTCGAAGACTTCCTCCCCGCGCTCCCGCACGTGCGCGACGACATGCAGGACGCGGTGCTGCGCAAGCTGCTGCTGGGCGGGCGCGCGACGTCATCGAGCTTCGACATCGCGCCGTCACCGGTGGCCGACTTCCTCTACGTGACGCTCGGTGAAGCGCGGTTGATGAAGGGCTTCGACGAATCGCGCTCGTTCTGGGACGGCACGACCTCGGCGCGCGTGTTCCTCGCGTTGCAGCCGCGTGAACCGTTGGCGGCGATCGCGACGGCGGTGAGTGAAATGGCTCCGACGCGCGCGGCGGCCATCACCGAATTGATGAAGCTGCTGTGACCGTGACGCGCAGGCGCTATGTCGCGGCGCCATGAGCATTCCCGTTCCGCCGGTTCCGTCATTTCCTCCCGCGCCGTTCACGCTGACGTCGGTGCCGGGCCTCAAGGCCGCCGGCGTGAAGGCGGGCATCAAGGCGAGCGGAAACCCCGACGTCGCGCTGCTGGTTTCAGACGCGCCGATGAACTGCGCGGGCCTCTTCACGCAGAACCATTTCGCGGCGGCGCCGGTGGCGATTTCGAAATCGCATCTGCTGCGCAGCGGCGGTCAGGTGCGCGCGGTCATCATCAATTCAGGCAACGCGAATGCATGCACGGGAGCGCAGGGCGACAAAGACGCGCTCGAGATGTGCACGCGCGTCGCGCAGGCCATCGGTTGCCCCGTGGAGCAGGTGTTGGTGTGCAGCACCGGCGTCATCGGCGTGAAGCTCCCGATGGACAACGTGCGCGCGGGCATCGACCTCGCGGTGAAGGAGCTGTCGAGCGACGTCGAAGCGGGTCGCCGTTTTCTCTCCGCCATCATGACGACCGACGCGTTCCCCAAGGAATTCGGCGTGCAGCACAACGGCGCGACCATCGCCGGCGTGTGCAAAGGCGCGGGCATGATTGAGCCGAACATGGCGACCATGCTCGCGTTCGTCGCGACCGATTGGGACCTGCGCACCGAGCAGTTGAAGCGCTCGTTGCCGACGATTGCGGCCACGAGCTTCAACGCGGTGCACGTCGACACGCACACCTCGACCAACGACACGTTCCTGCTGCTCTCGACGAAGAAGGTGCCGCCGCCGCACGATTGGATGCGGCATGTCGAACCCGTCGCGCATCGGCTCTCGTGGCTCATCGCGCGTGACGGTGAAGGCGCGACGAAGGTCACCACCATCGAAGTCACCGGAGCAGCGACGGAAGACGCCGCGAAGGCCATCGCGAAGCGCGTGGCGTCTTCGGCGTTGGTGCGCACCGCGCTCTTCGGCAACGACCCGAACTGGGGCCGCTTCACGAGTCAGGTCGGCAACGCGCCCGAAGTTCGCAACGCGAAGGCGCTGACCTGCGTGCTGCAGGGCATCGAAGTGTTCAAGGCGGGGGAGCCGACGACCTTCGATCGCGCCGCGGCGTCGAAGGCGATGGCGGTCGAAGACGTGAAGCTCGAGCTCAAGTTGAACGACGGCCCCGGGCGCGCGGTGATGATGACCAGCGACCTCGGGTATCGCTACGTGCAGGTGAACGCCGAGTACACGACGTGACTTTGGAATATCGCGTCGGCAATGCGCTCGATGTCGATCAAGTCATCGCGCTGTATCGCGCGTCGACGCTCGGAGCGCGGCGGCCCGTCGATGACCGTGAACGCATGCGCGCGATGCTGGCCAACGCGAATCTCGTCATCACCGCGTGGGAAGGCGAGCGTCTGGTCGGCATCGCGCGGAGCCTGAGTGACTTCGCGTATTGCACGTATCTCTCCGACCTCGCCGTCGACGCGACGTATCAACGTGGAGGCATCGGCCGCGAGCTGATCAAGCGAACGCGTGAAGCGGGCGGGCGCGCGACGGTGCTGCTCTTCGCGGCTCCCGCAGCCGTCGACTACTACCCACGCATCGGGTTCACGGCCGGCAGCGGTTGGTTCCTCAAAGAAGACGCCGAGCTGCTCTGAAAATCTCGAGCTGGGCGACGCTCGAAGTTGAAGGTGCACGGTCTTCATGCCGGAGGCCGGACCCGCTCATCGAAGGCGCGAGCACTCAGTCGGGGCGGTGCGGGAGCTCAAATTTCGAAAATCGAGAGCCTGCGCGAACACGCACGTCGCTTCCTTGAAGGCGTGCCGTCTTCAGCGCTCGAAATCGAAGCCGACGCCGGCAGTCGCCTGCACTCCGCGGAGCAGCGTGCCGTCGGTCTGCGGCATGAACACCGTGCCCGCATCGGCCATCACGTACACGCTCGCGACGATTCGCCAACGGAACCCGCCCATCAACATGATGCGCGAGGTCTGCAGAATGCCCTGCACCGATGCGTGGAAATTGAAGAACAACCAATCACGCAGCAGCGAAACCTGAATCGAGCCATCGAGATCGAGGCGCTGCCAGAAGAAGTACTCGGCGGCGGCATCGAAGGTGATGAACTCACCGATGCCCGCGCGCAGCTCGAGAAACGCGGAGCCGCTGTCAGGCAGCTTCACGTCATTGATGCCCGTCTCGCGGTACCCGACGTCGGAAAAGCGCTGCAGCTCGTACTGCGGGCCGAAGTAGCCCTGCCGATAGCCCCCCGCCTGCTTGCGAATCTCGAGGCGCGCCGAGAACCCGACTTCACTCACGCGCGCGTCGACCGACGTGCCGCCGACGAAACCGAGGTCTGACTGATCATTCGCGCGTACGCCGAGACCGCCGAACAGCATCCAGCTCAGCTCCTTCGACCGATACAGCACCGCGCTCGCGTCGGTCTGCACCACCGTCGCGTTCGTCGGGTAGAACGGCCGCACGTTGAGGTCGGGTCTGAACGGCCGGCCCGCCTTCGACGCGTCATGACCGACGGAGAGCGCGAACACGAAGCGGTCTCGAATGTCGGGCCGCTGCGAGAACGTGCCGCCGATGTCCCACGCGATTTCACCGGCGAAGAGCCGCGCTCCGAAGATGTCTGACGCGAAGAACTCGCCGTGAACCGGGCCGACGTTCACGTCAATCTCGCCGCCGGTCGGGTGGTAGTCGGCGTTGGTCTGGTTCGAATAGCGCCAGATGAGATGGCCCAGGCCCATCGTCTTCTTCCGCTTCGGCGAGATGTCGACCGACACGATGCCGCCTTCGCGACCCACCGTGAGCGATTGGATGATCTGCCCGAAGTCAGACGCTTCGTCCCAGTCGGCTCCGCGGAGCACCTTGCCGACGTCGCTCGGGCGATTGAACGGCGCGAAGTCGCCCATGCGCAGGCGGAACATCGGGCCCAGCTCGAGCGAGAAGATGTCTTTGACGGTGAACGAAATCGTCGGGCGGATGCCGAGCACCAGGTCGACACCGTTGCTGCCGAAGCCCGACGGCATCACGCCGAAGTCGGAATCGAGCGCGCCGCGCAGCGAGAGAATCGACGGAGTGCCCGCATCGATTTCTTCCAGCGGCTGCTGAACGGCGATCGCCTCGTGCACCTGATTCTCTTCCGGCGCGCCCGCGTCGAGCTGCTCGACGGTGAACGACGGCTTCATCTGCACCGGCGCATCAGGCACGCCCGCGTCCGCGAACAACACGCGCGGAGGAGGCGGAGCGACCTCTTCGGTTTCCGGTTCGACGGGCGGCGGCACCTCGCGCGCACCGGCGTCAGGCGACGGCGGCGAATCGCTCGGGCCCAGCGGCACCACGATGACGCGTGGAGCGCCCCCGGCTTGCGACACCGGCATTCCCGCGGCAACGCCGATGGCCAACGCGAACCACATCGCGTGGACCTTAGGTCGCCCGCATCACGTGTGGAGAAAGTTCACTGGGGCTGCGAGAGCAACAGCCACACCTGCCCACCCTTGTGCTCACCGCCCTGCACGTAGAGCACCTTCTCGTGGGCCAGCTTGTAGGTCGCTTCGGTCGGCGGCACCTTCACCTTCACCGTCGCGACGTCGTTCTCGACCTTGTCGAGCGAGAGCTCCGCGGTCTTCGCGTTCGGGAGCGAAATCGTCTCGGCCTTGTTCTTCACCAGCACCAGCTTGCGCGAGTCGAGCTTCTTCAAGGTCAGGTACTTCACCTTGGGCGCCAGCGTGTCTCGCATCTTCACCAGCGAAGGGTCGACGGTGCCCGCTTCCGTCGAGGCGAACACCACCTCGGCCTGCACGGGAACCTTCGGGTCATCAGCGAACGCGAACGACGCCGACATCAACGCGACAGCGAGCATCCAACGCTTCACAGCTCTCCTTCTTTCTGACCCGGCTGCGGCGGCGCTTCCGACTCCTCGGAGTTCTCGCCGTCTTTCTTCTTCTTGCCGCCGTCGCTGCCACCTTCGTTGGTCTTGCTCTCGACGACCCAGATGACCGCGTCGCCGTCATCGGTCTCCATCACCACCGGCTTCACCGCGGAGTTGTCGTCGACCGAGACCGTCTGCACCTGCATCTTCGTCGCGGCGTAGCCCTGCGGCTGCGACGACGCGTACGAGAGGCTCACCGGCACCGCGATGGCGATGGCGGCGGTGGCACCGACGAAGCCCGCGACGAGCGGCCCGCGCTGGTAGAGGTACATCTCCGAGAGCGTCAGCTTCATGCGTTCGAAGAACGGCAGCTTTTCCGGCGTGAGCTTGCCCATCACGCCGTCGGTGAAGTCCTTCCAGTCGACCTGATCAGCCTGCATCTCGAGCGCGTGGCGAATCAGCGCGTCACCGGCGCGGAAATCGGCGACCTGCGCGGCCGAGTCCTTGTTGTTCGAGAGGTGCTGCTCGACCTGCTTGCGCTCTTCCGGCGAGAGCTCCCCGTCGACGTAGGGCGACAGGAGAGGGAGGAACTTTTCGCGCGCTGGATTTTTCATGGGATCACCGCCTGTGTCGGGCTGACGAAAGCGTGCATGCAATATTTCATGAACCTTCCTCGCTTCCGACGCCTTGCGTCGATTCGTCCAACTCCAGGTATTCCCCGAGGATTTTCTGCATCTTGAGCCGCGCGTGGAACAGCCGCGACATCACCGTGCCCTTGGGAATGTTGAGCGTGCGCGCGAGGTCTTCGTAGCTCATGCCCTCGACCTCCCGGAGCAGCAGGATTTTGCGATGCGCCTCGGGGATCTGCTGAATCGCGTCGGTGATGCGCTGCGCGAGCTCTGCCCGGAGCGCTGATTTCTGCGGGTTCGTGCCCAGCCGGCTGCCGACCGCGCCGATGTTCGCCTCGGCGATGTCCATCTTCACCGATTCGTCGAACTCGACCGCTTCACGGCCGCTGGTCGAACCCTTCTTGCGCATCACATCGATGCAGATGTTGACGGTGATGCGGTACAGCCACGTGTAGAAGCTCGCGTCGCCCTTGAAGTGGTCGATGTAGCGGTAGACCTTCACGAAGGCCTCCTGCGCCACGTCCTTCGCCTCTTCCTTGTCTTTCAACATGCCGAGCGCGACGGAATAGATCTTCCGCTGGTAGCGCTCGACGAGCAGCTTGAAAGCCCGCTGGTCGCCGGTGCGAACGCGTTCAACGAGCGTGATGTCATCAGTGGCCAAAGCGCGCGAACCGTACCACCGGTTTTCCGGGCGCCGCGCATTTTTGCCCTCGTTCGCGGTATGCGGCGCGCATGTGGAAATTCATTCTCGTGCTGTTGGCGGTGGCGGCCTGCAAGACGCCAACCGCCGACGCGGGTACGCCGAAGTCGCAGGCCGATGCGGTGAAAACGGAACAGCCGAAGACCGAACCGAAGCTGCTGGTCGCCATCGCGCGCACCGCGTGTTTCGGGCGCTGCCCCATCTACCGCGCTGAACTGTTCGACGACGGCACTCTCGTTTTCGTCGGCGAGCGTTTCACCGCGGCGGAGGGGCGGCAGCAGGCACAACTCTCGAAGGAACGCGTTGATTCCATCGTCGCGCGGCTCGAGCAGTCTGATTTTTCGAAGTGGAAAGACTCGTACGAGCAGCACGGTGTGACCGACATGCCGAGCGCGATTCTGACCTTCCGCGAGAAGACGATTCGGCACTACCACGGTGACCGTTCAGCTCCGGAAGCGCTCAACGCGCTCGAAGACGCGGTCGATACGCTGCTCGGTATCCAGAGCTGGATTCGTCAGCAACCGGTCGAACAGTGAAGAAGTTCCCCGCTGAATTCGAAGCGTTGCTCACGCGAGACGGCCGCAAGCTGCTCGCGGGGAAACATGCGCTCTCCGGCTTTCTCGCGTCGGGGCGTTCGCGCTTCGTCGGCTCGGAGGATCTGATTGATCAGCGCAAGGCCTCGGCGCTGGCGGAGTTGCTCGATGCGAAGTTGAGCGAGTTGTTGATGCCCATGGAGCAGCCGATTCCCCGCTCGGCGACGTGGGGCATGAAGGTCGCGTACAAAGAAAAGCTGCCGAAGACGGTGCGCGTGTCGACGGCGATGCTCGATGAAGACGACTCTCCGGCGCTCGCGCGCGCGAAAGAACTCGGCGTCGTCGGCATGCTGCGCTCGCAGTCGTTTCACGCATTCGCTGAGGCGCTCTCGGGCTACCCGCTGCGCAAACAATGGGGTCTGCAGACGTTGTGTTACCGGCCCGGCGACTATTCGGGCCCGCACAATGATCATCACCCCGACGAGCCTCTCGGCCGCGATGGGTACACCGATTTGCATCTGACGTTCTGCAACTCCGGCGTGAAGCGCCAGTTGCTGGTGTACGAAAAGCAGAGCCACCTCAGCGAGGTCTCGAGCATCGTCACGCGCGGCGGAGTCACCTGTTACCGCCTGCCCTTCTGGCACTACACGACGCCGCTCGAAGGCACCGCGAAGGCGCGCCGCTGGGTGTTGCTGGGCACGTTCCTCGACCGCTGGAGCTGACGCACTGAAGAAATCAATTCGTCGCGGGTAGGAGCAGCATCATGAACCTCCGAACCGTCATTTCCTCGCTGTGTCTGGTCGCACTCGCCGCCTGCCCTCGCCCGTCTGACAGCCCGCAGGACGCGCCCACCAACCTCGTGCTGCGCACCTATGAGGTGCCCAAAGGCACCGCGCAGCAGCTCCGCGGCACGTTGCAGACGGTGCTGTGGCTCGGCGGCGAGAACAAGGACGCCAACAAGTACGCGGGGCGCGCCGACGTCACGCCCGATGGCCGCCTGCTCGTGCTCGCGCCCGAGAACGTGCAGGAAGGCGTGAAGGCGCTGGTGAGCAGTGTCTCCGCGGCGCCGGCGCAGCCCGACAGCGTGCGCCTCGAGTACTGGGTGGTGCGCGGCACGCCGGGCAAGAGCGAAGTCGCGGCGAACCTGCATGAAGTCGCTCCCGCGCTCAAAGAGGTCGAGCAGAATGACGGCGAGATGACCTTCGCGCTCGTCGAGAAGCTCGCGGTGCGCAGTCAGAACGGCGATTCGGGCCGCATCGGCGGGCGCGACACGCACCTGGAGCAGTTCATCCGCAGCACCGACAACGGCGTGGTGCTGGCCGACGTTCGCCTCGAGCGCTTCGGTCAGAAGCTCGACACCCGCGTGAAGCTGCAGCCGGGCGCGTTGGTGGTGCTCGCTTCGGCCGGCATGACATCGCAGGACAATTCGGCGGCGAACAGCACCATCTACTTCGTCGTGCGCGCGGCTCTCGGCGATGTCGCTACCGGCAAGTGAGCTCGACCGCACTGCCTTCGAGGCGTTGTACGTGCGCCTCGAGAAGCCGGTGTTCAACGTGGTCTACCGATGGCTGTGGAACACCGAGGAGTCGCGCGACGTGACGCAAGAGGCCTTCATGAAGCTGTGGGACGCGCGGCGCCGCGTGCGCGTGGAGACGGTGGAGCCGTTGGTGTTCCGCTCCGCGCTCAACCTCGCCGCGAATCGGCTCCGCGCGCGAAAAGTGCGGCGCTTCTTCACCCGTGACGCGAGCGACGACGTGAGCCACACCCCTCACGATTCGCTCGAGAAACGTCAACGCGACACGGCGGTGCGCAAGGCCGTCGAGGCGCTGCCGGAGAAGCTCAAGAGCGTGGTGATGCTCTGCGAGTTCTCCGGGCTGTCGACGGCGCAGATCGCCGAGGCGCTCGAGATTCCCACCGGCACCGTCGGCTCGCGGCGCTCGCTGGCGATGGCGGCGCTCGAGAAAACGCTCGGCCCCCTGGAGGCGTCATGAAACGCGACGAACTCTTCGAAGTGCTGGAGCCGCCGGCGCACGGGCTGACGCGGCTGCGCGCACGAATCGATGAACGCCGGTATCTGCGCGCGGGCCGCTGGTTGCTGGTCTCGGCCATCACCGCCGCGGTGCTGGTGGTGCTGTGGCCTCGTGAACGGGTCGATCTGCTCACGCCGGCCACCGCGTTGACGCACCAGCAACACGCCGTCGAAGCGCTCGGTGACACCCGCATCACGCCGATGGCTTCGACGAACCCGCGCGTCGCGGTGTACCGGGCGTTCGCCGCTCCGTGAGTTAGGGTGCGCCGCCATGGCGAGCTGGTCGCTCACGGTCGCGCGGTGGAAGAACGTGCCCATCAAGGTGCACGCGGCGCTGCCGTTGGGCCTGTTCGTGTTCACCGGCTTCCGGTTCGCGCCCGTCTCGTGGGCCTGCATGTTGGGCATCGTGTTGCTCCATGAGCTCGGCCACGCGTGGGTGGTGCGGCTCGTCGGCGGGCTGGCGACCGAAGTGATGATTCACGGCTTCGGCGGGTGGTGCGCGTGGCGCGGCGAGGTCTCGAAGCTCGGGCGCGCGGCGATCGCGTGCGGAGGCGTCGCGGCGCAGCTCGTGCTGTTGCTCATTTCACTCGGTGCCGACGCGCTCGGCGTGTGGCCGCACGGCGGCAACGCGGAGACCGTCTTCTGGGCGTGCACGTCTTCGAACGCGTACATGATTGCTTTCAATCTCGTGCCGATAGCGCCGCTCGACGGTGTCGAGGCGTGGTCGTTTCCGTATCTCCTCGGACAGCAGGCGCGTCGCGGAGCGCCCCGGAAAGAGGAAGCGCCCGCGCATGAAGAGCCGACTGACCAGGCGCGCGACATCGCGGCGCAGCTCCTTGCGAACGCCCGGAAAGATGGCGATTCAGAATGAACCCCTTTCACCTGCTCATCGGGCTCGGCGCGATGTTCGCGGTCGCATTCGTGGCCGGCTTCCTGAAACGGCCGCCTGATCAACTCGCGCTGCTGCGGGAGCGCTACATCGTGCTCTCGCGGCAATCTCGCGCACAGGCCCTGCACGACCTCGAGGAGCGCGTCGACAAGTTGATGGTGCGCTTCCCGGGGAAGTCGTACCGCTGGTACCTCGACTGGCTGGTCACCGACCTCGAGCGCGCGAAGCGATAGTCATTTCGGCGACGAGAATTGCCGGGCGGTTCGGCGCGGGTATGTTGCTCGCCTGTGACATTTCTCGACGCGCTCTGGGGTGAGGCGCTCCACGCACACACGCTCTGGTTGATGTTGCTCGCCGCGGTGGCCTTCTTCTCGAAGGTCATCGCCGTCGATCGCCCCCGTTACCGCGCGCTCGTCTTCTTCGCCGCCGCGCATCTGTTCTGTCTGCTCGCGACCGCGGCTCTGAGCGCCGCCGGTTCTCAACTCGACGGCGGGTTGCGGACCCCGACGTGGATCTTCGGCTCCGCGCTCGCCGTCACCTCTGGGGCGCTGCTGCTGTTTCACGTGCTGCTCCCGCGCATCGGCCTGCACGCGCCGCTCATCGTGCGCGACGTCATCGTGGTCATCGCGCAGGTGTCGTCGGTGGTGCTGGTGCTCTCGCGCTCGGGCTTCAACCTGCAGGGCCTCATCGCCACCAGCGCGGTGTTCTCGGCGATCCTCGGCTTCTCGCTGCAAGACGTCATCGGCAACATCGCCGGAGGGCTCGCGCTGCAGGTCGACGGCTCCCTGGGACCCGGAGACTGGATTCGCGTCGATCAGATCATCGGCCGCATCGTCGAGGTGCGTTGGCGGCACACCGCCGTCGAGACGCGCGATTGGGAGACGGTGCTGATCCCCAACTCCATCATGACCAAGTCGCAGGTGGTCATTCTCGGGAGACGCCGCGGTCAGGCGACGCAGCAGCGCCGGCACATCTACTTCACCGTCGACTACCGGCATCAACCCGGCGACGTCATCGGCATCGTCACCACCGCGGTGCGCGCCGCGCAGCTCAACAACGTCGCGCTCACGCCGCAGCCGTACGCCGCGATGAACGACATGGTCGGCGCGTGGGGGCAGTACGTGCTGCGCTACTGGCTGATGGATCTCGCGGCCGACACCTCGACCGACTCCGCGGTGCGGGCCTGCATCTACTTCGCGCTCCAGCGCGCGGGCATCGAGCTCTCGTCGCACGCGGCGGCGGTGAACCTCGCGCGTGAAGAAGACCACGAGCACCGCGAGGTGAAGACCGAGAAGCAGTTGCGACGACGCCGCGAGTTGATCAACGCGCTGACGCTCTTCTCGTCGCTGTCTGATCAAGAACGCGACGAGCTCGCGCGCTCGTTGATCTACGCGCCGTTCGCGCGCGGCGAGGTGATGACGCGGCAGGGCGCCGAAGCGCATTGGCTCTATCTGGTCGAAGAAGGTGAAGCGTCGGTGCGCGTGTCGGAAGGCGCGCAGCAGCGTGAAGTGTCGCGGCTCAAGGGGCCCACTTTCTTCGGCGAAATGTCGCTGCTCACCGGAGAACCGCGCAGCGCGACCGTGCTCGCTGAATCTGAAGTGGAATGTTTCCGGCTCGACAAGGTCGCCGTGGGCCGCGTGTTGACCGCGCGCCCCGAGCTCGCCGGCCAGCTCGCGCTGATTCTCGCGGAGCGCCGCCTCAAGCTCGACTCGGTGCGCGATTCGATGAGCGCCGAGGCCGCGAAGGAGCGCGCGACGCGTGACGCGAACGCGCTCAAGAACCGCATCCGCGCGTTCTTCGCGATCGATTGAACGTCAGCATTTCGTTCTCGCAAGCGTCTGCAAGCGCATAGCTTCCGGCGCGCCATGGCGAAGAAGAAAGACAAGAGCACCG
>JBEHYH010000188.1:0-11116 GCA_048498275.1 Myxococcota bacterium | reverse complement strand
GAGCCGGGTGAGCTGCGCCACCTTGTCGATGCCCAGCGTGTTCGGGCTGCGCACCACCGAGAGCAACGCGATGAAGAGCAGGCCGTACCCGCGGCGCACCACGTCGATGTTCGAGGTCGAGAAGTTGAGCTGCGAACGCGCGAACACGAAATACGCCTCGAGCGCGCCGCTCACGTGCGGGCCGTAGTGCTCGACGGCCGCGAGCACGTCGCTGGTCTTCGCGAGCCCGGCGTGGAGCAACACCTTCACCAGATATTCCTCGCCGAAGAACTCGTGCGAGAGCTCGCGCTCCAGCGCCATGCTGATGCGCACGTCGAGCTTTCGTACCGCCGGCTGCGTGTGCAGTTCAGCGAGCGACATCAGATCGATCGCCACGCCACTCGCGAGCTGCGCGCGCGTCGTCTTGCGATGCAGCTCGAGGTCGTGACGAATCGCCGCGAACTCGGCATCGGCGATCTCCAGCAGGCCCGCCGCGCGCGAGAAGCGTTCGCGAATCGCCTCCGGCACCGCGTCGGTCGCCTTGTAGCCGAGGTCGTGCTCCACCTCGGCCCACGCGTGTTGGAGCGCCGTGCGGATCTGAATCTCCGCGCGGAAATCGACGCTCGGCGCGTCGAGCGGCGACACCACGTAGTGCACGCTGCGGTAGCCGGCCGACTTCTTCCGCGCCGACGAATGCTGAAAGTCGACGTGAAACTTCTCTTCGATCAACTTCGAGACGCGCGCGACGTCTTCTTCGAACGACACCGCCACGCGCACGCCGACGAGATCGGTCACGTCCCACAGCGACTTGTAGGTGCGATCGGGCCGCGACAACTTCGCGGCGAGGCTCGTCGACGACTTCACGCGCCACACCACGAAGTGCGTGGGGATGCCGGCCTCGATCAGCGCCTGCGCCAGCGCGGTGTACAGCGACAGACCCATCTCCTTGAGTCGTGGCGTCACCTCGCGGAAGTGCTCGAGCAACGGCTGCATGGAGGTGCGCAGCGTAAATGGGTGCTTCCGATCTCGCTACAGGCCGATGCTACGTTCCGCGCGATCGTGCGCGCCGCCTCGTTCTTCCTCGTGATGCTGTCGGGTTGCGCCAGCATCGCGCCCCGCTTCGAACAGGACGTCGCCACCACGTTCGCAGAAGACGACATGCGGAGGCTGCAGACCCCCGACGTCGAGCTCTACTACCCGGGCAAGTACGCAGAAGCCGCGAAGCTGGTCGCCGCGCGCGCCAGCGAATGCCTCACCGCGCTGCGCGCCCGTGACGTCACCAAACGGGAACGCCGGCGCGCGCTGCTGTTCCTGACCTCCGCCAACTTCAACAACGCGTACGTCGGCGGGCAGTCTTATGGCGAGCCGCTGCACTCGCTCAACCCGCTGTCGGTCACGAGCGAGATCTTCCACTGGTACGGGCTCGGAGGCGCGGACGTCGGCGACATCGCCTGCCACGAGATGTTCCACTACGCGCACTTCGAGCAGACCGAAGGGCTCTGGCGCGCGCTCGACACCATCTTCGGGCCGGTGCTGCCGCCGCAGACGTTTCTCGAGCGCTGGTTCACCGAAGGGCTCGCGCAATATTACGAAGGCCGGTTGCAGCGCGAGGTGGGCCGGCCGCACAGCCCGCTGTACCGGGGCTCGTTCGATTCATTCGTGGCGATGCGGCACGGGGAGATCAGCGCGGGCGATCTCTCGCTCTCGCAGCGCGAGCTCACCCCGTACTCCGGCGCATACCTCACGGGTCTGCACTTCATCGAATGGCTCGTCGAGAAGTACGGAGAAGATCAGCTCTGGTCGTTGATGGATGTGCAGGGCCGCAGCATCTTCTCGCCGCTCGGCGTCACCCTGCGCGCGAAAGCGGTCTTCGGGCTCTCGCTCGGCGCGCTGTTCGATGCGTGGCGTGAAGAATTGAAACTGCACTACGCGCCGCGCGCTCGGCCCGCAGATGAACGCGTGATTCTCGACGACGCCGGTCAGCTCGCGCGGCTCGCGGCGCATCGCGCGTCGGGCACGCTCGCGGTGATCTCGTCGGGCAATGAACAGGTGCCGATGCTGCGCATCATCGAGGCCGACGGCACGGTGCGCGTCGACAAGCGGCTGGTGAACCTCGCGCCCTTCCGCCCGTGGGTGCTCGCGGGCCCGGGCAGCATGAGCGGTCTTTCGTTCAGCGACGATGGGCGTTGGCTGTTTCTCCTCAACGACGACCTCATCGATCGCGGCGACACGCGCGCGCAGCTCTGGCGCATCGACACCCGCAACGGCGAGGTCACCGAGCTCACGCAAGACCTCGGTCGCGGCATGGGCGGCAGCATCTCGGCCGACGGCACGAAGTACACCTTCGTCGAGTTCCCCGCGGGGCGATCGCGCATCATCGAACGAGATCTCACCGGAGGTACGCAGAGCACGATCGCCGAATTCCCCGAAGGCGTGTCGGTCGCGAGCCCGCAGTGGAACCCGTCGCACACGCTGCTCGTGTTCTCGCGGCTCGATGCGAACGGGTGGAATCTGGTGCTGCGCGACAGCGATGGGCTCGAACGCGTGGTGACGACCGACGGCGCGTTCAACTACGGCGCTCGTTGGAGCAGCGACTCCGAGCTCGTCTTCGCGCGCAAGGCGGGAAAGTACCTGCAGGCGCATCGGCTCTCGCTCGAGACCGGCGTGCTGGAGCGATTGAGCGACACGCCATACGGCCTCATCGACCCGGTGCCGTATGAAGGCGGTGTCGCCGCGGTGGTGCGTGACGGCGTTCACTGGTCGATCGATCGCATGCCCGCGGAGGCGCTCGAGCAGGTCACGTACGAGCTGACGCCGACGCCTGAAAAACACGAACCGCCGCCGCTCAAAATCGAGCGCGACGAGAAGTACACGTCGATCGATCATCTCTTCATTCCGCAGGCGCGCATTCCCCAGGGCACGATCAACTTCGGGCTCGATGAGAACGGTGACCTTCGCTTCAACGGCACCATCGGCCTCGAGTTGATGGGCCGCGATCGCCTCGGCAGACACTCGTGGCTCATCGGCGGCCTCGTGAGCTGGCCCGACTTTCAGGCGAACGCGCAACGCGTCTCGTACTTGAACCTCGCGCTGGCGCCGACGGCGTTCAACTTCACCGCGGGGCGCTCGCAGTCGGGGAGCTCCACCGTCTGGGACGCGTCGCTCTACCTCTCGCGCAGCGTGTGGACGGCGTCGGTCGCGGGCGGCGTCGAAGCGCGCATCCTCTCGAAGACCAGCGGCTACGTGTCGAAGTACATCGGCCCGGGCATTTCGTTCGCGTGGGGAGCCGGCGACAGCACCGCGTACGGCGGCCCCTCACGGCGCTTCACCGTGGCGCTCGACGCGACCGCGTACCCCGCGTTTCTCGCCAGCGACATCAACCTCGGCGACATCCGCCTCGCGCTCGGTGGCGCGATTCCGCTGCCGTTCTCGAAACGGCACTCGCTCACGCTGGGCGTCGTCGGCCGCACGCTCCCCGGAGCGCCGATCAACTCGCTGATGGTCGGCGGCGTGAGTTCATTCGCGTACGGCTACGTGAGCCCCGCGAACAGCACGAGCGCGCCCACGCCGGTGCGCTGGTTGCCCTCGCAGTTCAGCGAAGGGTTGCGCGGCTTCGATGATCACGCGTTCTTCACGCAACACGCCGTCACGTGGAACGCGAGCTACCGCTACCGGTTCATCATCGACCGCGGGACGATGTCGATCCTCTGGCTGCTCCCATCGTTCCTCTTCCGTCAGATCGACGTCGAGGCGTTCACCTCGGGGGCCCAGATGCACGCGAGCTCAGTGTCAGTCTTGTTCCCGACCAATCAGCTCGCCATCGCGGCGGGCGCGAGCATCTCCGCGCGCATGCTCTTCGGAGGTCAACTGCCGGTGTCGATCACGTATCAGTTCGCGTGGCGCTTCCGGCCGACCGGCGCGCCGCCGCTGCACGTCATCGCGCTGACCTTCGACTGAGTCAGTTGATGGCGGCGACGACGCCGATGACGACGACCAGCAACACGAGCGCGCCGACACCGAGCGCCAGCGACTTCATCAGCATCTTGCTGCGCACTTCATCGGGGAACTCCGACCGCGCGATCGGCCCACACTTCGCGCACTGAAAACCGGCGAAGGCGACCGAGAGCATCACGCCGACGAGGCCGCCGGTCGCGCCAGCCGCCGCGTTGTCCTTGCGCTGCACGGGACCACTGCACTTCGGGCATTGGTAGTTGCTCATCGTTCTCCCCAGTGGAGCTTCGTTCGAAGAATCGCGAAGTAATCGAGCGTCGGGTTTCTCACCAACAGCACGCGGTTCGGCGACTTGAGCACCTCGATGCGATCACCCTTCTGCAGCGGGTGGCCAGACTGCCCGTCGATGGTGAGGAAGTAGTCCTGCAGGTCACTCGTGAGCCGCACCGAGAGCAGTTGATCACCCGGCACGACGATCGGCCGCTGCGTCAGCGCGTGCGGGCAAATCGGCGTGATGACGACGCAGTCGACGCTCGGGTGCACGATGGGCCCGCCAGCCGAGAGCGAATACGCGGTCGACCCCGTCGGCGTGGAGAAGATGACGCCGTCGGCCATGTACGTCGCGACGAACGAGCCATCGAGCCACGTCTCGTGCGCGGCGATCTTCGCGAGCGCGCTCTTGTTGATGACCACGTCATTGAGCACTTCGTCTTCGAGCAGGCACGTCTCGCCGCGAAACAGGCGGCACGTCAGCTTCATGCGCGAATCGATCTTCGCCTTGCCGTCGAAGAGCAGCTTCAGCGTGGCGATCGCCTCGGAGACGGGGATCTCCGTCATGAAGCCGAGCGAGCCGAGGTTCACGCCGACGATGGGCACCGGCTTGCCGCGGAAGACGCGCGCGCCGTGAATCAACGTGCCATCGCCTCCGAGGATCACCGCGAGCTCCGCCGCGCCGAGCTCTTCGTTGGTCGAGCTCTTCACGCCCAGGGCCGTCGCGATGTGCGGCTCGACCAGGAACGTGTGATCAGGGAACGCGGCGATGAGCTCCTTCGCCAGCGCGATCGCTTCTTCTTTCTGCGGTCGCGAAATGAGGGCGACGGTCTTCATGGCGGAGCGGACGGTAGCAGTTCAGTCGGGCACTGGCGGCGCGGAGATGGCCTGCATCTCGTTGGTGGTCGTCTTTCGGGCGGTGACCTCGACGACCATCGACTTGAGCTGACGCGAGAGCACACGGAACATGCCCGAGAGCAGCTCGGGGCGATCGGCGAGCAGATCGAGGAAGTCGCGGCGATCGATCACCAGCACCTTGCTGTCCTTCACCGCGATCACCTCGTTGATGCGCGGCGCGCCGTCGAAGAGCGAGGTCTCTCCGAAGCTCTCCTTGGCCTTCATCGAGAGCACCACCTCGTTGTCACGGCGCGCCTGCATCTCACCTTCGACGATCACGTAGAGCGCGTCTCCCGGGTCGCCTTCGGCGTACACGCGCGCGCCCTTCGCGATGCTCTGCTCACGGGCGACGGCCGCGACCGCCGCGAGATCGTCGACGTCGCTGCGCGCGAAGATCTCCACGCCCTCCAACGCGAACAGCTTCTTCACGGTCTGCTCGTTCATGTCGTCCTCCCGGTATTCCTGATGCCACACCTGCGCGCGGCGGCCGATGGCGCGCGCGCACGCCTTGAGTACGTAGTCGTCGCTCTGACACAGCGTCTGGAGATGCCGCGCGAAGCGGTCTTTCGCGCCGATGGGCAGCGCGCGGTGATTCGCGTCGACCATCATCGACACCAGCTCGCGTTCGTCGGCGGTGAGCACGTTGTCGACGAGCTCCAGCGCCCAGGCGCGGCGGCGATGATCGGCGCCGATGAGCTGCGAATGCGCGCGACGCATCGAACTGCCTTCATGACGGAGACCGAGCAGCCAGAAGCTGATCTCCATCGCCTGATCGAGCCGATCGGCGAGCACGCGGGTGAGCAACGACGTTTCGCCCAACGCCGCGCGCGCGTCGCGATACGGCTCGACGAGCGCTTCGGTCAGCGCGCGTTGCCGGCGAAGCGCATCGAGCTGACGTGGAATGTCGACCTCGAGCTCCGGGTGATCGTCGTGCAGGTGCGCCAGCGCGAGCCCCACGCGGTAGTGCAGCGCCGGTTCGTCACGCGCGTTGGAGAACAGCAGCGCATCGAACGACTTCTGCGTGGCGATGAGCCGCAGCACGCGCGGAATGTGAAGGCGCAGGCTGCGTGAACGGCTGCGATCGTCGAGCGTCGTCGCGAGCAGCGGCACCACCGCGTCACCCATGCCCGACAACGCCTCACGCGCCTCACGTCGGTCATCGCGCCACGTCAGAAAGCGCAGCAACCGTGGAGCGAGCTCCGCGTAACGCCCCTGCCCGACCGCGGCGATCGCGACCCGGCGCACCGAATTGTCGGCGTCATCGAGATACGGAATCAGCGCGTGCCCGAGCTCCGGCTTCGCGAGCCGGCCGAGCAGACGTGAGACCTCGCGACGTTCGGGAGGCGGCGCGTCGGCGCCACGCTGCAGCAGCACCGTGAGCAGTTTTCGAGCGACGGGATCTTCCGGGCCCGGCAACGACAACACGCCGCCGATCGCCGCCGTCTGCATGCCGATGTCGTGCTGGCCGAGCAGCGGCGGCAACACGACGCGCGCGCGTTCAGGCGCCAGCCACGCCAGCGCCCAGATCGCCGCGTCACGCGGCCGGCGCGCGCCGGTGGCGATGATGTTCTCGAGCGGACGCGCCGCTGAATGCAGCTTCATCCGCTCCGCGAGCTCCACGCCACGTTCCTGTACGCGTTCCTGCCGATGCTCGAGCAGCGTGCGCACGTGCGTCTCGTTGAGCAGCCCGGTGCGTTCGAGCAAGTCGACGGCCCGCAACGCCTGCTCCGGCGCCGGTGACTGAATCGCCTGCGCGAGCAGCCGCTCTTCGCCTTCGAAACGCCCGCTCGAGCTCAAGCCCGCGACGCGCGCGTGCACCGCTTCGACGTAGCGCGGGCGGATGCGCCACAGCGCCCAGCCGATGGTGCCGCACACCAGCAGCACCGCCGCGAAGACCCCGTTCACGCCGACGAGGTTCGCGACGCCGATCAGCAGCAGGCCCGCCAGCGCCATGCCGAGTTTGCGAACCAGCCCATCGATGGTGCGCCGCGCGTTGTCGCGGAGCCGATCAGGCAACGGCGCGTACATGAGCTGCACCGCGACCGGCAGCATCGACCAGCTCGCCGCCGCCTCGAACACCTTGAGCGCCCACGCGGCCCACACCGACGGCGAGAGCCAGGTGACCAGGGTCAGAAACGCGAGGATTCCGGGCGCGAGCCCCGCGTAGCGGAGAATGCCCAGCTTCCGCAGCAACACCTCCGCGAGCACGAACTGGAAGACGACGCAGAAGACGCCGGTCCACAATTGGTGCGCGGCGAACAGCGACGCCATGTCGGTCTCGCTCAGCGCCGACGCCGCGCGCTCGCGGAAGATGAAGTCGGTGAGCTGCTGGATCATCGCCATGCCCAGCACGAAGACGCCCATCAACTGCGTGTACGGAGTCTGGAGGACCTGCCGCCAGCCGCCCTTCTCGGGCTCGATCATCGTCGTCGGCGGAGGCAGCGCTTCGACGTCAGCGTGATGGAACCGCCACGCGACGCTCGCCGCGAGGAGGAAGCCGGAACCCGCGACGAGCAACGCCAGCGCTCCGAAGGCGTGCGCGAGCAACTGCGCGAGCAGCCCGCTCACGATCGCGCCCGACATGCCGATGCCGTTGATCCAACTGAACGCGCGGCGCGCTTCACGCGCGTCGAAGGCCTCGCTCATCGCGGTCCAGAAGGAGATGGAGACCAGCGTCGCGAACGCTTCAGCGAACAGATACGCGCCGAGCGCCACCGCGGGCCAGCCGCGCCAGACACCGAGCGCGAGCGCGCCCGCCACCGCGGCGCCGACGAGCGCGATGAAGCCGGCGTCGCGGCGTTTCCTCCCCGAGCCGCCGATGATCGCGAGCGCGCCTGCCAGCACCGCCGCGCCCACGTAGAGCCACGGCAACGCGGCCGGTGAGAACTTCGAGAGCGTCAGCGCGTTGGCGCCGGGCTTGAGCGTCGCGACCGCTCCGATGAAGAAGAACTGGTACGCGGCGGCGGGAGCCAACCGTGCGACGAAGGAGCGGCTCATCACTCTCCCGGGGGGAGAGACGAGTTCACGGGAAATCGCTCCGAGCGAAGAGCGACTTCACCGGCACGCCGGAGACCTCGATCGCCTCACGGCCACCTTCTTGCCGATCGACGATGGTGAACGCGCCGATGGGCTTCAGACCTTCAGCCCGCGCGCGCTCGATGGCCTTCAAGGTCGAGGCGCCGGTCGTCACCACGTCTTCGACGATGACCACGGGCGCGTCTTTCGGCAGCGAGGTGAGCCCCTCGATCCACTGGCCGGTGCCGTGGCCCTTGGGCTCCTTGCGCACCAGGAACGCGTGCAGCGGGTGACCGCCGAGAAAACTGATGAGTGAAATCGCGCTGGCGATCGGGTCAGCGCCCATCGTCAGCCCACCGATGCCGACCGCCGCGCCGAAGAACTCGCGCACGCCGGCGAACATCAACTTGCCCGTGAGGTAGTGCCCTTCGGCCGACAGAATCGTCTTCTTGCAGTCGATGTAGAAGTCAGACTCACGGCCGCTGGAGAGGACGATCTTCTTCTTCGCGTACGACTTCTCGGTGAGCAGCGCCAGCATGCGCGCCCGGTCGCCGACGAGCGCAGCCGGCGAAACGTCGAGCGTCACTGCTTGCTCTCCAGGAACACGACGAGATCTGCCGAGTACTTGAGCTGCCGCAGCAGCTCTTCACGGCGCCCGTCATCGAGCTCGGCGAAGACATCGGCGAGCAGCGAGAGGTCTTGATTGATCTGCCCGAGCCGCGTCGTCACATCGGCCGCGAGCTCGTCGGCGTCGACCTCTTCTTCGACGTTCTCAGGCGCGAGACCGTCTTCGGTGGTCAACGCCTTGAGCAGCATGTCGCGCGCCGACGCCGTCAGCTTGCCCGACGATTCCAACGCGTCGCGGAACGCGGTGAGCGCTTCAGGGCTCACGCTCGCGCCATGAATCGCGTCAGCGAGCGCCATCAGCGTCGCGTCGGCGTCACTCAAGTCGGTGTGCAGCCGCGCCAGTACCTTCTCGCGCTGCAGAAACTTCAGCGCCGAGATGCGGCGGAAGCCGGTGATGATCTGAAAACGGTCTGGCGCCACCAGCCGCACGTCGATGGGGAACAGTTGACCCAGGCGCGCGATGTCGGTGGCGAGCGACGCGACGTCTTCCAACTCCGCCGCGTGGCGCACCAGGAACGTGAAGTCTTCATCGACGCGATCGAGCGGCAGCAGCGCGGGCGCGATGAAGTGCTTCTGCACGACCGGCGTCTCTTCGACCGGAGACGGCGCAGACGGCGGCGGAGGAGGGAGTTCCTCCGCGACCGGAGCAGGAGCGGCCGCAGCTTCCTCGACGGGAGGCTGCGTTTCGCTCGGCGCCGGGGCCGTCTCTTCCGTGTTCTGGTCAGCGACGTCGGTCATGACTCACTTCTTCTTCTTGAGAAGAACCTTCTTCTTGCCGGCTTCACCGACCAGCACGGGGGCCGGCGGCGGAGGCGGCGCGGGCTTCTCACCGGTCTTCGCCACCGTGGCCGGACGCGCGAGTGCGGGCGCGGGCGGCAGCGGCTTGGCTGCGGGCGGCAACGGCTTCGAGACCGGCGCCGGAGGACGAGAGACGACCGGCGCCGCCGGGCGGACCGCGGGGCGCGAGACGGTGGTGCTGCGCGTCGCGGGGCGCTCCGAAGCCGGGCGCGGCTCCGCGTTGCCCATGTCGACATGACCGCGGAAGCTGGCGCCGTCGACGATGATCACGCGCGGCGAGTTGATGTCGCCGACCATGCGGCCTTCGCGCGTCAGCTCGACCGATTCCGTGGCGGAGATGTTGCCCACCACCACGCCGGAGATGATCGCGTTGCGGACCTGGACGTTGGCCTTCACGATGCCCGACGGCTCGACGATGAGCGTCTTGGTGAGGCTGAGCTCGCCCTCGACGCGGCCGCGAACCGTGAGGTCCTCGTCGCCCGAGAGCTTGCCATTGATGAGGATCGACGGACCGATGATGGTCGACTCGCCGCCGCCTCCGAAATCCTTCGTGGCCGCCATGAATCAGCGCTCCTTGACGTCCATGTCGACGTTGCCTTTGAAGCTGGCGCCGTCGGCAATCAGAATGCGGGGAGCGCGCACGTCGCCCACCACGCGGCAGTCGGCCTTGAGCTCGACCTTGTCGGTGGCGGCGATGTTGCCCGTCACCCGGCCGGTGATCTCGACGTTCTGCACCTCGATGTCGGCTTCGACCGAAGCGCTGGCTTCGACGAAGAGGCTCTCCTTGAGCGAGATCTTGCCCTTCACCGTGCCCTGGATGACGAGATCTTCGTCGCCGGAGATTTCGCCGTCGATGGTGATGGAGGAACCAATGATGGTGTTCGCCATGTCGTGTCGTTTCCCTTCTTGGAAAGTCGTGTGGAGGAACTCTTAGATGTCGTCGGGCAGCTTCACGTCCATCTCGATGGAGCCGTTGAAGACCGCTCCGTCTTCGATGACCACGCGGGTCGCCTTGATGTCGCCGTTCACCTTCGCCGACTGATTGATCGACACCTTGGTCGACGCGTCGATGTTGCCGCTCGCGGTACCGTTGATGGTCAATTCATCAGCGCGAATGTCGGCTTCGACGATGCCCGACGATTCGATGGTGAGGTGATTCTTGAGAGCAATCTGGCCTTCGACGCGGCCCTCGATCACCAGCCCGCCGCCGCCCGTGAGGGAGCCGCGAATGGTGATGCCCTTGCCGATGATGTTGGTCTGATCGGTGTTCGCCATGGGTCGTGTCCTCGTATGTCAGCAGTGCGCGGAAATCCACGAAGAGATCGACTCCCACACCTTCTCACGCCCGACTTCCATGAGCGTTTCGTGGCGATGGCCGTCGTTCACTTCGAGTTTCTTGTCGGTCGACGCGATGGTGTCGAAGAAGACGGTCGCGGCGGGCACGCTGATGATGGGGTCGTCGCTGCCGATGACCATGAACACCGGCAACGTGATCTTCGAACCCAGCCCCTGCAACTGCTCCTGCGCGGTGTCTATGAGCGCCAGCTCTTCCCCGAGATGGTCCTGGGCAGCCAGGCAC
>JBEHYH010000187.1:0-11147 GCA_048498275.1 Myxococcota bacterium | reverse complement strand
CTCTGCGCGCGCAGAGAACGCGACGCAGAGAATCAGGGCGATGACCGCACGCAGACGGAACACAGGCTGCGAGGGTTAGCACAGGCCTTGAGGCAGATTGACCGCGCAATGCGCGGCGGTTCAGCTGACGTTCAGCTCCGGCTTCAGATGGGCATGAAGATCTTCATGCCGGTGCGGCCGTTGCTGGTCGTGTAGTTCTCGATGAAGTCGCTGGCCGAGCTGTGGCCGTCGCCGAGCGTGATCGCCGTGTGGCCGTACTTGGAACCCGCCGCGGTCGACGTCTTTTCCCACGTGATGATCAGGCCGGGGATCTTCAGCGCTTCAGACAGCGAGATGTTCACCTGCTTGAACTTGTTCTTCGGCAGGTTGTTGTCGATCTGATTGCCGTTGCCGTACACGCGGATGCCGTAGGTGTTCATGATCGCGCGGCTCACGCCCGTCGCGCACAGCCCCTGCGAGTGGTACCCGCCCATGCTCATCGCCACCGCGCGCGCCTTCGACGCCAGCGTCGAGCTGCCGTGGACGCCACCGCTCGAGGGCTTGCCCGTCGGCGCGGAGTTCAACGCCTGCCACGTCTTCGGGCCGACGATGCCGTCAGCCGTGAGGCCCTTCGAAGATTGGAACTGTTTCACCGCCGACGCCGTCGCCGGGCCGAACGCGCCGTCGACCGACACGTTGTAGCCATGCGCCCGCAGGCGGGTCTGGAGGTTCTTCACGGCCGCGCCCGACGCGCCCTGCTTCAACGTCGGCGTTGACGCGGGGGTCGAAGGAGGCTTCGGCGTCGCCGCCGCGTTCAGCTTCGCCCAGGTCTTGGGTCCGACGACTCCGTCAGCCACGAGGCCGTGCGCCGCCTGATACTTCTTCACCGCGGCCGCCGTCTTCGGGCCGAAATCACCGTCGACCGCGACGTTGTACCCGGCGTTCTTGAGCTTCTGCTGGAGCGTCTTCACCGACGCGCCCTTCGAGCCCTGCTTCAGCGTGGGGGTGGACGACCTGGCGGCGGAGGCAGTGGAGACGCGATTGACGGTGACCATGCGTGGTTATCGAACGCTCGATGGGCGGGCATTTTGCGGTCATCTGTCAAACGATCTGACGCTGGTGCACGAAGGCTCCACCGTGCTCGTTTCACCGGCAGCGAGGTCGTTCAGGTCATGTTCAGCTCCTCCTTCGAGAACGTCACCATGAGAACGCGTGCCCTGCTCGTCGTGTGGTGTTTCGTGTCATGCGCACACCCGGTCATCGAGGAGCCGCAGGATTCAGGCAGCGACTTCGACGCTGGTGAAACGTTCGATGCGGGGTCCGAAGTTGACGCCGGTGAACGGGATGCCGGGAGCGAAATCGACGCGGGCACCGACGCCGGCGTGCTGCGCATGCAGAAGAAGATCTTCGTCATCACGCTCGAGAATCAGGGCGTCGCGGCGGTCTACGGCAACGCGGATGCGCCCTACATCAATGAGCTCATGAGCGACGGCGGGTACGCGACTGCCTTCGGCGATGTGCTCGCGTCGATCATCCCCAGTGAGCCGCACTACGTGTGGATGGAAGCGGGCACCAATTCGTTCAGCGACTACACGTTCGTCACCGATGCCGACCCCTCGAGCGTGAACAGTACGAACTCCACCGCACATCTGGTGGCGCAATTGAACGCGGCATCGAAGACCTGGCGCGCGTATCAAGAAGACCTGAACGCGAGCACCGGTGCGTGCCCGATTCATTCGAGCGGCTTCTATGCCGCGAAGCATGATCCGTTCGTGTTCTTCCAAGACATCGCGGGCAACCCTCCGTCGCAGACGAACGCTGAATGTGCGGCGCATCATAAGGCGTTCTCGGCGCTCGCTGCTGATCTCGTCGCCGATGATGTCGCCGACTACACGTTCATCACTCCGAATCTCTGCAACGACATGCATGGTGCCTCGAGCTGCGCGAACGCGTGCAAGGGTTCATCGACCATCAGCGTGTGCGTCAGCGCCGCCGACACCTGGCTCGCGAATGAAGTGCCGCAGATTCTGAGCTACCTCGAGGCACACGATGGCGTGCTGATGCTCATGTGGGACGAGCCGCAATCGACGGGCTTTCAACCGTTCGTGATCATCGGGCCGCATGTGAAGCACGGGTACGTGAGCTCCACCGCGCTCACGCAGAGCAGCTATCTGAAATCGCTGCAGGAGCTGCTCGACGTCCCCATCTTCTCCAACGTCTCGAGCGCGAACGACCTCGCCGAGTTCTTCGAGGCCGGCGCGTTCCCCTGAAGAACACTGGCGATTCGCGGCGGCTTCTGCAAAGTGGCGCGCGTGCTTTTCCTGAAGCGGCTCCCTCTGTTTCTCGGCGTCTTCGTGGCGCAGCTCGTGCTCGATCAGTGGACGAAGCAGCTCGCGACCGCGCACTTGAAGGGCGTGCCCCGGCACTCGTGGCTGGGTGACACCCTCCGCCTCGAGTACGCGACCAATGACGGCGCGTTCCTCTCGCTGGGTGGGAATCTGCCGCCCACGGCGCGCTTCTGGCTGCTCACGGTCGGCGTCGGCGGGCTGCTGCTCGCGCTGTCGATCTACGCGCTCGTCAGCGTGAAGCTGCACAACCTCGAGGTCGCCGGCTACGCGCTCATCGCGTCGGGTGGTTTCTCGAACTGGGTCGATCGCGCGCGCTTCGACGGCAGCGTCGTCGACTTCATGAACATGGGCCTCGGCTCATTGCGCACCGGCGTCTTCAACGTCGCCGACCTCGCGATCATCGCCGGCATCGTGGTGCTGTTCCTCCACGGGAGCGCCGAAGAGAAGAAGCGCAAGGCGAAGCAGGACGCGCAGAAGAACGACCAGGCTTCGCCGCAGCCCTGAAGTCAGCGCACCGGCTGCAGCCGTACGTAACGCCCCTGCAGCGAATACGTACCGGCGGCCATCGACGGGCAGCGTGAGTATGCCGACGCGTCGTACCCGGCGATGAAGCTGCCGTTCGAGTCAGCCACCAGACGGCCGAGATCTCCGACGCTCCACACGTGCGTCGGCCCCGAGCAGGTCTCGGTGACCGTCGGCCACGTCTCGTTCACGTCACCGGAGCGATCGATGGTGTTCAGGGCGCTCCACGCGCCGCCGGTGCAGTTCGACGCGCAGGTCTGCAGCGAGATGGTGTGCAGGTAGTCAGCGGGCGGCGCCGCGAGCAGCCCGAGCGTGCCGTCGCCACGCACCGCGAGATCGAGCGTGCCTCGCGCCGCGTTGCCATCGCCGATGTCTTCATGCTGCCAGCTCGCTTCGGCGGTGCAGTTGCCGGTGCAGCGCGACCACACCAGCGTGTCGGTGCCGGCGTGCGCGCCGATGGAGCTCGAATGTACGACGTGCAGCACGCCATCACCGGTGCGCACCGCGCCGAGCCGCGAGGTGTTGCCGTTGGTGAAGACGCCGCCTGTGTAGTTGTTCACGTCATGGCAATTCTGCGCGCACGTGCCGAACTCGATGCTGAACGCGGAGTCACCGAGTGACGCGACGATGTCGACGCCGTTGCCCTGCGCCAGCACCTGCGCCGCGGAGATCGTGCCCGCCACCAGCGGGTCGGCCGAGTAGCCCGTCGACGACTTCGCGAAGAGCACCAGCGCCGCGCTGCCATTGACCTGGCCGTTGAAGACCAGGCGCTCATACCCTTCGGTGATGACGAACTCGCGCCCGAGGGGGAAGGAACTCCACGTCTGACCGCCGGGCGCGCTCACCGTCGAGAACTGCCAGCCCGAGTTCGTCGACGCCGTGCAGTCGTGGGAACACGACCCCAGCGTCACCTGCGTCGACTCGAGGAGCGCGATGTGCGCCGCCCCCGCGCTGTCGACCGCGAGTTGGATCTTGTCGTTGGTGAAGCCGTCACCGACGGAGGCGTACGACCAACTGCTCGACGCGCCGCAGTTGCCGGAGCACCGCCCGTACAGCACCTGCGCGTGACCATTGTCGATGAGCGATGGAGCCGCGAGCAGGTGCAACACACCGTTCGAATCGCGCGCGAGCTGCACCCCGCTGCTGTCTGAATCTCGCGCCACGAGGAACGCGCCGCCGCTGCCACTGCCTCCACCGGAGCCACCGCCCGTCCCCGAGCCGCCGCCGCCCGGGCCACACGCAACGAACAAACACACCGACGCCAGAATGAATGAACGCATGGCGCGGAACATACGATTCGCGTTCGAAGTCAGCGAAATTTTCCGCCGTGAGCGCTCAGCGCTGCACGAGGCGTTCGCCCAACACGGTGCGCACGCCCGCCGGAGTCGTCGCCACGACGCTCAGCACGTGCACGCAGTCGTCGACGCCCGCGAGCGAAACGCCGCCGGAGTAACCGACGAGCGGACAGCCCGGGTACTGCGGGTACACGGTGCAGACATCGGCGCGTGAGTTGTCGACGTTGAACGTGGCGACGGTTTGCCCATCGAGTTCTGCGGTGACGGTGGCGAGGTCGGTGCCGGCGAGCGCCCAGCCGGAGACGTTGATGGTCGAGCCGCGCGAGAGGCTGCTGGCCGTCGGCGCGTCGATGACTCCGAAGGCCGGGCGTTGCGCGAGCGCGCTGGTGAGCGTGCTGTCGATGGTCGAGAACGCTCCGAGCGCGAGATACGAGCGGCCGCGCACGACGGCGCCCGCCGGAATGCCGAACGGGAAATTCGCGCGCACGTTGTGGAAGTACGGCGCGGGCGACGCGCCTGACCAACCCTGGAAGCTGGTGAGGCCTTGATCCATCGCGAGCCCGACTCCGTAGTCTTGCGTGGTGTTCTGAAATGAAACCCACGGCGCGGAGCTGACGAAGTTCTTCATCGTGAAGCCGTCGTTCGCGGGCTGGTCGATGGTGATGAGGTTGCCCGACGCGTCGAGCAGCCGCGGCAGGTCAGGCCCGTTGGTGCCGTGCGCGACGTACATCGTGGGGAACTCCTGGCCCGTCACTCCGTGGCTGATGGTCTCGGCGCTCTGCACTTCGAGGCTCAACTCGACGAGCAACGGGTTGATGTAGCGGAGGTCCATCACGTAGGTGACCTGCGCCGGGCGCGCGGCGCCGCTGCAGGAAGAGGTGCGGCAGTCTTGCGCGTCCCAATCGGGGTTCCATTGCACCGGCGTGACGGTGACTCGCAGCGCGTCGTCGACCGTAGTCCATGTCGTGCTCGCTCCGCGGTTGCACTCGTCGCCGCCCTGCACCGGGTTCCAGCCGAGGTAGGTGATGGAGTTGCCGCACGACGCGCTGCTGGTCAGACAGCTCGCGTCCCACGCGCACTGCTGACGGTTGCGTTCAGGGTCGTAGATCGCGATCTGCACTTCGCGCCCGGTGTCGTTCGCGTCGATGGTGTTGGAGTTCGGGTTCGCGGTGAGCCCCCAGAAGACGATGGTGCCGCCCCAGTCGAGCCGAACGCCGATGCGCGTGTAGTCGAGCTGCGGAGTCGGGCTCTTGAGCAACACGTCGGAGTGCGAGCCGTTGGTCTGCGTGACGACGCCGCCGAAGCCGGAGCTCGCGAGGCGTACGTTCCAGGGATCGACATCGGCTGCGGCAGTGCGAGTCACGCACATCCCCGCGTCCAGAGTTGTCCCCGCGTCGAGTTCCTCAACGCCTGCGTCGAACTCGGAGCCCGCGTCGATGATCGTTCCAGCGTCGAACTCCACGCCAGCATCGATGATGGAGCCTGCATCGATCTCTGTTCCCGCATCGACGTTCGTGCCCGCATCAACGAGAGCCCCCGCATCGCTCACGGAGCCCGCGTCGGTGACAACGCCAGCGTCGAGGTTCGCACCCGCGTCAATCGTCGACCCCGAGTCCGGAAAAACCGGCGAACCATTCTCAGGAACGCACGCGAACGAGGTGACCACGCTGCAAACGGCGAGCACTGCACGAAAGCGACGCATTCGTCGGCGTTGAACACATCGACGCGCGCACGTCACGCGGAGCGCCGGAGCCCCCCTCGGATTCCGCGACTGACAGATGCTCACGCGGTCACGTGTTGTAAGCGACCTCATGCGCAACCTCGGCTTGCTGATCACCACGGCCCTCTTCGCGTCGTGCAACTGCACGCCTCCGGCAGAGAAGGTGGAAGTTCCACCCGTCACCGTGAGCCCATCGCGCGTCGATTTCGGCCGCGTCTGGGTCGGTGTACCGGCGAGCGCTCAGGTGACCGTGAGCAACCCGGCGCGCGTCACGCAGCCTCTGTCGTTTTCGACGAGCGCGCCCTTCGACGTGCCCCACGCGACGGCAGACATCTCCGCGGTGACCGAGCAGGAACTTCAGGTTCGCGTCACCGCGACGGCGCCGGGCGCACTGACCGGCACGTTGATGATCAACGACGCGGGCGTCGAGTTGGTCGCGACCGCGGAAGAGATTCCCCTGTGCACTCCCTCAGCCGCGTGCCGGGTCAGCGTGTTCAGTCTCGACGCAGGCGCGTGCGCCGAAACCGATGACGCCGATGGCGTGTCGTGCACGTCGTCGTTCGCGTGCTTCGCCTCCGCGGAATGTCACGCAGGCACGTGTCTCGGAGTGACCGCCAACTGCGACGACGGCAACGCCTGCACCCTCGACGTCTGCGGCGAAGAGGGTTGCGCGCACTTCGACGACACGCTGTCGTGTCCTCTCCCCGCGAACCCATGCCTCGCGCCGACGTGCAGCGCCACGACCGGTTGCGGCAGCATCCCCGTCACCGACGGCACGCCGTGTGGGCCACGCGATTGCGCGCAGGCCGCCATCTGTCTCGACGGGCAATGTCAGACGCGCAACGTGCCTCAGACGCAGGCGTGCGCCGAAGTCGTCGCCGGTGTTCCCGCGGGGCCGGGCATCGCCGACGGCACCGGCCTCGACGCGCGATTCAGCAACGTGACCGGCATGGCCTACGCGCCGAACGGCGACCTCTTCCTCTCCACCGCAGGGAACGGAATCACCGGAACCATTCGCCGCGTGAGCCCGAATGGCACCGTGCGCACCATCGCAGGCGGCGTCATCGGCAACGCCACGGTCGACGGGTACGGGAGCGCGGCGGGCTTTCAGTACCCGACGGTCATCGGCCTCGACTCCACCGGCGCGCTGGTGGTGCTCGACGTGCAATCCAACGAGCCCGCGGTGCGTCGCGTGTCGCAGAGCGGCCTGACCACCACCGTCTGCGTCAATTGTCTGCCGCACCTCAACGCCGCGCGATTGATCGGCGATGAGCTCTTCGCGATCTCGTACGCGTTCGGCACGACGTTGACGCAGCTCTCGGTGCGCACTGGAGCGGTGCGCACCTGGTCTTCCAACCTTGGCTCGACCGACCCCGGTCCGTTTGCGTCCATCATCGCGACCACGCCGCTGACGGCCTGTGGAACCACCGGGAAACGCGTCACCATCGAGCCGCACGACGCGGGCCTCACGTTCGCGATGCTCGATGGCGGCTGTGAGCCCTTCACCGGCATACAGCGCTACCTGCCCGACGGCTCTCGTCAGACGCTCGCGATCACCGGGCCTTCAGCTGATGGGCCGGTGACGACGGTGGGCCTCGGCGCGAGTACGCCGGTGCCGTTCGCCTTCGACGACAGCGGGAGCTACGCGCTCTACGACCCCACGCGGTGGCACGTGCGTCGCGTGGAATCAGACGTCATGCGCACGCTCGCCGGCCCGATTCCCCGCGTTGGGCTCGTCGATGGCCCTGTCGGTCAGTCACAATTGACGAGCTCGCCGGCTGCATTGACCACTGCGTCTGGCGCGTTGTTCTTCGCCGACGGCACGACGTTGCGCCGGCTCGACGGCGTCATCGCGTCGACCGTTGTCTCCGACGCCGGCACGGCGATCGATCTCTCGTTGGTGAACGGGCAGCTCGTCTGGGCCGTCTCTCAACCTGCGTCACTCACGTACTTCGAGCTCGATGGACAACTCGGCTCGAAGGTGAACGGCACCGGAACGCTCACGTCGATCGCGCCCGCTCCCGATGCGGGCATGTTCGTCGCGTTCTATTCGACGATCGCGAACCTCGACGCAGGCACGCAGACCTTCGTGTCGACGCAGCGGGTGCGCGCGGGCAGCGGCTCCGTCACCGCCTATGTGAAGCGTGCGGTCAACGGGCCGTGGGAGTTCTATGTGCTGCACCCCGGCGAGAACCTGCCGACGATGTACGCGACTCCCGACGCCGGGTTCGCGAGGTTGACTGACTTCTTCGAAGAGTCAGACGGCGTGGTGCTCGGCATCAACGGGCGCGCCATCTATCGCTTCGACACGGTGACCAGGCAGCGCACGCAGATCATGGAGCTGAGTGAAACCGCGAGCTCCATCACCAGCGCGCCTGATGGTGCGTACGTCGGTGTGAACAACGCGATTCTCTACCTGCACACGCACTGATCAGCGGCGAACGAGGTAGCGCACTGAATCGAGCACGGCTCCGTTGCGGTCTCGCACTTCGAGCAGATGCGCGCCTTGCGTCGCGGGCACCCGCCCGGTGAACGGTGCGTTGAGCTGAATCGTCTGCTCGCCATCGACGAAGACCGACAGCGGCGCGAGATCAGGTGAAGCACGTACGCGAACAGGAATCGCCTGATCAGCGAGCGGCAGATCAGACAACAGCAGGAACTCTCCGCCCTTCACGGGCTGCAGCAACTTCGCCGCGGCGGAGTCGTCAGATTTTCCCAGGCACGCAGCGGCGAGCCACGGCTCGCGCGCGAGACCTTCGTTCTTCGCCCAGTCGTAGAAGTCGATGCCGAGGTCGGTCATGCGCCCCGACTCCGCCGCGAGGCGCAGACACTGTTGCTTGAGCTCCGGAGTCAGCGACGCCGCGACTTCGCCGTGCATCGTGCAGTCGTGTTTCGGCGCGGAGCCGGGAATGAACAATTCCTCCATCGCCGCGGGGCACGCGGGGCCGGCGCGCTCGCCAGACAGCGGGCAGATGTGCACCGCCTCGAGCCCGTCACGATTCACGAGCGTCGCCGGCACGAGGTTGTGCATCGACGCAGTCATCACGCGTTTGAAAACCGGGCCCGCTCCGGTGATGCCCGAGACCTGAATCATCGGAGTGCCGTCGAAATTGCCCGCCCACACCGCGACGGTGCGCTCACGCGTGAACCCGACGGTCCAGTTGTCGGAGTAGCCCTTTGACGTGCCCGTCTTCGCCGCGACGGGGAAATCGAAGCGCAGCGCGTTGTCGAGCCCGAACGCCCGCGCGCGCGCCGCATTGTCAGAGAGGATGTGCGTCACCAACGCGACGGCGCGCGAATCGGCGAAGCGATGCGGTTCCAGCTCACGCGGCAACGCGAGCTCGGTGCCATCGGCGCGATACGCATGACGGATCACCTTCAACGGTCGCACCACGCCTCCGCGCGAGAGCCCCGAATACGCGCGCGCCGCTTCCCACAGACTGACCTCGCCGTTCCCGAGCACGAGACCGAGGCCGTAGTGATCAGCGTCTTGCGTGAGCGACTCGAAGCCCGCGGCGTGCAGCGTGTCGAGCGCCGTGCCGACGCCGATGTCGTCAGCCACGCGCACCGCCGGCACGTTGTACGAATTCGCCAGCGCCTCACGCGCGCGCACCGGGCCGTGGAGCCGCCGGTCGTAGTTCTTCGGCGCGTAGCTCCCCTTCGGCGCATTGAACGCGAGATCGAGATCAGGAATGACGGTGGCAGGCGTGTACCCGCGCGTGAAGGCCTCCGCGTAGATGAAGGGCTTCAGCGCGGAGCCCGGCTGGCGCCGCATCTGAATGCCGTCGTTCTGCCCTTCGATGTGTTCGTCGAAGAAGTCCGCGGAACCTGCGTACGCGAGCACTTCGCTGCTCTGATTGTCGATGACGACGGCGGCTGCTGAACCGACACGGCGATCAGCGAGCCGCGTGATCTCCTCGGAGATCTGCGACTCCACGCGCGTCTGCAGATGCGAGTCCAACGTCGTCTCGATGATGACGGCCTCACTCAGACCCCACTGTTCGAGATGCGACGAGATGTAGTTCACGAAATGCGGCGAATTGAACGTCGCGCGGAAGTGCGTGAGGTCGACCGGCTCCGCGCGCGCGACGGCGACCTCTTCCGCGCTCGCGAGCCCTTCTTCTTCGAGGCGCTTCAGCACCCATTCACGACGTTCCGCTACGCGCTTCGGCTTGCGATACGGGTCGTACGCCGACGGCCCACGCGGAATCGACGCGAGCAACGCCGCTTCACCAAGCGAGAGATGCTCAGCCTTCTTGCCGAAATACAGATCAGCCGCGGCTTCGATGCCGAACGTGTTGTTCCCGAAGGGGATGCGGTTCAGGTACTGCGTGAGAATTTCGTCCTTCGACAGATGCGCGTCGAGCCGGAGCGCCCAGAGTGCTTCCTGCGTCTTTCCCAGCAACGTGCGTTCACGCGGAATCAGCGTGCGCGCGAGCTGCTGCGTGATGGTCGAACCACCGGCAACGATTTTTCCAGCCGACAAGTTCTGCTTCGTCGCGCGCAGCATCGCGGTCGGCGAAACGCCGAGGTGCGAGTCGAAGCGATGATCTTCAGCCGCGAGAAACGCCGCGCGAACCTGCGGTGAGATTTCTTTCGTGGTGATCGGCGTCGAACGCCCGTCATCGCGGCTGCGCAGCTCACGTAGCAACGCTCCGTCGCGGTCGAGCACCTTGAGCGAAACGATCGGCTGGTAATCGAGCAGACCGTTCGGCAACGGCGCCGCGATGAACGCCAACGCCGGCACGAGCGGGAGAAGCATGAACCCGAGCACCTTCGCGATTCTGTTCGGGTTCAGCTTCATGTGGCCCCTCTCGACTATTTCTGCGTCACGCCCGCGGGCAGCTCGACGCTGAACGTGCCGCCTTCAGAACGACCCCAGACCTCGGGCTCGTACATGAGCTCGCCACGCGCGGGCTTGAGTACGAACGTGCCGGGAGTCGTCGCGCGCGCCACGAAGCTCGTCACGTGGATGCCGGGCGGCAGATGGTCGGCGAACACCACCACGCGGCTGTCACGCATCTCCACGTGATTGAACGGGGTCCAGAAGCGGTAGCGCCACGGGTTGTCGTCGTACTCGCTCTCTTCGGCGTCACCGCCCTCGCCGTCTTCACTCATCTCTTCGTCGTAGCCGACATCGCGCTGCTCCTCGTCGGGCGAGCGCGTGAGCGAAGCGGTCGTCGAGAGCGACGTGTCCACCGGCTCGAGGCCGGCAGGCAGCGGCACTTCAAACGCCGCCCAGTGACGTTTTTGATTCGTCGCCACCCGCAGGCGGATGCGCAC